>CAJGDX010000062.1 GCA_904502185.1 uncultured Bacteroidaceae bacterium | reverse complement strand
CAATACCACTGACTCAATATCATCACCGACAATTCGTACTTCACGTGCGCGAATCTGCTCGTTCACACGGTACTGGTTCTTTAGGTTGTCGTTCTTCATCAATTAAATTATAAGTTCCTTTTTATGTTTTGATAAATTCAGCGCGCAAATTTACCACTTATTTATCATATTATTAACTTCTTCGGTGATTTTTTTTGCAAAATCTTCAAATTTCATGCTTCCCTGGTCACCTTCGCCCTGTTTTCTGACAGAAACTTCGCCTGTTGCAGCCTCTTTTTCACCAACAATGAGCATGTAGGGGATGCGTTTCATTTCGTTGTCGCGAATCTTGCGACCGATTTTTTCGTTTCTGTCGTCCACGATAGCACGCACGCCGTTAAGGTCGAGGTATTTGCTAACCTGCTCGGCATACTCGTTATACTTCTCGCTGACGGGAAGCACTGCCACCTGGTCGGGTGTGAGCCACAAGGGGAATTTACCACCGGTGTGCTCGATGAGTACCGCCACGAAACGCTCCATAGAGCCGAAGGGTGCGCGGTGAATCATGATGGGACGATACTTCTGGTTATCGGCACCTGTATATTCGAGGTCGAAACGCTCGGGGAGGTTGTAGTCTACCTGGATGGTACCCAACTGCCAACGGCGGCCGATGGCGTCCTTAACCATGAAGTCGAGTTTGGGACCATAGAAAGCAGCCTCGCCATATTCGATTCTTGCCTTAAGACCCTTCTCCTGGCAAGCCTCAACGATTGCACTCTCGGCCTTATCCCAGTTCTCGTCGCTACCGATATATTTTTCGCGGTTGTTGGGGTCGCGCAATGAAATCTGTGCCTCGAAATTCTCGAAGTTCAGAGCCTTGAAGATGATGAAGATGATGTCCATTACTGCAAGGAACTCCTCTTTCACCTGGTCGGGGCGGCAGAAGATGTGTGCGTCGTCCTGTGTAAAGCTGCGCACGCGAGTAAGTCCGTGGAGCTCACCGCTCTGTTCGTAACGGTAAACTGTACCGAACTCGGCAAGGCGTACAGGAAGCTCTTTATAAGAGCGGGGCATATATTTGTAAATCTCACAGTGGTGAGGACAGTTCATGGGTTTCAACAGATACTCTTCGCCCTCCTCGGGTGTGTTGATGGGCTGGAAAGAGTCCTTGCCATACTTAGCATAGTGGCCCGATGTTACATAGAGCTGTTTTGCACCGATGTGGGGGCTCATCACCTGCTGGTAGCCGAAGCGACGCTGAATGCGTTTGAGGAACTCCTCGAGACGCAGACGAAGCGCGGTACCCTTGGGCAACCACAAGGGAAGACCCTTACCTACTGACTCAGAGAACATAAAGAGGTTCATCTCTTTACCAATCTTACGGTGGTCGCGTTTCTTAGCCTCTTCGAGAAGCGCAAGATACTCGTCGAGCATCTTCTTCTTGGGGAACGAAACGCCATAGATACGTGTGAGCTGCTTTCTATCCTCACAGCCTCTCCAGTATGCACCGGCAACAGAAAGAAGTTTGATTGCCTTGATGGGAGCAGTTGAGGGGATGTGGGGACCTTTGCAGAGGTCGGTAAATGCACCCTGTGTATATGTGGTGATGCTGCCATCCTCGAGTTCGCTGATAAGTTCGCATTTGTACTCCTGTCCCTTGTCGCCGAAGAACTTGAGAGCATCCTCCTTTGAAATCTCCTCGCGTTTGAGTTCCGACTTTTTAGCAGCAAGCTCTGCCATTTTCTTTTCGATTGCAGCAAGGTTCTCCTCTTTTATAACAGTATCGCCGGCATCAACATCGTAGTAGAAGCCATTCTCAATAGCAGGGCCGATACCGAACTGAATTCCGGGATAGAGTTCCTGCAATGCCTCGGCAAGAAGGTGTGCGCTTGTGTGCCAGAAAGCACGCTTAGCCTCAGCATCGTCCCACTTGTGAAGCACAAGGGTAGAATCTTCCACGATAGGCATAGTAAGGTCGCAGACCTCACCATTGACACTGCATGCAAGTACATCGTCGGCAAGGCGCGAACTGATGCTCTGAGCTATTTGCAATCCGGTAGTTCCATTTTCATATTCACGAATGGAGCCATCGGGAAATGTTATCTTTATCATAATTTTTATTATTTTACAGTCTGTATGACAAGTTTATGGTTACTTTTGAGTTTGAAGCTGCAAATATAATGCAAACAAATTGAAGTTGAAAAAAAGTAGTGATTTTTTTCTTTACTGAAAAGAGCTATTTATCAACCCTTTCGCAACGGCGAAAGAAGCAGTCATCTATCTTTGAAGCGTTTTATGATGTTGTATGCCGAGTAGAGTCCCAATTCGCCGGCTTTGCTCAGGTCGGCGATACCCTCGGCAGTTTTACCAAGATAGATGTATGTAAGTCCTCGATTGAAATAGGCCTCGGCAAATTTGTTGTCAATTTTTATCGCATCGTTGTAATCCACCACAGCCGACTTGAAATCGCCCAGCTTCACAAACACATTGCCACGGTTGAAATAGGCATGAGCAAAGTCGGGCATAAGAGTTATCACCTGCGTAAGGTCGTTACGCACAAGGTGATAATCGAGGTTCGGGAGCGACTGTTTGTTTGCACTTCGCAACAACACATCATCGTCGGAAGGCAAGCGATTGAGTTCCTCTATTTCAAGTTGTTTGTAGCGCACCGTTGCCCTCATGAAATACACAGGCCACAACTCCCCGTCCATGGCAAGAGCCTCGGTAAGGTCGTCAAGCGCAGAAGCAAAATCCTGAACAAGTGCAAAGTCAAGCGCGCGCGAAATGTGGTGCGCCATATTGCTCTCGTCATCGACAATATATTTCGAGCGCAGGTTTATATCATCAAAATGCCGCTGCACCTCACTCTCGCTGAGCGCACGCTCACTGTTTGTCAGCAACAGCGGATAGGGCAAAAGGCCGCAACTGTTCATGTCGGCCAAAGGCTTGTAGTAGTTGAGTGCTTTACCGACGTCGCGCGGTTTTTCGTAATAGGAGAGAACAAAAAGAGGTTCCAGGCGCACATCGACATTGCGATTCTGCACCTTTCCACGGTAGGCTGTCGAATACTCCCTGTCGCCACCTTCGTCGGCTACAACCACCTTATTATACTTTCTCACATTTCTGTCCGATGCCCTACGGGTCTTATCGTCCGTCTGCAATGTGTCGGGGTCTGCCTTTTTGCCATTCATGGCATTTCTGTAATGCTCGGTCTGACGATTCAGCAGCCATGCTTCATCTTCGTTGGCACCCTTTGTGTCACCAATTTTGCGACGCGCCGCCGCGCGGCATTGGTAGCCATATTCGAAATTGGGATACTCGTCAATAACAATGGAGTAATCGGAAACAGCGCCACGATAATCGCCGGTCTTGTCGCGCAGCAGCGCTCTGTTGAAACGTGCCAGAGTATTTTCGCCATCGTGTTCAAGCACAAAGTCGAAATCCTCGATAGCAAGATTGTCATCGCCCACCTGCGCGCGCAGAAGTCCACGATTGTAATGTCCCATCTGATTGTTCGGGTCGGCATTCAAGGCAATGTCATAGTCCTCCATTGCTCCGCGAAGATTTTCACGATAGTAACGCACTAGAGCGCGATTGAGATAATAGTTGCTGCGTGCAGGCATAAGATCGATGGCGCGGTCCATATCCTCCTCGGCAGAGGGATACTCTTCGAGCTGCGCCGAGAGCATGGCACGAGCCTGATAGACATCCGACGAATATTGGTCTATCCGCACAGCCTCGTCAGCCCACTTACGGGCAGCTATTGTATCGCCGAGTTTCAGGGAGACCTTCATGCGCTTCATCAGAATGTCGGTATTTCGTGGCGCAAACATAGCCACTGTATCGAGCAGCGCATCTGCCTTCTCCCACTGTTCGCGCTGCATAGCCGAAAGTATAAGGTTGTTCCACACGCCCACGTTCCGGGGTTCGTAGCGTATGGCATTGCGGAAGTCACATTCGGCACTGTCGTACTGCTCCATCAGCACACGGCAGAGTCCGCGCAGCTGATAGGAACGCGACACATATGGGTTTCTCTCTATCGACAGAGTGAGGTCGTCCGAAGCCCCCTTGTAATCGTCAAGATTGTATTTTGCAAGAGCGCGATAGAAGTAAGGCTCGCTGTAGTTGGGCCTTACTCCTATCACCATATTAAAATATTTTATAGAGAGTACATAATCCTCGAAATAGAGCGCATTGCGCCCCACCAGCATCACATGGTCGGCATTCAGCTGCGCCTTGAGAAAATGGGGACAGCCTAAAACGAGAAGTATGACAAGTACTCTCAGCAATTTCATTTCAGAACTCTCTTGGTCTTATATGTGCAGTGAGCCTTTCCGCGCAACAGGTTCATCAGACGGTTCTTGTTCATCTGACGGCGCAGGGGAGTCAGGCGGTCAACAAATACTTTGCCCTCGAGGTGGTCAAATTCGTGCTGCATGGCGCGTGCAAGGAATCCCTCGACCCACTCGTCATGCTCCTGCATATTCTCGTCAAGATACTGCACTCTGATGCGTTTGGGACGTGTAACCTTCTCGTGAATACCGGGAACACTGAGACAACCCTCTTCCATTGAAACGGTCTCTTCCGAGGTTTCAACAATGTGAGCATTTATATACACACGACGGAACTCCTTGTATTCGGGATAATCCTCGGCCAACGGATCGAGGTCGATTACCACCAGACGGATGGGAAGTCCAATCTGAGGAGCAGCAAGACCAATACCCTCGGCATTCCACATTGTTTCGAACATATTCTTGATGAGTTCCTGAAGTTCGGGATAATCAGGTTCAATATCGGTAGCCACCTTTCTGAGAACAGGCTGGCCATAGAGATAAATAGGTAATATCATAGTAATAGTATTTATTTTCAATTCAAAATTCGCATACGTCTGCTGTCAAGATAAGATTGCAGGATGATGGTTGCACTTATTTCGTCCACCAATGCCTTGTTCTGACGTGCCTTCTTTTTCAGCCCCGCAGCAAGAATGACCTGATGTGCCAGCTGCGTGGTAAAGCGTTCGTCGTAAAACTCGACAGGGGTATCGGGCAGCAGTTTGCGCAAACGGTTCACGAACGGTTCTATGCGAACCATATTTTCGGAATACTCGTTGTTCATCTTCTTGGGAAGCCCCACGATTATACGCTCAACATTTTCGTGCTTCACGTAGTCGAGTATATAATCTATAAGATCGGTGGTTGCAACAGTCGTCAACCCACCGGCTATAATCTGCAACTCATCCGTAACGGCAAGACCGGTACGTTTTTTTCCATAATCTATTGCAAGTATTCTGGCCATACGCTTAAAAGACGGGGCGGATTCCAAAAAAACACGCCCTTTCATTAATATTCATGCAAAAGTACTTCAAATTGAAGAGCGAAACAAATTCACAGAGTGCAAACTATTCAAAATAATGTTAGAAACTGTTTCCGACAAGTAAGGCTGTGCCAGAAATGACACAGCCTTACCATATTTAAACTCAAAAACTAATCTATTAGTTGTTGTAGAGCAACCATGCTTTCTGGAAGTCAGCATCGTTGGGGTGGTTAGCCTTGAACTGAGCGCGAGCCTCAGCTGCCTGCTGTCTGTCGTCGTATGAACCGCAAACAACACGATACATACCTGTTGAAGGATTCTGAACTACAAGAGCGTTGTAACCCTCACCTACGAGTTTGGTACGCAAAGCATCAGCATTTGTCTTTGAAGAGAAACTGCCGCATACTACGCTGTAAGCCTTGAGTGAACCTGCTGCACCGCTTGCGAGGATAACCTTCTCTGAACGGTAAGAAGCATCGGCCTTAGTTGCAGTGTTGCTGTTTACGGGAGCAATCTCAATGGGGTCTGAAGCCTGAGAATTACCCTGTACAAGCTCCTGCTGTTTAGCCTGGTCATAAGCTGTTTTGTACGCACTCTCTTTCTTTGACTTACATGAGCTGAAAGCCATCAATACACACAAGCCAAGTCCTAATACAAATAATTTTTTCATTGTTATATTAAATTTACGTTTAAATTTCGATTTCAAACGTGCAAATTTAATCATAAACATTCAATACTTCAACACGAAAGGTGTTTTTTTGATATTTTTTTTGAAAAAACAGACATTTACGGACTTTTTGTTAAGCAGCAGCTAACATCAAGTGTACTACGCCTTCCTGTAATCAGTGGCAACCATAATCGGCCGCAATTCCAAGAAAATCCTCTATACGCAACAGGCGATTATACTTTGCTATTCGTTCGCTGCGACTCATGGAACCGGTTTTTATCTGTCCTGCATTGACAGCAACAGCAAGTTCGGCAATGGTGACATCCTCCGTTTCGCCCGAACGATGGCTGACAATAATCGAATATCCGTTGCGTGCAGCAAGAGCTATCGTGTCGAGGGTTTCTGTCAGAGTACCAATCTGATTGGGTTTTATAAGAATAGCATTAGCACATCTCTCGGCAATGCCACGTTTAAGGAAAGAGCTGTTTGTAACAAAGAGGTCGTCACCCACCAGCTGGCAGCACCCACCCAAACGCTTGGTAAGCAGAGCCCAGCCCTCCCAGTCGTTCTCGGCCATTCCATCCTCGATGGAGTCGACAGGATAGTCGTTGACAAGCATTTCGAGATAGTCGACCTGTTCAGCACTTGTGCGATGCACACCCGAGCTATCGAACAACGAATAGTCGTAAATACCATTTACATAAAATTCCGACGCAGCACAGTCGAGTGCAATATTAATATCCTTTCCGGGAACATATCCTGCCCTCTGTATAGCCTCAACAATGGAAGATAGCACATCCTCGACACCGCTAAAGTCGGGAGCGAATCCACCCTCATCGCCCACCGCAGTGCTGAGTCCGCGAGCTTTAATCAACTGTTTAAGTTCGTGGAACACCTCGGAGCCCATACGTACCGCTTCGTGAAAATCGGCAGCACCGACAGGGCGAATCATAAACTCCTGAAAAGCGATGGGAGCGCTCGAATGTGAACCGCCATTGACAATATTCATCATAGGCACAGGCATCACATGAGCGTTCACACCACCAACATAACGAAAGAGCGGGAGATGCAACATGTTTGCTGCTGCGTGGGCTACCGCAAGCGAAACTCCAAGAATGGCATTTGCGCCAATGTTGCTTTTGTTGCTCGTTCCATCGAGTGCGAGCATCTTCTCGTCGATACCACGCTGATTAAGCACCGATTCGCCTACAAGCATGGGTGCCAGTCTGTTGTTGACATTCTCCACAGCCCTGAGGACACCGCGTCCATGGAAACGTGAATCTTCAGCATCACGCAGTTCAACAGCTTCGTTCGTACCGGTGGAGGCCCCTGAAGGCACCGATGCAACACCGCGCGTTCCGTCCTTCAGCACCACCTCCACCTCGACAGTGGGGTTACCACGAGAATCAATAATCTCCCGCCCTGTAATTTTATCTATTTTCATAATTTCCTTTTTTTGTTAGACAACCGCGATAACCCGCCTCTCACTCTACTAATACAAAGCCATGCGCACACAGCGGGTTATCCGGTTGATGGTATAACAACCCCGCGAGTGTTTTGTTTATTTTTCAATGGAGATGGTGGATAGGTTTTAGATTACTTCTGCTACTATTAACAATAGTGTTCAAAAATCATTACCAATGATATAGCACAGACCACTTCCAAAGAACTAAGTACTGCCGAAATCATAGATATCTCTTCACAAACTAACGTTAAATTAACAAAAACACTTGCCCATTTACAAAGGAAACAATACCTTTAGAGATTGAACCACAAAAACCCCAAAAAGATGAAAGAAATCACAGATAAGATGTTGCAACGTTTCCTTAAATACGTGACATTCGACACCGAATCAATCGACGACAACACAACAGTCCCCACCAGCGAAGGACAATTCGTATTTGCGCGTTACCTCGAGAACGAACTGCGCGAAATGGGACTCACCGAAATAACACTCGACGACAAAGGCTACCTCTACGCCACCCTGCCTGCAAACACCGACAAAGAGATACCCACAATAGGTTTCATATCTCACCTCGACACCAGCCCCGACCTCAGCGGCAAGGATGTAAAACCACGCGTAGTTCAGTCATACGACGGCGGTGACATCACCCTCTGCGAGAAAGAGGGCATAGTACTAAGCACCAAGGATTTCCCCGAAGTGACAGCATACAAAGGCAACGACCTGGTGGTGACAGACGGTCACACCCTGCTCGGCGCCGACGACAAGGCAGGTATTGCCGAAATAATTTCAGCCGTAGCCTACCTTCAGGCACACCCCGAAATAAAACACGGAAAGGTGAGAATAGCCTTCAACCCCGACGAAGAGATTGGCCGCGGAGCGCACAACTTCAACGTGCCCCTGTTTGCCTGCGACTGGGCCTACACCGTAGACGGCGGAGCCGAAGGCGAGCTTGAATTCGAGAACTTCAATGCCGGCAGCGCCCTCTTCACCATTCAGGGACGCAACGTACACCCCGGATATGCAAAAGGCAAAATGCTTAATGCGCTGCGCGTAGCCACAGCCATTGTAGAGACAATCCCCGCAGCCGAATCGCCCGAACAGACCGAGGGCTACGAAGGCTTCTACCACCTGATGAGCATAAACGGCGGCGTAGACAAAGCCGAAGTATCATATATCATCCGCGACCACGACAAGGAAATTTTCGAAAAACGACTGGCATACATGAACGAGGTTGCAGCAAAGATGAACGACATCTACGGAGCAGGCACTGTTGCCGTTGAGGTGAAACGTCAGTACTCGAACATGCGCGAAAAGATTGAACCCATGATGCACATCATAGAGCTTGCCCAGAAAGCGATGGAAGAGGCAGGAGTCACCCCTGAGGTACGCCCCATTCGCGGTGGAACAGACGGAGCTCAGCTCTCATTCATGGGACTCCCCTGCCCCAACATGTTCGCAGGAGGCATCAACTTCCACAGCCGCTACGAATTTGTTTCTGTTCAGGTGATGGAAAAGGCCATGATGACCATTGTAAAAATCATCGAAGGAGCAGCAAAATTGTAAAAATCCCAATTACAATAGAACATTTACAGGCCACCCTCGCAGCTTTTTTATAGTTGCGAGGGTGGCTTTTTTTGTCAAAAAGCTATACCTTATATATTATAGACATACACCAGCATTGGTAACTTTAAACCCATCCGGCACTGCAAGCAGCACAACTAACAACCATCTGTTGCAATCAAAGATTAAGGGTTAAAGCGGCCGTAAACTAAAAGAGTTTACGCCATTTATCACCTGTATAAATAGATATAATTATATCAAACCCACATTCATTTGGATTACTTAATAAAGTTGCTCCCGATATGTTACATTTCACAAAAAAAACACGTTTAACATAAATAGAAAAGATTAAATGGGGCGAAAATCGCTATTTAGGGGCGAAATACGGTAGTTTTTATCCACATTAATAGAGTTTTTATCGAAATTTATCAACAAACAAATGGCTATAATATATATTTGCCAATAAACGAATGGCTATTACGCCCCCCCTGAAAGAGCAAAAAACACGAACACACCAAATAGTTAATAATTATTAAAACAGGGGGGGGTAATTATGAGTAAAGAAAATGTAATATTTTTGCAAGTAACAGCAGCACAAAACCGAACACAGTGTTCGAAAACGGACACCATTACAATTTGCAACACATTGATTATTAAAACAATAATATTTTGGCACGGTTTTTGCATGGTAAGATAGTAAAAACGCACGTTGCCGGATAGAGAAAATTCTGAGCAAAATGAAAAATGGAGGCATGGGAGTTCCAAAAACGGAACAGCAAAAAGTAAACCAAATGAAACGAATACTCTACATACTAACACTGTTCATGTCAATCGTAGCCTGCACCGAGGAGATTGACAAAAGCAACCGCTACACTTTTACAGGCGAAACGATTGCAGATTTCCTGCGTAACCGCAGTGATAAATATTCGCACATGATAACATTATTGGAGCGCGCAGGACTTTTCGGACTATTGTCCACATACGGGCAGTACACACTGTTCCTTCCCAACAATGCAGCAATAGAGAGATTCGTTGCGGAGCAGGACAGCATCTACCACGCAACAATAGAGACCGGAAGGCCAATATATACAGGGATAACCTCGCCGCTAGTAGAGGAACTGAGCGACTCGATGGCAAACGTCATTGCCCGTATGCACCTGATAGAGCGCAACTACCGCACGGCAGAATTCGGCGAAGGGGCAATAGGCAAATGGAACTTCAGCGACAGGGCGCTGTCTATAAATTACAAGGTGGTGGATGAGCGCTTCTACATAATGCTGAACAACTGTGCCGCCATTATAGATGGCGACAACGACGTTGAAAATGGAATCATACATATAATAGACAAGCCCATCAACCCGGAATATAAAACAATAAGCAGCCAAATATCGGAGCACCGCTTCTTCAGCATATTCAACAGCGCCATTGCCGAGACAGGCTTTGCCAATGCCGTATCGGAAAATTTGATGAACGACAGCGAAGCGTTGAAGGATGAATTGCAGAATGAATATGGACTGAACAGGACCAGATACAAGAAATTCACTGCATTCATCGAGCCCGACGAGGTGTTCAACGAGAATGGCATCTACACACTGGACGACCTTAAAGCATTTGCCGAAAAGTGGTACGGCACCGAGGAGAAGGGAAATTACAAAAGCCCCAAGAACGCACTCTACAAATTTGTGGCCTACCACTTTGTCAGAGGCGAGATTCCATATAACAGAGTGGTTGTTTCAAGGTCCGGAACAACTACTTCCCTTTTCGATGATTACTACATTCCCGGATACGATCTTTACAATTATTATGTAACATTGCAGAATACAATAGTCAAAGCCTTGAAGCCACTGAGTACGACAGACGGTTTGAATATCTATCTGAACTATTCCAAACGCAAGAATCCCTACAATCACGAGATGCGCAAGCATACTAATGTACGCATAATAGAACTTACTGAATTCACAAACATGAACGAGCAGTATGCCGACTTTGCCCCCAATGCCGGCAACGGCATTATCCATCCGATAGACAAGATACTCATATACAACGAGGATGAGATGGTTGGAAATGTTCTTGACGAGCGCATGCGTTTCGACCTTGCATCGCTGCAACCTGAACTGTCGAGCAACAACATATGGCACAATAATTCCGCATTTCTTCCCGCCGACTATTTCGAAGGAGTAAGAAAAGAGGGTGGCAACGGCTTTTTCATATACACTCAAGGCGGTGGTTATATGTGTGACATTATGTATCTTTACGTCGATTTTGATTTTTCGTTCAAGTTGCCTCCGGTCCCGCCACGCACATACGAGATACGAATATCTGTAAGCGCACACAATATGGTAAACACCGGAAGGACAATGGCAAAGTACCAACTATATTTCGATGGTAAGATTTGTGGCAACCCCATGCTTATGGAGCCTATGGCAGTAGACCCCGAAATAGGATGGGAGGATGACAATCAGACATTCGACAACGGTCTGGAAAACGACAAGCAGATGCGTAACAGAGGTTGGATGAAAGCACCCGACAGTTACAACAATTATACTCCTACCGGGTATCAGGATGGTCGAAAGAACTACATGCGTTTGCGAAAAATAATAGACAGAAAATACCTTGACAATGGGGAACATTGGCTGCGCTTCAGATATTTGGGTATGCCGTATAACGAAGGTTACAAGTTGTATGTATTAAACGTTGATTACATAGAAATTGTACCGCTGCACATTGTCAGCGACCCCGTCAATCCGGAGGATAGGCACTAAAAAAGAATACAGTAATAACAACAATACAATGAATACAATGAATACCATGAAACCTATAAAACTATTTCTTGCCGTAGCAGTGCTGCTGGCAGCGTGCACCCCGAAAGTCGATAGCGACAAATACCTGATTGATGGACATCTGCAGAACATCCCCGACAGCGTGGTCATTAAATTATTTGCACAGAACAATGGTCGTCTGATGAGAGTGACAGAGGATACCGTCTACGACGGTCATTTCTCGTTCAGCGACACCATATCCGATATAAAGCAGTTGTTCCTGGTGATTCAGGACGACAGATTTACGCCTACCAAATTGCCTGTTTGGGTGGCGCCGGGTGAATATGTGCGTGTCAACGGCAGGGATAACGTCCACATGGCATGGAATGTGAGCAGCGACCTTGCCGAGCAGAACGACCAGAACACCTTGCAGGAGTATTCTATGGATGCTCGCCGCGAATTTACATCGCTCTTCCTCGAGGCGGTGGCTACCGAAAAGCAATGGAGTGCAAAAATACGCGAAGGTGTAAACGACACTCTTATATTGGCAAAATATCGTTCGCTCGATGCAACGGCAATGCAGACACTCACCCGTATGATGGAGGCCGAGATTGAATGCATGGCAACCATGCCTCACTCGCGTGTGTGGATGACTACGCTGCTCGAATATGCGATGATAGCAAATGTGAACCCCGAGTCGCTCCCCAATAGCGAGGGGCTGAAAGCGCTATACAACACACTGCCCGACGAGGTAAAGCAGTCCGAAGAGGGAAAGAGCATCAATCAATTCCTTTATCCCGTGAAGAGCGTAGAGGTAGGCGACGATATGGCCGATGCCACGCTCTACGATGTGGATGGCGGCACGCACACATTATCCGAACTGGCAGGCCGCTACATATTACTCGATTTTTGGGTAAGTTGGTGTAGCCCCTGCATCGCTTCGTTCCCCGAACTGAAAGAGGTAGCCCTTGCTTATGCCGACAGTTTGACGGTGGTGAGCCTGTCGGTGGATACCAAGCAGATGTGGGCGGAATATGTGCGCGAAAATGCTCTCGAAGGTAATCAGTGGAACGAGCTAGTACCTGAATTCACCGGATTGGCAGCTCGATATAAGGTAAACAGCTACCCCCACTATGTACTCATCAATCCCGAAGGCAAGGTGATTGCAAAGTGGTTAGGATATGACGAGGGCCTTTTGTGGAAGAACGTAAATGCGTATCTTAAATAGGCCGCACCTGCCACTTGAATACAGAAATATAACAATAACGCATAATCACCTTGAAACCAACCAAACTATTCTTTG
>CAJGDX010000061.1 GCA_904502185.1 uncultured Bacteroidaceae bacterium | reverse complement strand
TGTCTAGTGCCGGGCAAGTATAGAATGTGTAGCCATCGATTTTTGTCAATGAGTCGGGTAGAGTGACGCTCTTGAGGTTCTTTGCCTCTCTGAATGCGTATGTTCCTATGCTCTTTACGCTGTTGGGAATCGTTACGCTTGTAAGGTTCTCGCAGGCATAGAATGCTCTTGTTCCAATGCCGACGACTGTGTGCTTTTTGTTCTGATAGGTTACGGTAGAGGGGATAACAACATCGCCTGTGTAGGTCTTTTTCGAAGATGAATAAGACGAACCTTCAAAGGTTACTTCAACCGTGAGGTCTGTCTTGGATACATACTTGTAGTATATGTCTTTCACTACAAAATCGTGTGCATTTGTCATTGTGCAGCATAGCAATGCAATGGCGCTGACAAATAGTTGCTTGAAGTAGAGTTTTTGCATAAATATTTTTTTATGGTTGCCCTCACAATTCCCTGGTGGGGCGGATTATAAAAGGTGAACGTGGGAACTTTGTCAATATTCCTTCTTGCTTAATATTTTATTAATCCAAACGAGGAATTATTTTGTCAAACGTTCTGTTGTCTATTTTTCTGTTGCTTTACGCAGTATTTATCTATTATAAAATAAATATTTGTAAATTAAATGGTTTTTTGTGGCTGTTTGTGCCTGGATTAGTGAAACACGGATGTGGCACATTCTTATGCACTGCGAAGCAAAGTTACAGATTTTTTTAATTTAGCATAGTGAATTTGTAATTATTTTGAAAAAAAACAAAATTTGCCACCGATGAATAGAGGCTTGTGATATTATCTGACAGATGTTGCCGTTTGAGTTTGTCATAAATTTGCATTAATTTTGCACAGCAAAAACAAAAGAGCATGAAGATATTGGTTACCGGAGCAAGCGGATTCATCGGCAGTTTTATTGTCGAGGAGGGGCTTGCGCGCGGATACGAAGTTTGGGCAGGTGTGCGTGGCAGCAGCAGTCGCAAGTATCTGAAAGATGAACGTATCAAGTTCATTAATCTTAATTTTGACGATGCAGGGGAATTGCATCGTCAGGTCTCTGCCTTTGCTGCCGAAAATGGCAGATGGGACTATGTGGTGCATGCAGCAGGGGTGACAAAATGCCTCGACAGCAGCGACTTTATGCGTGTCAACTGCACCGGAACAAAGAACCTTGTCGATACGTTGACAAAATGCAATATAGTTCCCGAACGCTTTATCTATCTAAGTTCGTTGAGCATCTTCGGCCCTGTCAGGGAAGAGCAGCCGTATGCTCCCATTCTCGACACAGACGTACCGCAGCCCAATACCGCATACGGCAAGAGCAAACTTGCTGCCGAGGAGTATATAAAGGGTTGCAAACAACTGAAATATATTATTTTGCGTCCTACCGGCGTGTATGGTCCGCGCGAGCGCGACTATTTCAAGATGGCGCAGAGCATCAACAGCCACGTCGACTTTTCGGTAGGCTACAAGCCGCAGGTGATAACTTTCATCTATGTGAAGGACCTTGTCAAGGCAATATATTCGTCCATCGACGCAACCATATACAACCGCTGCTATTTTGTCAGCGAACCGCGCGGATACGACAGCCGCAGTTTCAGCGACTACATTCAGGCCGAACTTGGCAAACGCTTTGTGCTTCACATAAAAGCCCCCTTGTGGGTGCTGCGCTGTGTCTCTGCATGCTCGGAATTCTTTTCGCGCCTGACAGGAAAGGCAAGCACGCTCAACGGCGACAAATACAAAATAATGAAGCAGAGAAACTGGCTCTGCGACACATCACCCATAGAAAAAGAGTTAGGATTCACCATCGACTACACCCTGCAACAGGGAACAAAGGAGATGATTGCATGGTATAAAAAGGAAAAATGGCTATAAAATTCTTACAACGCGAGGAGCAGAGCTACAAACTGCTTGCTATTGAAAAACTCAACATTCTCTACAATCTGCTGACAACACTTTTTATAATTGTTCTTTACAACAGCCTGAACAATCCCGAGAAGATGTTGACCGACAGATTCTTCATTCTTGTGGCAACATTTGTGCCTGTCTACATTTATACCCGTTACCCATCGGCAGCCACACGCTTCCTGCGAATAGTGGGGCAGATGTCGCTGCTCTCGTACTGGTACCCCGACACCTTCGAGTTTAACAGGATATTCCCTAACCTCGACCACATATTCGCGCAGCTCGACCTTACCCTCTTCGGCTGTCAGCCTGCGCAGATGTTCGATCAGGTGTTCAGTAGTTTTTGGGTGCGCGAGGCTGTCAACCTTGGTTACTTTGCCTACTATCCCATGATTGCAACAATCGTGTTCTATTACTTCTTTGCACGTAACAAGGATGTAGAGCGCTGTACATTTGTGATGATAGGTTCATTCTACATATATTACCTCATATATATGTTCCTGCCGGTTGCAGGCCCGCAATTCTATTTCCCGGTCATTGGTCCGGAACTGATAGCTGCCGGCCCCTATCCCGAAATAGGCAACTACTTTAATCTGCATCCCGAAATTTCTATTGCGCAGCGTGGCGAGGGTGGGTTGTTTACCCATCTTGTGGGCTTGGCGCAGGCTTCGGGCGAAAGACCTACGGCGGCTTTCCCCAGTTCACACATAGGAATATCTACTGTGATAATGTTGCTGGCTTTGCGTGTAAACCGCAAGTTGGCACTGATTCTTGCACCCTTCTATGTGCTGCTCTGCTGCGCAACGGTGTATATAAAGGCACACTATCTGGTCGATGCCTTTGCCGGAGTTGTTACAGGTGCGTTGTTCTATCTGTTGACCTCTCGATTCTACGACAGGTTTATGGCGGAGAAGTAAGAATCAAATATGCTAATATAAGTTCGTAATATAACTTGTGTTCATTTGAGTAACAGGTGGTATTACCTCTTTTAGTTTACTACCTGTTTTACCCTTAATTTTTGGTTGCAATAGTTTAAGGTAGTATTCTCTATTATGTTCTTTTGCTGGGCAAAAGAACCAAAAGCCCCGGCACGCATCAGTCGGCCGGATAGGTTTTAAGTATGCTGTGTTATGATTATTTAGAACTCCCTTTGAGATTTTACTACGCATATAATTGTTGGTTGAGGGTCTACACAAAAGAACAAAATTCTATATCTTTTGTGTAGACTTTCAACATTTTATTACATAAAAAATAAAGAAAAAAGTAAATGCAATGTTGTAATTCCGCAAAGTGTTGTATCTTTGTTGAAGTACAAACAGACATAATTCCATACGCAAAATGAACTATTTGCACAAAAAAATAAAATTTATACGTGAAAGCTATGTGGATACATTGGGTAAACTCTATGAATATGCCACAGCTGCTTTCTCGAAAAACCGCCTCTCTACAACCGTAGATTCGGAGGGTGGTTATACATACGAAGAGCTTAAGAAGAAGTGCGAAAGTATTTCAAAAAGACTTACACAGTTTGGTATTGGCGCCGGTGATAAGGTGGCTATCTTGTCACAGAATATGCCTAACTGGACTGTCGCTTTCTTCAGCACAGTTCCCTTCGGCCGAATATCAATTCCCATTCTCCCCGACTGTTCGGAAAATGAGGTGACAAACATCCTCAACCACTCGGAAAGTAAGGTGCTGTTTGTTTCCCGACGTCTGCTCTCCAATGTCAGCAAAGAGTGTATGGACAAATTGACTCTTGTGATAGACATTGAAACCTTCGAAGAGATTAAGAAAGATGACAGCAAATTTACATGCGACGGCAAGGTGTCGCAGCCTATGCCCGATGATATTGCTACCATCAACTATACATCGGGAACAACAGGCAATGCCAAGGGTGTGGTGCTGACACACAGAAATCTTATCTCGTGTGTACACTCTTGCTACTATGCTACCAAACGTGACGAAAAAGACAGATGGCTCTCAATACTGCCCATGCCTCATACATTCGAAATGACAATTGGCATGCTGTATCCCATGTATGTAGGTGCCTGCGTCTACTATATGTCAAAGCCACCCGTACCCACATTGCTGCTTAAGGCAATGAAAGAGGTGCGCCCGACAACAATTCTTGCAGTTCCGCTCATCATAGAGAAGATATACAAGAACAGCATATTGCCCACCATCAAGAAGAGCCCCATGCTCACATGGATGAACAAGAATGCCTATGGCCTGATGTGCAAACTCATTGGCATGAAACTGAAGAAAACTTTCGGTGGAAAGGTTACTTTCTTTGGCATTGGAGGTGCAAAACTCGATTCGGACATCGAGGCCTTCCTGTTGAAGGCAGGCTTCCCCTATGCCATCGGCTATGGACTGACCGAGACCTCTCCCTTGCTCAGCTTCTCGGTTCGAGGCGCTCGTACTCCCGGCTCAATAGGTATCCCCGTGAAGAATGTGGAACTGAAATTGCATAATGTGAACCCCGAAACAGGTGAAGGCGAAATCGTGGCAAAAGGTCCCAATGTGATGCTTGGTTACTACAAAGACCCCGAGAGAACACGCAATGCGTTTACCGAGGATGGATGGTTCCGCACCAACGACCTTGCCTGCATGGATGCCAAAGGCAAATACTATATCAAGGGCCGACTCAATAACATGATACTCGGTGCTTCGGGCGAAAATATCTACCCCGAAGAGATTGAAAAGGTTATTAACGACATCGAAGAGGTTAACGAGTCGATAGTGATGCAGCGCGGTGGCAAACTCATTGCGTTGGTTACATTTAACGACAATGTTATCGACTGGGATCAGCAGGGCGAGGAGGAGTTCTTCAAAAAGTTGAGCGAATATAAGGAGAGAATCCTTAAGGTTGTAAACAAGAATGTCAACAAGAACTCAAAGGTTAGCTCTGTCGAGGTGATGAAAGAGCCGTTTGAAAAGACTGCTACAAAGAAAATCCGTCGCTTCATATACAAGGATAGCGCAGGACTTTAAAACCGTAACATTCTTTTAATTTAATATATAATAAAATCAGCCTTGCGTCGCAAGGCTGATTTTATTATTGTGTGTGGGGTGTTTTTTTCGACTCTTTTTTTAGTTGTCAATATCTATGATGTTGAATTTTGTGTCGAATGTCAGTTCCAGACGGTTCGAGAGTCTTAATTCGTAGTCGTTGTAGTCGCGCTCAATTTTCTGCACCTGTACGTTGGGGTAATTCTCCTTAACATATTTCAGAATGGCTGCAGGAATAAAGTTGGTAGGAATCGATGTGTTGCGGCCGTCTACCTCTTTCCACTCTCCGCTGCGGTTGAACTCAACCTTTGTGCCGTTGGTAAACACTACCTCGTAGCTTTTTTCGATGAAGTCGCGCTCCTCTTTCACGTATGTTGTCTTTGCATTGCCGAAGTGCTGGCTGATGAACTGCTGTGCTTTCTGAGGCAGCTGGCTTGTTGTTATTACACGGTTGTTGTCTGCGTTTGCTGTCAAGATTCCGAATGAGAATACTGCTAATGCGATGATGATAATCTTTTTCATAATTTCTTATTTTTAATGGTTTAACTTTGCTTTTTGTTTTATTTCTGATGCAAAGATTCTAACCGATTCTGAAAAGATTCTGAAAAAATATCTTTTTCGCACTTTTTTTTAAAAAATATTTTTGGAGGGGTAAGATGGGTTTCGGGTTGACTGCATCGACTATCGGTTGCACGATAGTTCGGGATAAAAAATTTTTTTTCCTCTTACCTTGCACTATCTTTAAATAAGATAGACTGCACTCGCTGTAAAAAAATTGAAGTAAACTTCATTTTTCTTGCTCGTTTGTTACTATCTTTTGATAAGATAGGCTGCAGTTGACTGCATCGACTATCGGTTGCACTCGGCAATTTGCAAATAAATTTGCCCATTGCTCTCGTTTACACGATAGTTCGGACAAAAAAATCAAGCAAGCTTGTTTTTTTATCACTCGGCTTGCACTATCTTTAAATAAGATAGACTGCACTCGCTGTAAAAAAATTGAAGTAAACTTCATTTTTCTTGCTCGTTTGTTTGTATCTTTGTAAAAAACAAAATAATAACACTATGAAACAAAGAATTTTTACGCTGCTGTTTGCGTTGCTTGCATTTTTTACACTGTCGGCAGCCAAAAGCTATAAGGTCAGCAGCCCGGATGGTAAACTGACCATGACTATTGATGTGAGTGACAAAGTAACATACAGCGTGACTGCCGGTGAGCAACTGCTTGTTGCGCCTTCGGCAATAGCTCTGGTGCTCGAGGATGGTACGGTGCTGGGCGAAAAGCCACGTGTGGCAAGTGCACGCAAGGGTGCTAAAAGCGAAGTTATTACAGCACCTCTCTATCGTCAGAGCAAGTTCGAAAGTTCTTACAGCAGCCTTACCCTCAAAATGAAGGGAAACTGGGGAATAGAGGCTCGCGCTTTCAACGATGGTGTTGCCTATCGTCTGTTTACTACTCTTAAAAATGATATTAATATAAAGAACGAGGTTGTGGAATTCAATTTCGAGAAGGACTACAATCTCACAATTCCCTTCAGTGACCTTTTCAGCGACAAATATATCGGTAGTTTCGAAAAACAGTATGACTACGAACCAATCTCCGCCTTCAAGAATCATGGCGGCCGTCTCAGCTATATGCCCATAATGGTTCACTACGACAATGGTGCAAAGGTTGTACTTCTCGAATCGGATGTTGAGAACTATCCCGGAATGTTTATCAATTATAATAAGGAGCAGCTTGGTCTTGTCGGAGAATTTCCTCCCTTCCCTTTGAAGCACAAGGATACCTCGAATGGTGTACTCCGCGTGTTGGAACGTGCCCCCTATGTGGCATCTGTCAAGGGCAACCGTACCTATCCGTGGCGCATCGTGGCATACGCTGCCGACGAAAAGCAGATTCCTGTGAACAATATGGTGTATGCGCTTGCTTCGCCCTGCCGCATCGAGGATACATCGTGGATTAAGCCCGGACACTCTACATGGGACTGGTGGAACCACTGTTCTATTTATAACGTGGACTTCAAGGTTGGTTTCAATAACGACACATACAAATATTACATCGACTTTGCTGCGAAATATAATTTCGACTATGTGCTGATAGACGATGGCTGGTACTCTTACCACAACCGCAATGTGATGGATGCAAACCCTGCGCTTGACATTCCCATGTTGTGCGAATATGCCAAGAGCAAGAATATTCGTCTGTTGCTGTGGATGGTGGGCGACGCCTTCGACAAACAGGCCGAGGAGGTGTGCGCACACTACTCAAAGGTGGGTGTTGCCGGCTTTAAACTCGACTTCTTCGAGCGTCAGGACCAGAACCTGATAGAACGCACATACACCATGGCTGCAACAGCTGCAAAATATAACATGCTGCTCAACCTGCATGGTGTATATGTGCCTAAAGGTCTCAACCGCACATATCCCAATGTCATCAACTTCGAATCGGTGTTCGGCCTCGAACAGCTTAAGTGGACAGACGGCAAAAAGGCGGACATGGCACGCAACGACCTTCTGATTCCCTTCATGCGCCAGACAGCCGGTCCTCACGACTATACTCCCGGTGCAATGCTCAACCGCACACGCGATATGTTCCGCTCAATCGACCATCGTCCCATGAGTCAGGGAACACGCGCCCATCAGGTCGCTACATACATCATGTTTGACATGCCCATTGCAATGCTTTGCGACTCGCCCACAAACTATATACGCGAGGAGGAGACTACATATTTCATCAACAGCATCCCCACTGTGTTCGACAGCACTTTTGTTCACATGAGCGAGATGGGTAAATATCTGGTGACGGGACGCAAAAAGGGCGACAAATTCTATCTTGGAGGTTTCAACGACTGGGATGCCCGTTCGCTGGAGGTGAGCCTCTCGTTCCTGCCTGCCGGCGAGTATACTGCTCGCATCTACAAGGATGGAATGAACGTTGACCGCGTAGCAGAGGATTACAAACTGATGGAGCAGACAGTTACATCTGCCGACAAACTGAACATTGCTATGGGTTCGGGCGGCGGATTTGCAATAATATTCACAAAAAAATAGATATATGATACGCAGATTTTTTTCATTGACACTGGTGTGTCTGCTCGCAGTGAGCGCCTTCGCCGAGGTTAAATTGCCTGCGGTGCTTGGCAACGACATGGTGCTTCAGCGCAACAGTGAGGTTAACTTGTGGGGTAGTGCAAAGCCCAACAAGAATGTTACCGTACGCACTTCGTGGAACGGTAAAAAGTATAAGGTAAAGAGCGACGCCGATGGCAAATGGGCTGTGAAGGTTGCAACCGGCGAGGCAGGAGGCCCCTACGAGATTGAATTTTCCGATGGCGACAAGCTTAAACTCACAGGAGTGCTTCTTGGCGAAGTGTGGGTGTGTGGCGGACAGTCAAATATGGAGATGCCCATAAAGGGTTTCGTGGCACAGCCTGTGCAGGGCGCAGCCGAGGCTATTCGCGAAAGTTATGCTCACCCCGACATTCGCATCTTTAATGTAGAGCGCAATCAGGTGGCTACACCTCAGGAGGATTGCAAGGGTGTATGGCAGAAACCTACTCCCCAGAATGTTGCAAATTGCAGTGCAACAGCCTATTTCTACGGACGTATGCTTACCGACCTCTTGGGTGTTCCTGTTGGTATTGTAACCTCATATTGGGGTGGCACAAAGGCCGAAGTGTGGATGACACGCGAGGCTATCGAGTCAACCGAGGGTATCGACCACGCATTTGCTCTGAAACCCGACGGCAACGGCTTTGCTCCCCAGGAGATGTACAACGGAATGATACATCCTATCACCCGATTCACCGCCAAGGGTTTCATCTGGTACCAGGGATGCTCTAACCGCGACAGAGCTTTCGATTATGGCAAACTTCTTGTTTCTCTCATCAAGAACTGGCGTCAGGCATGGGGCAACGACGAGATGCCCTTCCTCATTGCTCAGCTTGTGCAGTATCGCTACGATGGCGCCGAATATCTCTCGTTGCCGGTAGTTATCGAAGGACAGTATTATGCAGCGCAGACATTGAAGAATGTATATGTAGCTCCCACCACCGACCTCTCATTCGGTTCAATCATACACCCGCCCTTCAAACGCGAAGTTGGCGAACGTCTTGCAGGAATTGCCCTTGACAAGAGCTATGGAATGCCTGGATTCGGTTCGGAATCGCCCCGTTTCAAGAGCATGGAGATTCAGGGCAGCAAGGTGGTGCTCCACTTTACCGGAATGGCCGATAACGATAAATACAATGCGGTTGGCGACAACTTCTCATGGGTGGACAAGAATATGAAGATTATCGGCATCAAGGGTTTTGAAGTGGCAGGTGCCGACAGAAAATTTTATCCTGCAAAGGCTCGTAACTCATGGCCTGTGTCCGACCGCATCACCGTGGAGAGCGACTCTGTGAAAAACCCCGTTGCTGTGCGCTACGCGTTCCGCAACTGCATTGATGCCAATGTTATAACCGGAATGGGCACTCCTCTTGCTCCCTTCCGTACCGATAACTGGGAAATTCCTCATAACGAAATGTTTAAAAGATAAACAACTATGGCACGTAAAATTTTTTCATTAATGGTAGTAATGCTTCTCGCGCTTACAACAGCCTATGCGGGAGGCGGTAAAAAGGATTTTGCCATCATTTATATTGGCAACAGTATTACATACGGTGCAATGCACGAAAATCGCAACGAGACAGCACCTCCTGTGTACACTTCGCAGATGCTTGCGAAGAAACTGAAAGCAAACGTCATCTGGCGTAACTGCGGATGGAGTGGTGCTACAACTTACGACTTCCTTCCTTCGCACAAACGTTACTTCCCCCGTGTAGAAAAGGCTATCAAGGAGATTCAGGCGCAGACATCTGCTCCCATCGTCTTCTCAATTATGCTGGGAACAAACGACAGCGCATGCACAGGCCCCACAGGCTGCCCCGTTTCAAACGAGAATTACAAGCAGAACCTCATCGTCATTATGGAGGCTCTTAAGAAGTTGGCTCCCGGTGCGAAATTCGTATTCCAGCGTCCCATCTGGTACAGCCCCAATACCTATAATGGCGCACAGTATCTGCAGAAGGGATTGAACCGTCTTATCGGATATACTCCCGTTCTCGAAGAGCTCACCGATGAGCGCGAGGATGCAATGATGGGCGACGACGACGCATTCGAATTCTTCAAGGAGAATTATGCGAAATATTGCTATCACGAGCCCGGATATGCAGGTACATTCTTCCTGCATCCCAACCCCAAAGGTGCCAAGAAACTTGCCAAGTTCTGGGCAGAGGGTATTGTAGATGCTCTTGACTAACAGAATTGGTCATAATGATTTTAAATATAACAGGCCCGGCGTTTGCCGGGCCTGTTATATTTGAAGGTGGTTGCAATCGGGGTTATTAAAAATCTGTTGATGCAAGCAACTTTTCAATGATTCTTTCCGATGGGGTATATTGCGATATTTCGCTGAGGTTCAGCGCCTCTACTGCAATGTCGATGGCTGCGTCGTCGTTGGCGCAGGTGACTCCTTTCTGCTTGGCAAAATAGTGTCCCGCCTCGACAAGAACGCGCTGTGGAACAAGGCCGATGATTTCTGTGCCAGTGACACACGCACCGCGTGCAGCAGCAGCGCGGCACACCTCTTCGTAGACCTTGTGCAGCGGTGCAATGTCGATGTCTGTGACATTCATGGAGACTTGCGCAAAGCCATACTCTTCGATGTACCAGCCTATCGCCTTGCATGCTTTCAGCGTTCCGGGGCGGCGCATGGGGTTACCGTCGCTGTCGGTCACTGTGACTCCGTCGCGTTTTACTATTCTTCCTTTCTCATGTACGTCAAGCGCAATCTCTTTGGCGCACTCTACGCTTGCCTCCTTATTCAGATTGAAATTTACGGCAATCAGGAACTTGCGCGCGCCCACAACAGATGCTCCGCTGCGTGCAGCCTGTGCGGTGAACTCGCCACCGCCGTAGTCGGGCATCTCGTCGGGCTGTGTGATGCGCTCGGCGAGAGCTTCGTACTCTCCACGGCGGCAGACGGCAAGGTTGCGCCACTTCTCTTTGTAGGCTGCGGCTTCGTAGCAGTAGATGGGGATTCCAAGCTCCTTGTATATGCGCTGCGAGAGGCTGCGGGCATATTCGGCACACTCCTCCAGGGTTATTCCCTGTACGGGCACCAGTGGCAATACATCTGTCGCCCCTATGCGCGGATGGCGTCCCTTATGTGTGCGCATATCAATCAGTTCTGCGGCACATTTTACGGCGCGGAAGGCGCTCTCTACAACTGCGTCGGGGTTGCCGGCAAAGGTGATGACTGTGCGGTTGGCGTCAAATCCTGGGTCGACGTGCAGCACTTTGGTGCCTTCGACGCTGCCGATGGCTGCTGCTATCGCTTCGATGACTTCCGGGCGTTGCCCCTCGCTGAAGTTGGGGACGCACTCCATTATCTTTTTTGTGTCGCTCATGGTGGTTGTGTTTGCTATAATGCTTTGGCAAATGTTTCGGCAAATGTTTCAATCTGTTCGTCGCTGAGCGATAGTCTTGACTGCTTCATTTCGATGGAGCAGGGCAGTACCTCCCAACCATTTTTCTCGGCAACTTCGTTGCAGCGCTTCAGAGCTGCCGATGCCCATGTGTATGAGCCGGCAAATGCAAAAAGTCGTCCCTTTACAGTGCGTTCCGACACCTTTGTGAGCAGTTCGCGTACAGGTGGGAACAGTTCGTTGTTGTATGTGGGCGATGCAACGACAAGGCCTCGGTAAAGGAAGATGTCGCGCAGGACCTCGGAAATATCTGCCGATGAAAGGTCGTATATTTTTATCTTCTCAACCCCCTTTTCGCGCAATTTGCAGGCAATCTCTTCGCAAAGTGCGGCGGTGTTTCCATACATGGAACCATATGCTACAACTGCGCCACGCTGTGCGCTGTAACGGCTCAGTTTGTCGTATACGTCGATGACTTTGTCGATGGAGTGTTTCCACACGGGACCGTGTGTCGATGCGATGATTTCTATCGGCAGGGGTGATAACTTTTGCAGTGCTTTCTGCACCGGCGCACCATATTTCCCGACAATGCATGCGTAATAACGCACCATTTCATCGTAGTAATCCTCGAATTTCAGCTCCTCGTCGCTGACTCCTCCGTCGAGCGCTCCGAAGCATCCGAAAGCGTCACCCGAAAATAGTATTTTGGCATTGTTGCCGTATGTTACCATCGTTTCGGGCCAATGAACCATGGGGGCAAGGTAAAAGGTCAGTGTTTCGTTGCCCAGAGGCAGCATGGAACCGTCTGTCACCTCCAGCAGCCCGTCGCTGATGCCGTAGTAGCCGTTAATCATCTGCAGGGTCTTGGCATTGCCGACAATCTGCATCGAAGGGTAGCGACAGCGCAGTTCGGCAATCAGTCCCGAATGGTCGGGCTCCATGTGGTTGACAATAAGGTAGTCGACGGGGCGTCCGCCGGCAGCCTTTTCGATGTTGCGCAGATAGGCTGTTCCGCATGATGACTCTACTGTGTCGACGATGGCAACTTTCTCGTCCACAATTATATAGCTGTTGTATGAAACGCCGCGTCGCAACGTCCACAGACGTTCGAAAAGGTGAGTGGTTCTGTCGTTGACTCCAATGTAATGTATGGATTCTGTTATATTTTTCATAAAATTTCAGTTGGGTTATTTGTGAAACATCTGCCCGTTTGAAAATGTGTATTCAACGGTGTAAAAAATATTATTTTCGCAAAAATAATAACAGTGACAGAAATTTTGCATAAACAAAAGATAAAAAGATAAAAGTGATGCAAAAATAGTGTGTGTCAATACCTCTATATTTGAGTAAAAAAGAGTATCTTTGCAAAGATATTCGGGAGAGGCTCTTTTTGCTCTGAAAAAGGGTGGCTGGTGATGCCGTAAATCTCCCGATCAGAAGCACTTTTTTAGTCAAATAATACACAAACAATAACTATGTCTACAAAAAAAATTGAAAGCGCACTTGTTTCCGTTTTTCACAAAGACGGTCTTGACGAGATTATAAAATCGCTCCACGCAAACGGAGTGAAGTTGATATCAACCGGTGGTACACAGAGTTTTATCGAGTCGTTGGGTATTCCCTGCGAGGCAGTAGAGGATCTTACCGGTTACCCCTCAATCCTTGGCGGTCGAGTAAAGACACTTCATCCCAAGGTGTTCGGCGGTATCCTTGCACGTCGCGACAACGAGCAGGACAACCAGCAGGCTGCACAGTATGAGATTCCCATGGTTGACCTCGTGATTGTAGA
>CAJGDX010000060.1 GCA_904502185.1 uncultured Bacteroidaceae bacterium | reverse complement strand
TATCTTATCTAAGGATAGTGCAAGGCGAGAGGAGAACAAAATAAATATCGATTTATTTTTTTTCTCCCGAGCCGCCGCCTATCTTATTTAAAGATAGTGCAAGGCTTTTTTTGTTTTGCGCCGCCTATCTTATTTTAAAGATAGTGCAAGCCATTTTTTATCCCGAGCCGCCGATCTTATTAATAGAAGTTATAAACGAGTAAAATATCTAGTTTGTTCCGATATTTTATAGCTACCCCGAAAACCGGCATACGGTTTTTACCGTGAAATTGCAGAGCAATTTGGGAACGTAGGCTTTGTGCAGCCGATGGCGCGGATATAATGTCGGAGTAATACTTGCGCCCGATGTGAAAAATAATCAAACAAGCTTAATCTTTTTTGCTTGTTTATTCGTATCTTCGCCATCAAACATAAAAAACACAAATATGAAAAGAAAATTTATCCTATCCTTAACACTCTCTCTCTTAGCGTTAATAGGTATCAATGCTCAGCGCATCGACACAGTGAAAATACATAGTAATGCCATGGGTCGTGACATATACAATGTCATTGTTACCCCCGAGCAGTACAAAGATGCCTACGCCATGCCTGTTGTATATCTTCTTCACGGACACGGCGACGACCACACAAAGTGGGTTAACAAGACACAGCCTAAATTGCCTCAGCTGGCCAATCAATATGGCATAATTCTTGTTTGTCCCAACGGAGAGCAGTCCTGGTATTTCGACAGTTACACCAACCCCAAAAACCAGTTTGAGACCTATGTAAGCAAGGAATTGGTTGAGTATGTAGACAAAAATTACAAAACAATTCGCAGTCCGCATGCAAGAGCCATCACAGGATTCAGTATGGGTGGACATGGCGCACTTTGGCTGGCTTTCCGCCATCAGGATGTTTTTGGCGCATGTGGCAGCTTGAGCGGTGGTGTCGATTTCAGAGCATTCCCCAACAATTGGAACATCAAGGACCATCTGGGTGAGAAAAAGGATAATGAGGAGCGTTGGAACAACAGTACAGCGTTGAGTCAGATTGGCAAGATTCAGCCCGGATTGTCAATCGCCATCGACTGTGGTACAGAAGATTTCTTCTACGCTTGCAATGAGGCTTTGCACAAGGCATTGCTCGAGAAGAAAATCCCTCACGACTACACAATCCGTCCCGGAGGACACAACCACTCTTATTGGAGAAATGCTATTTTGTATCAGCTTATTTTCTTTACAGAGCATTTCAAACGCAACGCAAGCCGCTGATAGTAAAATCCACTCGTAGCAGAGGACTTTTATCGTATATAACCAAGCCCGTTCTCAAGTATGCAAATAGCAGCTTTAGGATGGGCTTGATTCATTTAATCTCTAACCTGTTACCGGATTTTATGGGGTGCCTGTGCTGTGGTAAATGAACGGCAAAAATGGGATGTAATTCGCTTTTCGTTTACAAAATGTCAGAAATTGGGCTGCAAAAGTTAAATTATCCATAAAAATGTATCATATTTAGATTAAATGTAGTACATTTGCCAAGATAATAAAGGGGCATCGCATTGCAAATGCAATTAATAGGCGAGTCGCTCCGCAGGTTTCAATAATTAACAGAAAATAGTACGGGGTGCTTATATGGGCAAAGGTTGTGGCCTCTGCCTTTTTTATGCCTCTCCGCGCATCAAAAAAACAAGAAAATGGATAAATTCAGTTATGGATTGGGAATGGGCATAGGTAACAACCTTGCTTCAATGGGTGTAAGTTCACTTGAGTTTGCAGATTTTGTAAAGGGTATGGAGGCTGTGCTTAAAGGTGCCGACACTGAAATGACACATGCCGAGGCTCAGAAAGTTGTAAACGAATATTTCAGCAAGCTTGCCGAAGAGGCATACGCTAAGACAAAGGAGAGCGGTGAGGCTTTCCTCGAGGCTAACAAAAAACGCGAGGGTGTGACTACTCTCCCCAGCGGTCTTCAGTATGAGGTAATCAATGTGGGTCTTGGCAAGAAGCCTGCTGCTACCGACCGTGTACAGTGCCACTACGAGGGTACACTCATCGACGGTACAGTGTTCGACAGCTCTATCAAGCGTGGTCAACCTGCTGTGTTCGGCGTTAATCAGGTGATTGCCGGATGGGTTGAGGCTTTGCAGCTTATGTCGGAGGGTTCAAAATGGAGACTCTACATTCCCCAGGAACTTGCTTACGGTTCACATGGTGCAGGCGAGTCAATTCCTCCCTACAGCGCACTTATCTTCGATGTTGAACTTATAAAGGTACTTTAATTCGATATTAATCAATAAACTAAGAATAAAATGAAGAAATTTGCATTTATCATGATGTCACTCGTGGCTGCATTGACAATCAGCTCTTGCGGCGGTGGCAAAAACGTTAAGAACGTATCTTTGAAAACTCCTGCAGACTCATTGGCTTTCGCCATCAGCCTTGCAAAGACAGAAACTTTGAACGATGTTATCTATCGTCAGATGGGTGTTGACTCTGCTTGCATCGACGATTTCGTACGTGGTGTAATTGACGCATTCCCCATGTCAGACGACAAGAAATCACACGCTTACGTAAAGGGTCTTTCTATCGGTGCTACTGCAGCTAATGTTTACCTGGGCGCAAACGAGGAGGTTTACCCCAACGACACAGTAAACAAACTCGACAAAGCTATGTTCCTTGCAGGTCTTGTTGCAGGTATCTATGGCGATGGCGCAATGACAGCTGAAGAGGCTATCGAGTATTCTGACAGAGTAGTTTATCGTCAGGCTGCCGAGGACTTCATGGCAGAGAACAAGACTCGCGAGGGTGTCGTAACACTTCCCAGCGGTCTTCAGTACAAGATGGAGGTACAGGGTAACGGTGCATTGGCAACAGCTGCCGACACTGTAAGCGTAATCTATCGTGGTAGCTTCACCGATGGTCGTACCTTCGACAGCTCACGTGGTAAAGAGGTTGCATTCCCCGTTGGTGGCGTAGTTCCCGGTTTCAGCGAGGCATTGCAGATTTTCCCCGAGGGTACAAAGTGCAAAATCTACATTCCCTGGAACCTCGGTTATGGCAAGAGCGGTTCAAGAAGCATACCTCCCTACAGCGTGCTTGTATTCGATATCGAAATCATGCGCGTAATCAAAGCTAAGAAGTAAGAACAGAAAAACTGTTGTTTATGAAGGAAGTTGAATGTAAAATAGATAGCCTCGACCTTAAAATCCTGAGCATTATTTCAAAGGATGCTCGAGTACCTTTCCGTAACGTGGCAGAACTCTGCGGTGTTTCGCGTGCTGCCATCCACATGCGCGTGCAGCACATGATAGATATGGGAGTGATAGTAGGCTCGGGCTATGATATTGACATGAAACGCTTGGGCTTCAGCACATTCACCTACGTTGGAGTGGTGTTTGAGAAAGGTTCTATGTATCCCGACATTGTAAAGCAGCTCGAAGAGATTCCCGAGGTTCTTGAGTGCTGTTACATCACAGGCCCCTATTCGGCGCTGATAAAGATGTATGCACGCGACAACGAACAGTTGATGGAACTGCTGCTCGGCAAGATACAGAAAATCCCCGGAGTGGTAAGCACCGAGACTATGATAGTTCTCGACAAAAGCATAAAGAGAAATCTTCCTTTGTAAACTTTTACATTCACCATGAATACGGAACAGTTCAATATAAATAAGGAATACGCTGAACTGCACCGCAAATACCCGATGAGCGGCCCGAGGCCGCTCATCGGCATTTCGGGAAACTTCAGCGAGGACAACTGCATGCTGGCACGTGGCTACTATCAGTCGATTCTGGAGGCAGGTGGTGTGCCGGTTATAATTCCTCCCTATCCCCATCGCGAACAGCTTGTTTGCACCCTCGACAGCCTCGATGCTGTTCTGCTCTCCGGTGGCGCCGACATCGACCCGCGCTACATGGGCGAGACTCCCGACTACAATCTGCTGCACAATATAAATCCTGCCCGCGACGAGCAGGAGATTATGCTTGTCAGACTGGCGGTAGACCGTCAACTGCCCATCCTCGGCATCTGTCGTGGAATACAGACGATGGCCGCTGCACTCGGCGGTGGTGTGCATCAGGATATTTACGCAGCGCTTGGCAATGAGCTGCTCAAGCATAGTCAGGATGAGGAACGTGGTGTTGCGACACATGGCGTCGACATAGAGCCGGGTAGCCTGCTGCACACTCTTTTTGGCGATACGCTGGCGGTAAATACTTTCCACCATCAGGCAGTTTCGGCTGTGCCCGAGGGCTTCCGTGTGACGGCTCGCGCCACAGACGGGGTGATAGAGGCTATGGAGACAACCGACGGGCGTCCGATGGTGGGTGTGCAGTGGCACCCCGAATGTTTCATCCTGAAAGAGAACCGTTGCATGATGCCTCTCTTCAAGTGGCTGGTAGAGGAGGCTTCGCTCTACCGTCGCGCACGTCAGTTGCACGAGCGGATGATTACCATCGACTCGCATTGCGACACTCCTATGCTTTTCGCCGATGGCTACGAACTTGACGAGCGCAGTTGCACAGCCCTTGTCGACCTTCACAAGATGACCGAAGGCGGACTGGACGTGGCAACAATGGCAGCCTATCTTCGACAGGAAGCACGCGACGAGGCTTCGCTGGCGCTGGCTACTCAAAAGGCGTGGGGGCTTCTCGACGGCATATGCAGCCGAGTGCAGAAATGCGCTCCCTATGCAGCGCTTTGCGATACTTCTGAGCAGATAAGGGCAGCTAAAGCCGCAGGACAGAAAATTGTTGTTCCTGCCATAGAGAATGGTTATGCGATAGGGCTCGACCTGTCGAATGTTGAGAAGTTCCGCAAGGCCGGCGTTGTTTATATAACACTTTGCCACAATGGCGACAATGATATTTGCGACTCGGCACGTGGCAATGGCGAGCATGGCGGTCTCAGCCCCTTCGGACGTCAGGTGGTAGAGGAGATGAACCGCACCGGGGTTATGATAGACCTTTCACACGCTTCGGAGAAGAGCTTCTACGACACGCTTGCAGCAAGCTCGGCGCCCGTGGTCTGCTCGCACTCGTCGTGCCGCGCACTGTGCGACCATCCGCGCAATCTCTCCGATGCCCAGCTCAGAGCAATTGCAGCCAAGGGCGGAGTGGTGCAGGTGACAATGTACAAAGGATTCCTTGTTGCCGACGGCGATGCTACACTCGACGATTTTATGCGTCATCTTCAGCATGCGATAGATGTTGCAGGTATCGACCATGTGGGAATAGGAACCGATTTCGACGGTGATGGAACTGTGGTCGGCTGTAAAGACGCTTCGCAACTTATAAATATCACTCGCGAACTCCTTCGTCGCGGCTACAAAGATGATGAAATCGCAAAATTGTGGGGCGAAAACTGGTTGCGAGTAATGCAGCTGGTGCAGAATATACAATGATGCTGCGGCATCATTGCAAGGATAAACAGCGATGGTGTGCTTCTGAAGCACACCATCGCTGTTTATTCTTATAGGGCGTTAATTGTGTTATGGAGTGTCTCGAACGACGGCATATCCCTGTCGCCGAAGATGAACCGCACCACGCCTTCGCGCGTACATATATATATACGTGGTATAATGCTCTTTGCAAACAAGTTGTAGACATCTCTTCCGCTCTGGGGTGCATAGGGCATTGTTAGCCCCTTCTCTTTCCAGAACCTTTCGATAGATGGTTTCTCCTCGTCACGCGCTATGCACACGAGTTTGAACTCAGGCTCGTCTTTCATGGCCCGGTAGAGCGAGTCCACGCACGGCAGTTCCCTGCGGCAGTCGGCACACGAGGTGTTGAAGAACACAATCACTGCACGGTGTCCCTTCAGCGAGTTGTTGCTGACAAGTGTGCTGTCAGCGGTGTACACAGCGAAGCCTGGCACAACGTCGCCCGCTTCAATCAGGCTGCTGCCCGATGTCTTTTCCTCTATGCAGGCCGTCGCTGTCAGCAATACAATTAATAAGATATATAGTCTTTCAAGCATACTTCAGTGTGTTTGTTGTGTGTTATTCCGTGCAGTGCCACTTCTGTGGCAGTTCACGCTAATTGACTGCTCCTTCTGTCAATATATTCTTTATAGCCATTTTTACAACCTCGGGGTGTGCATCCTTCAGTATAATCCTTTTTTCGCTGTCGAGCAGGTATAGCGACGGCATGGCAGGAGTGTGATACAGCTGTTTTCCTGTAATCTCTCCTTCGGGGCTGTAGGCGTCTGTCCATCCCTCGGGCATGTTGGCCTGCTGGCTTTTCCAGCACTCCGTGTTTTCGTCGGGGTATATCATCAGCACCTTTACTTCTGGAATGTTCAGCAGCGGCTCCCTCTTTAACTGCGGTATAATCCTCTTGCAGTTTTCACATTCGGGGTCGTTGAATATGACGAGTGTCAGTGGCGACTCTGTAGCGTGCAGGGTCGACACATTCCCCTTTCGGTCGATGTGTCTGAAATCGGTCGCAATGCTGCCCGGCAGGTTCTTCGTTACAAGCTGCAGTTTGAACTCTATCCTGCTGCGTGCAGCTGCCTCGTCTGTCGTCAGGCAGGCCAACTGGCAACGCAGGAAATGGGCGTATACCGCATCGTTTCTCATGGGCGATTCGGGGTTGTCGAGGTAATGTCTTATCAGCGCGTCGTATCTGCCACGCAGTTCTCGTTTGGCATATCCTCGTTTAATGTAACTTCCTATGGCAGAGCTTGCGATGGCAGAGTCGGTGTAGTTCAGCAACATCAGGAAATTCGAGAATCGCTGCTCGCCTTCGGCAATGTTGCCGGCTGCAGTATCGGCAAAATTGTAGCTGTCCCAGTAGCTCATGACAGTTTCTCCCAGAAACCTCTCCTTGTCGTTTTTCTCCACGGTGGCACTCCTCTTCTCTGTGGCCTTCTTGTGTGGTGTGACTGCTCCGTTGTTGCATGCAGCCAACAGCAATGTTGCTACTGTTATCAGATGAAATAGTCTCATGGTCCCGGTCTAAATAACACTCCTTCCTATGAAGGATATATACAAAGATAGCGCATCACTGCGGCAAAAGCAAATTTTGTTTCAGTATTTGTTTATTTTTTACAAATTCGGGCAGCCTCTAAGTTGCTTAGGATTTGGCTCTTATCCTGAAAAATGCCCGATTTTAGAATGCACATCGGTGCGTGCATTGTGCAATTTGGCAATATTGTTTCACATGTGATGCACAAATGTGCAATAAAGTTTCTTCTAAAACGCCTGTGCCTGTTGGGTTTTGTGATGTAGAATGTGTTGATATACAGCGAATTACCCCCCCCCTATTACAAAATTTCACGAACCTTTAAAAAAGTTGGGAAAAGCTTGTTTACTTTATAAAAAAAGTCGTAACTTTGAAGTTGCAAAATGTCTAAAATATTTAGGCATACTGACTTTGGTAAAGTTTATATAAAATAATTGCATTGGCAAAAACAAATAAACGATGAAGAAACACATTTTGATAGCCCTGTTGGTCGCTTTTGCCGGCCTGGGCCAAAAACTTAACGCTCAGGAGTGGGGTATAAAGACCAACCTCATCTACGACGCTACTGCAACCATCAACGCAGGCATGGAATTTGCTCTTGCTCCCAAGTGGTCGCTCGATGTTTCCGGTAACTTAAATGCTTGGACCATCGACGGTAAAAAGATTAAGCATTGGCTCGTTCAGCCCGAATTACGCTATTGGTTCTGCGACCGTTTCCAAGGGCATTTTTTAGGAGCGCATCTGTTAGGTGGTATTTATAATATTGGCAACATCGACACCGATATCAAATTCTTCGGCAACGATTTCTCTGTGTTGAAAAAATCACGTTATCAGGGTTATGCAGTCGGTTGCGGCATTGCCTATGGTTATGCCTGGGCACTTTCGCGTCACTTCAACCTTGAACTCGAGGTTGGTCTCGGATACATTTACACCGAGTACGACAGATACGAATGTGGCGGTTGCGGTCGAAAGGCAGAAAGCAATGTCCCCTATCACTATTTTGGCCCCACCAAGGCAGCTCTTAATATTATGTATGTATTTTAAATAGAGGAAGACGATGAAAAAGATATTAGTTGTAATAGCAGTTCTTGCAGCCTTTGCAGCATCGGTACAGGCTCAGCAACTTTCCGATGTATCTGTTAGCAAACTCAATCTTGTCAAGAACGGCGAGAATATGAATATAGAGATGGATATCGACGTTTCAAAACTTAATGTCAAGAACCGTCGTTCAGTACATCTCCTTCCCGCGTTCAAGAATGGCGACGACTATGTTGAACTCTCTTCAATAGGTATCTACAGCCGTGGTCGTTACATCGACTATCAGCGTCGCGAAGAAGAGGTGTTCGAGGGCGAGACAGTCTACAAAGAAGGCACCGAGCCCGATGTGCTCAAGTATAAGGCTACCGTGCCCTACGAGGCGTGGATGGATGGCTCAAGCGTCTACTTCATAAAGAGAGTTTGCGGCTGTTGTCAGAACCTCATTTCGGAGGAGTATGCAGGTGTTGGCGGTTTCTACATTCCCGTCTTCAAGCCTCATTACAAGTACATCCAGCCCAAGCCCGAGCTTTCTAAGCAGCGCGAACTTTCGGGAAGCGCATACATCGACTTCGTTGTGTCGCGCACCGACATTAACCCCACATATCGTAACAACGAACAGGAGTTGGGCAAGATTATCGCTACTATCGACTCTGTTAAGAACGACAAAGATATCAAGGTGCGTCACCTTTACCTCAAGGGTTTTGCATCACCCGAGAGTCCCTACTCAAACAACACCCGCCTTGCTAAGGGTCGTGTAGCAGCGCTCAAAGACTATGTTAACAAGCTTTACAGCTTCGACAACGAGGTTATCAAGACCGACTACGAACCCGAGAACTGGGCAGGTCTTCGCGAGTTTGTTGCAGCGTCAAGCCTCGTAAACAAGAACGATATTATCGCAGCCATCGACAGCGACCTTGCTCCCGACAAGAAAGAGCAGGAGATAAAGACCAAGTGGCCTGCCGACTATCAGTTTATGCTTGCAGTCTACTACCCTGCCCTTCGTAAAACTGATTATAAAATAGAATACACTATTGTAGACTACACTGACGTCAACCAAATACTCGAAATATTCCGCACTGCACCCAACAAACTTAGCCTCAACGAACTTTACATTGCGGCAAACGCTCACACCCCTGGCAGCAAGGAATACCTCGAAGTCTTCGAGACAGCAGTCAAGATGTACCCCAACGACCCCATTGCCAACCTCAATGCTGCAAACGTAGCAATAGCCGAGGGCAACCACGCCAAGGCTAAGCAGCACCTCGACAAGGCTGGCGACACCATAGAAACAGTCTATACAACCGGTATCTACTACACCGCAGTAGGTGAGTACGACAAAGCCGAGGAGTATCTCAACCGCGCCAAGGAGGCCGGTATAACCGAAGCAGACGAAATGCTTGCACAGTGTGCCAAGCTTAAGGCATATTACGCAGTAAACAAATAAAATTTATGAAAAGACCCCGTATGGCAAACAAGCCGTGCTGCATAAATCGCAAAACGGTGAGCCGTACACCATGGATAGTTGCAGGGCAACTGCACAATCTATCAATGTAAACGTTTATGCAACAGCCATTGCAGCACAATGTCAAGGACAGTTTTCGATAGACGTGGACATTAAACAACAAACGAAATTACTTAATTAATTTAACTTATTTAATTTATGAAAAAAATCTTTTTGGCAGCAGCTTTGGTAGCTATGGGCTTCGCAAGCTGTACAAACGATGAGGCTGGTTCTACTATCCCTCAGGGCAACGAAGGCAAAAACGCCTTGATTAAGGTAGATTTGAAGTCTGCTGGTACTATTACAAAAGCAGTAGGAGACTATGAGAAAGGTACTGACAATGAGAATAAAGTATCTAAGATCGATTTCTACTTCTTTGCAGCGGATGGTGCACCTTATAGTGTAACATCTGCAAATGGTAATGCTATTAACTGGACAGAGGGTGCTGCAGGTGCTAATGTTGATGAAGTTTCTGATGCTATCCTCGTAATCAAGCAGAGCCAGGTTGCTCCTCCTTCAAAGGTTGTTGCAATCATCAACAGCGATGTAGATTACAGTAGCAAAAATCTTGTAGAGCTCGGTGCTGAGGTTATTAACGCACTCCACGAGGGCGATGTTGTTAACGCTACAAACTTTGTAATGTCTAACTCTGTATATTACGATGAGGACAACAGAGTTGAGGTGGTTGCTTCTGTAATTTCACAGGAAAATATCTTTACTACAAACGACGAAAATGTACTTAATGTTGAAGCTGGTAAAGTTATCACAGGCGCAGATGTAACCAAGTTCAACATTACTCCCATTGAAATCTACGTTGAGCGTGTAGCTGCTAAGGTACGTGTACATGCTAAAGATGGTGTAAACTTGGCTAAGATTCCCGTTTATGATCCAAAAGATGGTACTAAGCAGATGAAAGATGCAGCCGGTAATCCTGTATATGCAAAGATTCTTGGTTGGGATGTAACAAATGCAACAGCCGAGGCTAACCTTATCAAGGATATCGATGGTACTTGGGATGCTACTGCTCTTGGTCTTATTTGGAATGCACAGGCAAACTATCGTTCATACTGGGCAAAAACAACAGCTACTCCCGCGCACAACTTGACATTCAATGCTCTTATGGCTAAGGGTACACCTGCTTATGACTACTATTTCGAGAACACAAAACCTTATGCAGCAGAAAATAGCGTAACAACAGGTGCTGGCAACCAGGCTTCACAGCTTCTTGTTGCAGCTCAGCTCGTAGATGAGGATGGTGACGAAATCCAGCTTGCTAAGTGGTACAACGTACTCTACACAATCGACGACCTTAAGACTGCAATGATCAACACTATTGCTTCAAAAGTATATGTATTTGATAGAGAAGAAACAGTAGGTGGAGAGACAGTTAAATACTACAAATCAGTATCTGTTAACGATGTAACATTCTATCAGACAGCTGCAACTGCAACAGATAACCGTTATGAGGTTCTCGTTAAAGCAAAAGACGGTGTAACATACTACAATGCTAAGGGTGAAGTACTTGCAACTGCTGCTACAACTATCGCAGCTATCGAGCCCGCTCAGATGTGGACAGAGGGTTACACATACTACTACACCACAATCAAGCACCTTGGTACAGCAGGTGCTCAGTACGGTATCGTACGTAACCACTGCTACGACATCACAATCGACGGCGTGAAGGGATTCGGTACTCCCGTTTACGATCCTTCAATGGTAATCATTCCCGAGCCCGTTGATCCTCAGGATGTACTTAACCTCGCTGCAAGAATCAACATCCTCTCTTGGCAGTTGGTTAACCAGAACGTTACTCTCCAGTAATTTAGCGATAGCCTGAATCCGTTAATATGGCTTCGGGTATCCGACGATATTTCCAGTAAGGGCTTGATCGCCCTTACTGGAGCAAGAAAGGGGCTGCGGGTTTTCCGCAACGAGATGAAGGCTCCTAATGAATGTGAATAAGAAATAATAGAAAGATATGGACATCAAGGCCAAACTCAGCAAACTTGTACTGTTTATGTTTGCAATACTCGCAGTGACATCCTGCGAGAAAACAATTTTCGACGACGAAGGCGATTGCTCTTTGCACTATCATGTGAAGTTCAGGTACGATATGAACATGAAGTATGCCGATGCATTCTCTAATACCGTGTCGCACGTAACGGTGTATGTGTACGATGCCGACACAAAGGCTCTTTTGCTCAAGCAGACAGAGACCGGTGAGGTTCTTGCACGCGAAGGCTACAGCATGGAACTGCAGGGACTCAAGCCCGGCACATACGACATTGTGGCGTGGTGTGGCGATGGCGTGGCCGATGGACATTTCGATGTACACAATACAACAGTTGCTTCCTCTAAGCTCGAGGAGATATCTTGTACCATGGACCGCGAAGAGGGTGGTAAGGTTACAAAAGATGTCGGCCAGCTCTACCATGGCAAGCAGCGTGTGGTACTGAGTGAAACATACGGTACACACTATGTTACACTTAATCTCACCAAGAATACCAACACAGTGCGCGTGGTGCTTCAGCATCTCTCGGGCCTCGATGTTAACCCCGACGATTTCATCTTCGAAATAAAGGACGAGAATGGTTACATGGCATACGACAACACAATTCTCGACGACGAGGTGCTTACATACAGCCCCTGGAGCGTGACAGCCGGCTCAGCAGGTATCAATTCCGATATCTACAACAAGCCCGTGACACGTACACAGACATCGGTGAGTGTTGCTCTTGCCGAGTTCACTGTTGGACGTCTGGTAACAGAAAACAATCCCGTGCTCTCAATCTACAATGTACGCGAGAACGAGAAGGTGCTCTCAATTCCTCTCAAGGACTATGCATTGCTCGTTAAGGGACACTATAACCGTGCAATGAGCGACCAGGAGTATCTCGACCGTCAGGACGAGTACAACCTCACATTCTTCCTCGACGAGCACGGCCAGTGGGCAACCAGCCGCATCATCATCAACTCTTGGCACTTAGTGTTCCAGAATACCGATTTCTAACCTCAAATCTGCAAGCTGATGAAAGCCAGACTATCATATATACTTTTATGCATGCTGATGCTGTTGCTCCACGCCTGCACCGACGATGCGCTGAATATCAGCGGCAATAACGAGAAGGCTGATGTGGTTGTTGCGTTCTCTATGAATGTGAAGTCGCCTGCATTCACCAGAACCGTCAATTCCTCAAGTCTGGAGACATCGTCGATAAGGGTACTTGCTTATGACCTCTCAGGTGGTTTCATTGGCGAACTTCCAATGCTCAAGTGCGAGGCTACAGCAGAAGGAACACTGTTCTATTGTGCATTCACCGGATCTATTCCTTCGAATGCCGGTCCTGCCAATGCACCGGAGTACAAATTTGTTGTTCTTGCAAACTGCACAAACAGACAATACGGGATGAGCTATGATGCTGTTGGTACTCCCCAGATAGAGAAACTGGATTATACATATCCCTTGACAAGTACAATTCCTGTGTGGGGTATAAAGAAATACACATTCCAGTATCAGGATGGCAAACTGATGGAGGAGCAACAATTGGGCACCATAGATGTGCTGCGTGCTGCTGCCAAGGTACGTGTTAAGTTGAGCCCCGAACTTAAGGCCGAAGGTTTTGACATTATCGATGCTAAAATAAAATCAGTGGCAAACAGAGGTTATTGTGTCCCTGCCAACTGGAACAGTATTGATGAAAC
>CAJGDX010000059.1 GCA_904502185.1 uncultured Bacteroidaceae bacterium | reverse complement strand
CAAAGGCAGAGCCGTCTGATGCGTCCCGTGTGCCGGGGCTTTTGCTTCTTTTGCCCGGCAAAAGAAGGGTACAGAAATTACTGCCCAAAATGATTGCAACCAAAAAATAAGGGCAAAACTTGTTTTTGAACTCCTCCGTCTTCAAAAACAAGTTTTTGATAAACCTCGCAAACTCGGCACTCCTTCGGAAAGGGAATTAGTTCCAACCATTGCACTCAAATTTGCATCAACAAAGGAGTAGGGGCTTATACAAACTTAAATGTCGAATTTTTAAAGGATTAAATATGTTTACCGGACACCAATAATATAAAACTCACCTTATAGCATAAATGGGCATTGTGTGTGCAATGCCCATTTATGTTATTTGTAATCTGTTTCTTAGTACGATGCGGTTGCCGGTATTCCTGCCTCTTTGATTAATGCCACAATGCGGTCGAGTTCCTCGTGTGTGGCTTTCTGCAGCCCCTCTTGTGGTGTTTCGCGGTCGATGGTGTATATCATCACTTCGCGCGGAGCAATCTTTTTTACCTTTTCCAGCCACGGAAGCACATATTCGTCACCGGTGTTGTCTACGCTTCTGCCATCCACCGTTCCCTTCATGAACATAGTCTGTATGACAGCGTTGCCGCCAAAGGCTGCGAGCCTTTCGACAATGGCGTCAAGGTCGTATGCGGCTGTCGGACGGTCTACGAATCTGATGTAATCGACATTAACCGTATCCAGTTTAAGTATGTTGTTGTCAACGCGTTTCAGTGCATCGAATACCGCGGGGCGTGTAACAAGTGTGGCGTTTGTCAATACGCTCACCTTTGCTTGCGGAAAATATTTGTCGCGCAGTGCCAGTGTGTCGTCTATAATGTCGGCAAAATGGGGGTGAACGGTGGGCTCTCCGTTGCCGGCAAAGGTGAGTACGTCGGGGGCAGTACCCTCGGCTTGCATGGCTTTCAGCCGCTCTTCGAGGGCTGTTGCAACCTCTTCGCGTGTGGGCAGCGGCCGGTGTGCGCGGTGTGTGGCATTAAAACCACATTCGCAATAGAGACAGTCGAATGTGCATACTTTGCCGTCGGCAGGCAACAGGTTTATTCCAAGTGACACGCCCAGACGGCGGCTGCGTACGGGGCCGAATATGGGTGAGGGGTAGATTATTGTTGACATGGTGTAATTTCTTTATTATTCTTTCTGCTCAGTGACAAGCCTGTCGTTGAGCATGCGGGTCATATATTGTTGAATGATGGCTTTTACTTCGCGTTCCATCTGTTGCTGTTGGGGTACTTTGCCTACAAGGTTCTCTGTCAGCAGCTTGTCGTTGCGCACATTGTAGAGCGCAGTTGTCTGCTGTCCGTCGAACTGCAGCATGTAGTCGCCCTTGTAGTACTGATAAACATCGTTTATGTAGTTTACTGCAAAGGTGTTCTCTGCGGGTGTGGATAACAGGCTCTTGCCAAAGGCTACATACTCCTTGTCGTAACCAAGATAGTCGAGCAGTGTGGGCATAATGTCTATCTGCTGTGCAATGGAGCAACTGTCAGTCCCAGGTGTGAATGGTTCGGCAGCATCGGGTGAGTAGAAGATGATGGGTACTTCAAAGAATCCCGATGAGGTCTTGTATCGCGCACTGTTTGTCTGGTTCGAGTGGTCGGCTGTTATTACGAAAATCGTATTTTCGAACCAGTCGCTCTTTTTCGCCTTGTCGAAGAAACTGCGCAAAGCCTTGTCAGTGTATGTAACGCATTTGTGAATGGGAAGTTCACCCTCCTTAATCACGCTTGAATATTTCTCGGGGATGCGGAACGGGTGGTGCGACGAAGCGCTGAACATTGCAGTTGCAAATGGTTCCTTTATGTTGTCCATCTTTTCGGCATAGAATTCGAAGAAGGGCTCGTCCCAAATGGCCCATGTTCCGTCAAATTCTCCTTCGCCCTTGTCGGCGGTATATTCGTCAAGGCCATAGTACTCTTTGAACCCTGTTGTGCGTGCAAATGCCTGAAAACCCATAGAACCATTCGGCGCTCCGTGGAAAAAGGCTGTGTTGTAGCCAGCTTTTCCAAGTTCGCCGGCAATGCCGCTGACGCGGTTCAACGATGCGGTTGTCACAAAGAACGGCTCTACGAACATGGGTATGCTCGACAGTGCCGATGGCATTCCGTCGATGCTCTTGCGTCCGTTGCCGTAAGAGTATGTATATGTGCGGCTGACTGTTATCAGCGAGTCGAGGAATGGGGTCAGTGAGGCATTGTCGCGTTCTGGGTTATATGCACCTATGTAGTCTTTACCGAAACTTTCGAGAATGAAGATTACCACATTCTTTTTCTTTGGCAGTTTGTCGGCTGCCGGATGATGTTCGGGGGTGTATATGGCCGATAGCTCTTCGTTGTCGAAGTATGCAACCTCCTTGAAGGGGCTTTTGCCTATTGTTCTTATCATCGAAAAGGGTGTGTTTAGCACAATGGCAGCTTCGGCAGGGTTGTTCACATATTGGTTGGCGTTGCTGATGGTGATGGGGCGTACCGAACTTCCTATTCCTCCTCGTATGCCGAAAATCAGCAATGGGGCTACCACCAGCAATGTGATGCTTCGTGTCAGGTAATACCTCTTCAAGTTACCTCGTTCCATTGGCTTGGGCTGGCGGTAGAGCTTGTACGCCAGCCAGATAAGCAATAATGCTCCTATCGTCAGATACCAGTGGTTGAGCAGCTCTATGCCTATCACTTTGGCAATGTTGCCTTCGTTCGAGAATTCGCTGAACACCGACCATGTGCTGCGGCGGCCTGTGAAAGGTACATAGACGCAGTCGGCAAAGTTTGAAACGATGGCTATCGATACTCCTGCGACGTACAGAATGTGTGTCAGCTTTTGTGTGAAGCGTCCCTCCTTATAATGTAGTGGAAACAGCAGTACCAGCAGGTAGGGCAGGCTCAGATAGCATATTGCCGAGGTGTCGAACAGCAGTGAGCCTCGCACAAGGTGGCCAAGGCTGTTGCCCGAAAGCCCTTCTGCATAAAGTCCGCTGTTTACGGCGAGAAAAACTATTCTGCACAGCATGAATATTGCGTAACTCAGTGCTATGTTGCAAAAAAGAGCTACGGGCAGGGGTAATGTTTTATCTTTTCTTGTATCCATGGTTCTCTCTGTTTGTCGGGCTGCTGCCAGCCACTAAGATGTTGCAAAGGTAACACTATTTTTTGATTTATGCTTTTCTCCTAGCCCTGTGTATATACGACAAGAGGTTGCACCGTGGTGCAACCTCTTAACCATATTAAATAACGCAGTTATTATTTTACTGCTTCTGCAAGCTCTGCTCCGGGTTTGAACTTTGCTACCTTCTTAGCAGCAATTTCAATAGTAGCGCCGGTTGCGGGGTTAACACCCTTGCGAGCTGCTTTCTCTGATACTGAGAATGTACCGAAACCTACAAGCGCGATTTTGTCACCCTCTTTAAGTGCATCTGTAACTGTGCCAACAAAGGCATCCAGAGCTTTCTTTGCGTCCGCCTTGCTGATTTCAGCCTTCTCAGCAATAGCGTTTACGAGTTCTGTTTTGTTCATAATTAAATGTTTTTATGGAAGTTGTATAAATTATTGCTAGGCAAATATATTATAGAGAACAACATAAAACAAATAAAAAATGAAAAAAATGTGTTTTTTTTCGAAAATCTGATAAATGAACCCCTCTCGTGTGGCTATTGAAGCGGATTTTGACTACATTTGCAGCCGAATATTGTGGCAAGCCCGTTGCAATGGTGGTTGTTACCACCTTTTTTATTGTCGGTTACTGTGACGTCGATATTCAAGTGTTTTTATTAAGAATTGTTGAGAGGCGTAAGCAAGACCTCTTTTTTAATACGAAATAGATTTATGAGAGAATTACCGGTAGTTACCAAAAATCTTCTGGCCATTAATGTGCTGATGTTTCTTGCACTGCTGGCTTTCGAAAAACTGGGCGTTGACCTGAACAACCTTTTAGGACTTCATCTGTTCCTCGCTCCCGACTTCCGTCCCTATCAGCTGGTGACATACATGTTTATGCATGGTGGTTTTACACACCTCTTCTTCAATATGTTTGCGCTGTTTATGTTTGGCAAGGTGCTTGAGTACGTCTGGGGCTCAAAACGCTTTCTTATCTACTACCTTGCTACCGGAATTGGTGCGGCTTTTGTGCAGGAGCTGGTACAATATATATACTTTGATACACAGCTTTCTCACTATTCAAATGTAAATATAGGCGGTGGCGTGATTGTTCCTATGCTCCAGTATCTTAACGTGTGGACAACAGTCGGTGCATCAGGCTCCATCTACGGAATCCTGCTTGCCTTTGCAATGACATTCCCCAATGAACGACTTTTTGTAATTCCTTTCCCATTCCCCATAAAAGCAAAGTACTTTGTACTGATATTCGGCGCGTTGGAACTTGTGACAGGACTCAGTCCCCATGCAGGCGACAATGTTGCACATTTTGCCCATCTTGGCGGAATGTTGTTCGGTATAATTCTGATTCTTGTTTGGCGTAAAAAAGGTAAAATAAATGGCCCGTATAATTTCTGATCTCTGGAAACGTTTCCTCGCCGAAAACATTGTCGGCAAATATATTTATGCTAATGTGGCGGTGTTTGTGCTGTTCGCTCTGTTGGACGTATTCGCCACCCTTTTCAATATAACCTCGCCTGCATTGTACCTGAAAATGTGGCTCGAGTTGCCATCGGCACCCATGCACTTCATAGTGCAGCCATGGTCGCTGGTTACATATATGTTTCTGCATGCAGGCTTGATGCATATTCTGTGGAATATGCTAGCACTCTATTGGTTCGGCAAACTGTTTCTTTCCTATTTCTCTACACGCCATTTTATCGGCGTGTACCTGCTTGGAGGTATTGTTGGCGGACTCTTTTTTATGCTGGCATACAACATATTCCCCATGTTTACCGATTCGGGTGCCAATGGCTATCTTGTAGGTGCATCGGCTGCTGTGCTCGCAGTGGTTACAGCAACGGCTACACGTGTTCCCAATCAGCGTATAAATCTGCTTCTTTTTGGTGAGGTGCGACTTGTGACGGTGGCTGTTGTTACAGTGGTTGCATCGTTGCTTCTGCTGACATCGGAGAATGCTGGCGGTTCGTTTGCGCATCTTGGCGGAGCATTTGCCGGATGGCTTTTTGCCTATTACCTGAATAAAGGTCGCGACCTGACATCCATGATAACCAAATTCGCAGATTATATTGTAGCCTTGTGCGGCAAACTTTTCAATTGGGCAAAAAAGCCTAAAATGCACCTGCATAAAGGCAAACGCTCAAATGATTATGAATATAATGCACAGAAAAAGGAACAGAGTGCCGAGGTCGACAGAATACTCGAAAAATTGAAGAAAAACGGATATGCTTCACTTTCCGACGAAGAGAAAAAACGCCTCTTCGATGCCTCTAAGTAAGGCGCTCTCTGTTGTTGCTATTTTCAAGAAAAACAACTTCTTGATAATAAAAATTTAAAAACTGCTCTTTTGTTTTGGAAAAATGAGCTATATTTGCAAACTTTAAAAGGAAAAGTAATAAAAAATAATAATAAAATTTTAATAAAAATGCAAAACAAAGGATTTGTAAAGGTATTTGCGCTCCTGCTTTCGCTGGTGTGCGTGTTCTACCTTTCGTTCTCATTTGTAACAAGTTACCACATGGGTAAAGCATCTGAGAACCCTCAGGGTGAACAACACTATCTCGATTCTATGCTGAACGAAAAAGTTTGGCTGGGATACACTTTGAAGCAGAGCCGTGACATGGAAATCGGTCTTGGCCTCGACCTTAAGGGCGGTATGAACGTCATTATGGAGGTTTCAGTACCCGATGTAGTAAAAGTTTTGGCTGAACACAAAACAGATGCAGCTTTCAATCAGGCAATCGACAACGCCAAGAAGCGTTCATTGACAGAGAGTGCCGATTTTATTACCCTTTTCGTTGAAGAGTACAAACAGGCTGCACCCGACGCAACACTCGCCACAATTTTCGCAACACAGCAGTTGAAGGATAAGGTTAACACCCGTTCAACAGACGCTGAGGTTGAGAAAGTTCTCCGCGAAGAGGTTCAGGCTGCCATCGACAACTCATTCAACGTGTTGCGTACACGTATCGACCGTTTCGGTGTAGTTCAGCCCAATATTCAGGCTCTCGAGGGTTCAATGGGTCGCATCATGATTGAGCTTCCCGGTGTTAAGGAGCCCGAGCGCGTTCGTAAACTTCTTCAGGGTTCGGCTAACCTCGAGTTCTGGGAGACTTTCAACGCAGCAGAGGTGCTTCCCGCATTGCAGGCTGCTGATGCTAAGTTGGCTTCATTGGCTGCTCCCGCAGAGACAGTAGAGGCTGACACAACAAAGAAAGCTGAAGAGGCTGAGGCTGAGAACCTGGCTGATGCACTCAACGCAGAAAATACAGAGGACGCTGCTGCGGCTACAAACGAGGAGTTGAAAAAACTTCATCCTCTTGCATCTGTTCTTCAGATGGTAAACAATCCCGGTTCTGTTGTTGGTTATGCTCACTATAAAGATACAGCTGCTATCAACACAATGTTGGCTAACCCCGAGGTTAAGAAGCTCCTTCCCCGTGAACTTCGTCTTTACTGGGGTGTAAGAGCAGTCGATGCCGAGACAACAAACCTCTACTACGAACTCTATGCTATCAAGTCTACACAGCGCAACGGTCGCGCTCCTCTGGAGGGTGATGTAGTTGTTGACGCTGCCGACACATACGACCAGTATGGCCGTCCCTGCGTTACAATGAGCATGAACACAGATGGCTCTCGTCGTTGGGCTCAGCTTACAAAGAACAACATTGGTCGTGCTGTTGCCATCGTACTTGATGGTTGCGTATATAGCGCTCCCAATGTAAACAGCGAGATTACAGGTGGACGTTCAGAAATCACCGGTAACTTCACCATCGAGCAGACAAAGGACTTGGCAAACGTGCTTCGTTCAGGTAAGATGCCCGCGCCCGCGCGTATTGTACAAGAGGATATCGTTGGTCCTTCACTCGGTCAGGAGTCTATCAATCAGGGTATGATGTCATTCATTGTGGCATTTGTTCTCCTTATGATATATATCTGCGCAATTTACGGCTGGATTCCCGGTGCTGTTGCAAACGGTGCACTTCTTGTCAACCTCTTCTTTACAATGGGTGTGCTTGCATCGTTCCAGGCTGCACTTACACTTTCAGGTATTGCAGGTATGGTACTCTCTTTGGGTATGGCTGTGGATGCTAACGTGCTTATCTACGAGCGTACTCAAGAGGAGTTGCGTGGTGGTAAGACTGTACGTGCTGCGCTTGCCGATGGTTACAAGAATGCATTCTCAGCAATCTTCGACTCTAACTTCACATCAATCATCACCGGTGTTATTCTTTTCAACTTCGGTACAGGTCCCATCAGAGGCTTCGCTACTACACTTATCATCGGTATCTTCTGCTCATTCTTTACAGCTGTCTTCCTGACACGTGTATTCTTCGAGCACTTTATGGAGAAGGGTAAATGGCTCAACCTTACATTTACAACTGGTGTTACAAAATACTTTACACTCAACGGCGTGTATAACATCATGGGTGCTCGCAAGAAGTCATTCATCGTATTCGGTGCGCTTGCAGTAATCATGGCTGTTTCATTCTTTACACGCGGTCTCAGCCAGAGTATCGACTTCACCGGTGGTCGCAACTTCGTTGTTCAGTTCGAGCAGCAGGTTGAGCCCGAAACCGTACGTGAACTCCTTAAGACAAAAATCACAGAGGATAATGTTCAGGCTATTGCACTCGGTACAGACAAAAAGACTATCCGTGTAACTACCAACTACCGCATTGCAGAGGATGGTACAAATGTCGATTCTGAAATCGAGGCATTCCTTTACGAGGCTTTCATGGAAGGTGGACTTTTGAGCAAGGATCTTACTCTTGCTACATTCATCGATCGTGAAAACCGTACAGGTGGTTCAATCATCAGTTCGCAGAAGGTAGGTCCAAGCATTGCCGAGGACATCAAGGATGGTGCTATCATTTCAGTGCTTTTCGCACTTGTAGCAATCTTCTTCTATATCCTTATCCGTTTCCGCAACGTGGCATTCAGTATCGGTTCTATCGTGGCTCTTGCTATCGATACATGGATGATTATCGGTTGCTACTCGTTGTTCTACGGAATTCTTCCTATGTCACTCGAAGTTGACCAGACATTTATCGGTGCTGTCCTTACAGCTATCGGTTACTCTATCAATGACAAGGTGGTTGTATTCGACCGTATCCGTGAGTTTATCGGTTTGTATCCCAAACGCGACAAGTTCTCACTCTTCAACGATTCAATCAACTCAACTCTGTCTCGTACAATCAACACCTCAGTAAGTACATTGATTGTGTTGCTCTGTATCTTCATCCTTGGTGGTGACAGCATCAGAAGCTTCTCATTCGCAATGATTCTTGGTGTTGTGTTCGGTACATTGTCATCAATCTTCATCGCTGCTCCTGTTGCATACATAACTCTTGCAAAGAAAGAGCAGAAAGCTGCGAAGTAATTATTTACAAGCAATATATATTAGGAAATCTCCCGAAGGCCAGCCTTCGGGAGATTTCTTTGTTTAATGATGGTTCTGTGTAGGGGTCTGTTGATATAATATGATTCTCTTTAATTCTGTTGGTTGAGGGTATAAAATCTTATAGTTTACTGTCAATTTTACCCTTAATCTTTGGTTGCAGTAGTTTAAGGTAGTATTCTCTATTATGTTCTTTTGCCGGGCAAAAGAACCAAAAGCCCCGGCACACGGGACGCAGCAGTTGGCTCTGCCTTTGTTCAGAAGTTGCCTAAAGGCAACATTCTTCAGTCGGTGGCGAGCCTTGTCGCTCGAGCCTTATCGTCTGTTTTTCGGGTGCTGCGAAACTCGTTCAGTTATTCACACTGCGTGTGTATAACTCACACTCAAACAATTCTCGCACTTTATCCGAAAAACAGACGGTCTCTCTCTGTGCTGCTTACGGTGCCGGATGGATTTTAGATTACTTTTGCTGATTAATATACAGCAAAGATAGATAAACAAACCTTGCCATTTGCAGGAATGATTAATGGTAAATACTACCGTAGAATACAAGAATAAGCGTATGATTATGGTTATTATTACCCTCAACCAACAGAATAAACATAAGTAATTAAACCGTATCGCCACCATCTGAAATTCGGATTTCAGCATAAAGAAAATGCCTTATTGTGCGTGCACAATAAGGCATTTTCTTTGTATGGATATGTTTCCCCCTGTTATCAGATATTTGTGAATCCGATTATCTGCTGAACCTCGCTGATGGTCTTTACAGCACTTGCACGTGCCTTCTCAGCACCTTCGCGGGCAATCTTCTTCAGAAGCTCTGTATTTGACGAGAATTCAACAATACGCTCGCGTATAGGAGCAATCTTGTTGATGATGTCCTCGGCAAGCTGTTTCTTAAGGTCGCCGTATCTGATTGAGCAGTCGTTCCACTTCTCGTTGAAGTAGTTGTATGTGTCGGGTGTAGAGGCTACTTCGAGCAGTGTGAACAGGTTCTGTATAACTTCGGGCTTCTCTGAGTTAGGCTCTGTGGGGCCGCTGTCTGTTACAGCCTTCATCACCTTCTTGCGTATCACCGAGGGTTCGTCTATCAGGTAGATGCAGTTGCCTTCCGATTTTCCCATCTTTCCCGAACCGTCGAGTCCGGGGATTTTAATTCCCTTGCCTGCGAGTGAATATGACTGAGGCTCGGGGAAATATTCAACACCATAGATGTTGTTGAATCTTCTTGCGAACTTACGTGCCATTTCCATGTTCTGCTCCTGGTCCTTGCCTACGGGCACCTTCACTGCTTTGTGAATGAGAATGTCGGCAGCCATCAGGGTGGGGTAGGTGAGCAATCCTGCGTTTACGTTGTCGGGCTGTTTGCGTGCCTTCTCTTTAAAAGATGTCACACGTTCCAATTCACCGAGGTAAGCGTTCATATTAAGATAAAGGTAAAGCTCCAATACCTCTTTTACATCGCTCTGTATGTATATTGTTGATTTTTCGGGGTCGAGACCACATGCAAGATACTCGGCGAGGATGGTGTATGCACTCTTGCGAATATCTTCGGGTTTGGGGTGTGTGGTCAACGAGTGCCAGTCTGCAATAAAGAATAGGCAGGTGTAATCGTACTGCATCTTTACGAAATTTGTCACTGCACCGAAATAGTTGCCCAAGTGCAGGTTGCCCGTTGGGCGGATTCCGCTAACTACTGTTTCCATGTATCGTTTATTTATTTTTGTTTCTATGTGTGGCTGGTGACGTTTTTTTTTGAGCAAAATAGTCTGTTTGTGCCCGTGTGACGTCCAAAAACTCTGCGAAGATAAGCTTTTTTATGCTTTTTATGAAAATAATTCCGGAAATATTTGGTGTTTATTTAAAATAGCATTACTTTTGCATCGCAATTGAGGGTTGAGCCCTATTAAAGGGCGTTTAGCTCAGCTGGTTTAGAGCATCTGCCTTACAAGCAGAGGGTCGGCGGTTCGAATCCGTCAACGCCCACTCGACTCAATTTTGCACCGATAAATTATATCGGGCGTTTAGCTCAGCTGGTTTAGAGCATCTGCCTTACAAGCAGAGGGTCGGCGGTTCGAATCCGTCAACGCCCACAACGACAAGTCTGCTAAAAGCAGGCTTTTTTTGTTTTTATAGGGTTTTTTGAAAGAAAATTCAGCTCTCCCCGAATAAACTTTTCCGCCCCGTATGTGTTTATGGGTAAAAAGTGCTATTTTTGTACCCAAATCATTTATATTCACAAATAAAAAATGAAACTCGACATTCTTACAGCTATTTCACCTATTGATGGCAGATATAGGGGAAAAACAGAACCTTTGGCAAACTATTTCTCGGAATACGCTCTGATGAAGTATCGCGTATTTGTGGAGATTGAGTATTTTATTGCATTGTGCGAGATTCCCTTGCCTCAGTTGCAGGGAGTGGACGCATCGCTCTTCCCCGCTTTCAGAAAAATATACTCTGACTTTACAGTGGAGGACGCTGCCCGCATCAAAGAAATAGAGAAAGTTACAAATCACGACGTAAAGGCCGTAGAGTATTTCATTAAAGAGCGTTTCGATGCTATTGGCGGACTCGACGCTTACAAGGAATTCATTCACTTTGGTCTTACATCACAGGATATAAACAATACATCAATCCCCTGCACCGTAAAGGCTGCACTCGAAGAGGTATATTATCCCCTGCTCGACGAAATGCTCACCATACTTAAAGAGTATGCCGAGGCTTGGAAAGATATTGCCTTGCTTGCCCGCACACACGGACAGCCCGCTTCGCCCACACGCCTGGGTAAAGAGGTTATGGTATTCATCTACCGCATCGAGACACAGCTGCAGGAACTCAAGAGATGCACAATGTCGGCAAAATTCGGTGGTGCTACAGGAAACTTCAATGCTCACCATGTTGCATACCCCGAAATCGACTGGAAAGCATTCGGTAACAAGTTTGTATCAGAAAAACTGGGCTTGCAGCGCGAGCAGTACACCACCCAGATTTCTAACTACGACAACCTGGCTGCTACCTTCGACGCACTTGCACGCATCAACACCATCATCATAGACATGGACCGCGACTTCTGGCAGTACATCTCAATGGAATTCTTCAAACAGAAGATTAAAGCCGGCGAGGTAGGCTCCAGCGCAATGCCCCATAAAGTCAACCCCATCGACTTCGAGAACAGCGAAGGTAACCTTGGCATTGCAAACGCAATACTTGCTCACCTTGCAACCAAGCTCCCCATTTCTCGTCTGCAGCGCGACCTTACCGACTCAACCGTTCTTCGCAACGTAGGTGTGCCTTTCGGGCACATCCTCATTGCCATCAAGAGTACAATGGTGGGACTGCGCAAACTGCTTCTCAACGAGACTGCAATCTACGATGAACTTGACAACAGCTGGAACGTATGTGCCGAGGGTATACAAACAATCCTCCGCCGCGAAAGCTATCCCAACCCCTACGAAGCACTCAAGGCTCTGACACGCACCAACAGCAAAATCACACGCGAGTCACTGCACGAATTCATTGCCGGCCTCGATGTAGCTGAGTCAGTGAAGGAGGAGCTTCGCAAAATTACACCCCATTCTTACACAGGAATGTAAAACACCGGACCGTGAGGTTCGCTAAACATACTTAAAATGAATAATTACAGAGACAAGCGATCGGACAACTCCTCATACAACAAGAACGGAGGCAGAACACGTTCGTACAATCGCAATGAAGAGTCAGCCGGCCGACAGAAATTCGGTCAACGTAACAACCGCTTCGGCAGCGAAGGACGCCCCTCATTCGGTCCCGACCGACAGGGCAACCGCGAAGAGAGCAGCAATCGTTTCCGCTTCAACAATCGCGGCGACCGCAACAACAACTTCGGACGTTACGGAAACGACAATCCCCGTGGCCGTTTCGACGACGAGCAGGGCAATCGCCCCCGTTTCCGTCAGAATGATGGCGAGCAGGGCTACAACCGTCCCGGTACAGGAACATACAATGGCCCCCGTGGCGAAAAATACAATGGCTATGGCGGCGACAGAAAGCCTGCCTACGGCAACCGTTCACGCAACGGCTACGATGCCAATGCAAAATACAGTCGCAAGAAGCAGATACAATACAAAGAGGTAATTGCCGACCCCGATGCTCCCATGCGTCTGAACAAATATCTTGCCAATGCAGGTATCTGCTCACGTCGCGAGGCTGATGACTTCATCCAGGCAGGTCTTGTAACCGTAAATGGCGAGATTGTCACAGAACTCGGTACAAAGGTTACCCGCAACGATGATATTCGCTTCAGTGGCGAGCGCGTAAACCCCGAACGTAAGGTTTACATCCTGCTCAACAAACCCAAGGACTGCGTGACCACCGTTGACGACCCCCAGGAGCGCAAGACCGTTCTCGACTGCCTTCAGGGAGCCTGCAAAGAGCGCATCTACCCAGTAGGTCGTCTCGACCGTAATACAACAGGTGTACTTCTTCTCACCAATGATGGCGACATGGCTTCCAAGCTCACACATCCCAAGTTCATGAAGAAGAAAATCTATCATGTATATTGCGACAAGAACGTAGCAATGTCTGACATGACACAGCTTGTCAACGGTCTTGAACTGGAGGATGGCAGAGTGTTTGCCGACGAAGTGACATACGTGAACGAGGCTGACCGCTCACAGATAGGTCTTGAGATTCACTCAGGCAAGAACCGCATCGTTCGTCGTATGATGGAGCACCTCGGCTACAAAGTGGTAAAACTCGACCGTGTGCTTTTTGCCGGACTTACAAAGAAAAACCTCAAACGTGGCGACTGGCGCTACCTCACCGAGAAAGAGGTGAACATGTTGCGCATGGGTGCATACGAGTAAACAAGTAAACACAAACAAGATGAAAAGCATAAAACGCACAAAAATCTCAGAGCTGCTCGCTCTCACCACATACGGTAGCGAGGTAAACGTCAGAGGATGGGTAAGAACCCGTCGCGGCAGCAAGCAGGTGGCTTTCGTCGCTCTGAACGATGGCTCAACCATTAAAAACGTACAGATTGTAATTGACCTTGAGAAGATAGACGAGGAGCTGGTGAAGAGAATCTCTACCGGTGCCTGCCTCAGCGTCAACGGAACACTTGTTGAGTCTATCGGCGGTGGCCAGAGTGTGGAAATT
>CAJGDX010000058.1 GCA_904502185.1 uncultured Bacteroidaceae bacterium | reverse complement strand
GTTGTCACCCTCTCTGAGCTTGAGTATTTGCTTAAATCCAAATGTGTTTTCTATTACAACAATGTGACCTAAATCCTCTTCAACATCCTCGATGTCATTCTCGCCAATTCTTATTGTAAAACTTTTGCGACAGCCTTCACATTCAAATACAACGGTCTGACCGATGGGGTAGCCGGTTGCATCAAATACTGTCGGATGGTCGCATTTGGGACAGATTATTTTTTTCATTCGAAAATACTCTTCTTAATTAGTGTAAATCCAGGCATCCGAGAATGTCGCCTGCACAGCAGCGAGTGCCTCCTGAGCCTCTTGAAGTGTTGCGTATGCACCTGCCGAGATGCGGAAACGTTTGCCACATTCTACAACGCTGTATTCCATTGAAGCTTTGGCAGACAATTCGCTGATAGCGAGTTGCGCCTTATCGCTGTTGGGTGTGCTGGCAACTATTATATGGTGCATTTGTGATGCAGCTGCCGGCATTTGTTCCTCAGAAGCTACAACCGGTTCAATAACGGCTGTAGATGCTTCTGTATCTGCTGCAACAGGTGTTTCAACAACTTTAGTGATTGCAGGTTGACCGATAGGGTGGATTTCGCATTTGCTGTCTGTGGCAGTTGTGGCCGGTGCCTGAGCGCCAACCTGCTGCATCATTGATATCTGTTCGGGCGACGCAAAACTGCCAAGCGAAGCCTTTGTATCATTCTTGAATGTGTGATCGCTGAGCGGTGTCACAAAAATGAACATTATGATTACAGCTGCAGCCACAGCTACATACTGAGCAATACGGCTGCGACTTATAGGTATTGTGATTGTCTGCTCCTTTTTGTGGCTCAGCATGGGGATTGGCAATGGTATAAAACCATGATTTTCGGGGTCGTCAATGCCATTTTCCGAAGCCTCGAAAGAGATGGCTCCATTTACATTCATAGACAACAGTCCAAGGTCACCCAAATATACTTTGCCTTTGCGCGACAACTCATTTTTCAATTTACGCACATCGTCCTGCACTAAAGTTACAGCCTGATTATGAGATATTCCATAAGTCTCCATGTAGGCAGTAGAGAGAAGTGCATCATCCATCAACACACGCGGATTGAATCCCAAGGTGCGACGAGGTGGTATATATAATTTATCGTCGGCATTATAATATGCCGGCAGACGCTGAGCAAGGAATGCTCCAAGACCCGGTACAATTACACAATCGTGACGGGCTATCAAGCGCGAAATATGTCTGTCTATTGTTATCATCGGAGCAAATTTAATGAAAATATTTAATATGAATGGAAGTTTCATTTATATTTTTGAAATTTTGTTTATTGTATTCTGTAAGCGATTGATAATCAATAGCATTTTTTCTTGTTGGCTAGACTTTGCTTTAATCTTTAACTTTTAGTTTAAGCACTTATAGTTATATTGCTATAAATCAATGGTATAATTATTACACAAAAAGTTACCACAGCTGTTCGAGGCAGCCATGGCAACTTATGTTCCAAACAGGTTGGCAGGTTTCAGAATGCAATACCCAACCTGAATCCAAGATTGTTCAGTATGTTCTGTTCGTAGCTCATTATATTACACTTGTTGGTCGCAAAACTATAATAGAGAGCCATGTGAAAACCTATGCCGTTTGCCCAGGGATAGTAGTTGAATCCAACCTCGGGAGACATAAAGAATCCCCATCTATCCTGACTCTTTTCAAATATGTAGTAATAGTTGTTGAACTCGGCATAGCACATTCCTAACTTCATGCCCACGTATGGCTGAAAATCGGACTCAATGAAACGATAGCGCACCAATGCACCAAATGGCAATGTGAACATCTGATGCTGCTGTCGGCTGCTCATCGACAAAGTTTCACTGAGCTTTATGGTCTGACGGGGAAAATACTCGTTATTGGTGTGAAAACTGAGAAAACCTCCGACAGCCAAGTCCTGCATTACATAATATCCTCCTTCGAAATTCATACCCCAGCCGCTGGCATCATTGGAGAAATTGTTTCCCAATGGAATATTGAACTGCCAATCGACATTGAAGTAGCTGTTGAGCGATACCTGCGCTTTGCTTTGAGTGGGACAAAGTGCTGCCAGCAGCAATATTGTTCCCATCAATATATTTCTGATTGTTTTCATATTGGTTGTTTTTGACATTGAATACTGATGTTCTTATTTTGATAGATATTCCGACTGCGAGAAAGCCTGATTTATGGCATCTACCGTCTTGCTCATACTCAGAGAATTGCCATTGAGCAGTCCACAGATATATGCATTCCAGACTACTGTCAATTTGTCGGTGTTCAGGAGACGGCTTTTCATATCAACAAGTTCGCCTATAATTGAGCCGGTACTGAAGCTGTAGGGTATAAAGAAGGGGTAGTACCAACCATAACTGTTCCAGTTCCAGTAACCGGGATAACTGTTCCACCACGGATTGCCATTGACATAATCGTAGTAGTAATATGTGCTGCTGACGTAACTGAGTTGAAGCACAATGTCAGCCTCTTCAGGGAATTCAACTTCCACGTAGCCACAGTCAATCATATTCTCACGGAACTGGTCGATTATTTTGGCCGATGAGGCATTATTCCAATAGGTTGGAATAGTCTGTTCGCTGATGAGCAGGATACTGTCTATTGTGTAGAAGGTGTTCAGTGAACCGAAATTGCTCTCTTTGTCGTAGTTGGTATATACGAGATAGTCATTATCCAACTTATCGGTGTCGGGATTCTGTTCGCAGGCTGCGAGCAGCAGCAATGTCAGCGACAATAGTATTAATTTGCTTTTCATGATTAAAAAATTTGATGGTTGTTAGAATTTTGGGCCTTACCTATTTTTTGCGCAAAAGTTTATGCTTGAAATCCTTGGAAACAGGTTTCATCTGCTTGTCAAGCTTGCTTAGAGCTGTGTCACCATGCAACATCAGGTTGAGAGTGGGCTGTTTATTGGCAGAAACCAATTGGTAGACAATGGCAGTAGTGTCGTCAGGCATACCTATGATGACAATACTCTGTCCGTTGTCCTGTACTTTAATTAACGAGGTGTCACTTGTGAAGGTGGAAAGAATGGCGTATGTACCATTTTCGTCTATTCCCAGACTCTTTATTGTCAATGTATAGTCGGCAATGGTGCCATTGTCCATGGGCATCAACCCTTCATAGACAAATGTCTGCAAGTCGGCAACAGTGGAATCATTAGGCATGAAAATGCTATCAGTTTCTGTTTCAATCACTACACCTTGTTGTTTGTTGCCACATGAGTTGCATGATGCAACAAAAAACGAGAAAATTGTGGCTGCTAAAAAAACACTTTTTTTCATTCTGCTTATAATTTTAGGTTATATGCAGAATAAACATTGCCGGAGGGGTAGTGGTTTTATTTTCGAATTTAATTATGAGAAAAAAAGGTTCATTTTAGTTAACAAGACCCGGCACATGAAACCCGCAAGAAGAGCGGTTGCAATACTATTTCAATCGGCAACATCACCATTTCTTCATCAAATGCTTCTCTTCTCCCACTTGGCGAATTTCATGTAAACAAAACATAATATACCAAGCAATATGCCATACAAGATTTCAGCAGTCCAAACATATTCCACCTTTGTAGTAAGATGTGTCATTGCAAAGATGAAAAGGGTATATATCATAAGAATGCTACTCTCCAGATACAAGGCTGCCGATGTATTTCCGGTACCCGAAACAGCTTCGAAATAAGCATTACCTATGCCCTGAAAAACCGTTCCACTGCATACAACCAAAATAGAAGGAACCACCAATCTGGCAAAACTCAAATCATCGGTGTAGATACCGATAATCTGCATCGGGAAAATAGCGACAATTATCACTATCGGAATTGTACAGAGCAGATAGTTCTTCAATATCCTGTTTATTATCGGAAAAACAAAATCGGAATGTCCTTCACCAATAATTCTGCTTACCAGTGTATTTGTTGTAGTTGCAAATGCAAAACAGGGCGTAACGAGAATCATATAAATGCTTCTTGTAATGGAGGAGATTCCGGTGGCAGTTTCACCCATCTTCTCAATAAGCACGAAAAACACGAACCACACACCGAAAGACAACAATCTCTGTATCATCGTAGGTGTCGATATTTTCAGGATTCGCCCCATCAATCCCAATTCTAATTTATGAATCCCGAATAAGTCAAATTCTCTCTTTCTCAATGCAAAATAGCTGTAAAAAGTAAAGAAGAGGAATGCCGACACCTCTGCACATAATGAAGCCAACGCTGCACCTCCGATACCCATCTCCGGAAAACCCATTTTGCCGAATATCAAGCAATAATCCAAGGCAATATTGACAACAGCCATTATTACGGTGGAATATGTAATGACCTTTGTACTGGAAAGTCCTACATACAAAGCCCTGTACAGAAAGTTAAAACAAACGAAGATGATTCCAAATTGACGATATTTTATATAATCCAATGACGCATCATATATATTTGGCGAGTCGATGAGCCAAAGCAGCAGACGGTCGGAGAAAAAATACAATGTCGAGAACAGAATAAGTCCCAACATTAAAACAAAAAAAGAACCATGCCCAAAGATGACACCTATCCGTTCATAGTTCTTCTCGCCGAAACGACGTGCAACGATTATCTGGATTCCCGTTGCAAAACCTGCAGCCACTGTGGTAAAAACATAATAAAAAAGTCCGGCAAGCATGGAAGCACCCAAAGCTATCACGCCAATATGTCCCAAAAAGGCAGTATCGGTAAAACTTATTACAGTCTGAGCCATATTCCCCAACATAATAGGCAACGCAATACCCCAGATTTCCTTATCCGTTATTTGTGTTTTCATCTGATTATTCTATATACAGGAAGTGCAATTCACCTCCTTATCTCTAAATCAATCGGATATATTTCCCGACAATAGACATATTAAACAACCATTATGCCGTTATCGGACATCATTAATACATTTCAATGTATTCGTATGAATTTCCTACCTCCTGCAGATAACGTGCAAATTGCTCTTTTGAAATTACGACTGTCGCATGATTGTCATTGGGGTGAAAGCTCAACAAGTCATATTGTTCCAGATTTTTGTCCAGGAACAGATGCACATGATTGTCCGTGTCATTTATCAATCCGAAAGGAGATACCGACCCGGGAGTAATACCAAGGTACTTAACCATACGTTTCGGAGATGCGAAAGAGAGCTTACCCTGGTGCAGTCGTTTTTCGAGGTCGTGTATGTCAAGGTCCTGCTCACAGTCGAGGACTACAAGGTAGTGACGGTTGCCTTTATGGTTTCTAAAGAAGAGATTTTTACAGTGTTTCGACCCATCCTTTCTCCAATGCTCTTTTGCAATGCTTATTGTGGGTGCTTCGGGATGTTCGTAATAATCATACGTATAGTTATTGCTGTCAAGGTAGTTGAGAACCTTTATTGTGCGTTCCGATTTCATTTGTTCTGTTTTTGCTTCTGCTTTACACAGAGGTTATTGTTAGTGATTACAAAGTTATGAATTTATCGCGAGTGATAAATGATTTTACCGCAAGAATTTGCAATCCGGCAATTAATCCGAACATATATCAATGTAGACTATTGACCAAATGCAGAGCCCCTCAGTCTTCAAAAAAATACAAAGGGGAGTGCCAAGATAAAGAATGGCACTCCCCAATAAAAGCATTGCTTAAATGCTGTTACTTCATAAGCTCTATGCTGCGTTTGACAAATTTGTTCAGCGCCTCGCCTGTAAGCATATTGTTCTGCAACAATGTGATGTCTACAAGCTGGTTCACACAGCTGTCGGCAACAGCATATTCGGCAAGAATAGCCTCTTTGTCGCTTTTTGCCTTAGTGATTTTCTGCTCAATAGACTCGAGTTCATCCTTTTCGCTCTGAGGAATTTCGTCGTCCTTCTTATCCTTGCGAGCATCGTAAAGTTCCTTGCGACGTGCCTCGAGACTCTCCATCTCCCCGTCGATGGGAGAGAGTTTATCGGCGCAGTTGCTTTCCGCTTCGCTCAACACTCGTTTGATAAGAGGATGATTCTCGTTGAGTATCACATTGAACATATCAGGCATATCTCCGTAGAAGCTCATGCCGGACTGTATGGCTGCCATCTCTTTCATTCGGCGCATATACTCAGCCTGGGTAATCATCATAGGAGCCGCCTCCTCGCCCATAGCCTGCACCTGAACATAGAACTCTTTCTTCTCCATCTGAGGCATACGGCTCTGGAATACACCGGTCAGAATGTCGCGCTCGCTGTTTTTGAGTTCCGATGCTTTTTGCTCCTCTTTTACAATCAGACGCTCAACCGTATCGCTGTCGACGCGTGTAAAGCGTGTCTTTTCAAACTTACGTTCGAGCAGACTGACAAGAGCAACATCCAGCTGACCATCCATTAACAGCACATTGTAACCTTTGGCAGTAGCAGCCTCAATAAAAGGATACTCTTTATTCTTGTTGTTTGCATACAGATAGATTACATTACCATCTTTGTCTGTCTGCTCGGCACTTACAAGTGTCTTGTACTCTTCGTATGTATAAAGTTTACCTTCTGTATCCAGCAACAGTGCATACTTGTTTGCCTTGTCATAAAAATCCTCCTCAGTCAACATTCCGTAGTTGATGAAGATTTTCAGGTCGTTCCACTTATCTTCAAACTCCTTACGGTCGTTCTTGAAGATTGATTGCAAACGGTCAGACACCTTTTTAGAGATGTAACCCGATATCTTCTTGACATTAGCATCGCTCTGCAAATATGAACGTGATACATTCAAAGGAATATCCGGTGAATCGATTACACCATGCATCAGTGTCAGGAAATCGGGAACAATACCCTCAACTTCGTCGGTTACATAAACCTGGTTGCAGTACAGCTGAATTTTGTTTCTCTGCATATCGATGTTGCTCTTTATCTTGGGGAAATAAAGAACACCGGTCAGGTGGAAGGGGAAGTCTACATTCAGGTGTATCCAGAAGAGAGGTTCATCGCTCATGGGATAGAGGTCGCGATAGAACTTTTTGTAATCCTCGTCCTTAAGTTCCGAGGGTTTGCGTGTCCACAGCGGGGTAGTATCATTTATGATATTATCCTCTTCGGTATCAACCTGCTTGCCGTCTTTCCACTCCTTTTTCTTGCCAAAGGCAATTGATACGGGCAGGAATTTGCAATATTTATTAAGGATAGAAGATATGCGCGACTCTTCGAGAAACTCTTTGCTGTCGTCGTCGATGTACATGATTATATCTGTACCTCTACCATCTCTCTCTGCTTCGGTTATTTCATATTCGGGACTGCCGTCGCAACTCCATTTTACAGCTTTGGAATCATCTTTATAAGATTTTGTCACAATCTCGACACGTTTTGACACCATGAATGCCGAATAGAATCCAAGACCAAAATGTCCGATGATTGAGTTTGCTGTATCCTTGTATTTTTCAAGAAAGTCAGTTGCTCCGGAAAGGGCTATCTGATTGATGTATCTGTCTATTTCCTCGATTGTAAGACCAATACCGTTGTCGCTTACCACAATCGCATCATCTTTGAGTGTAACAGTTACTTTAAGGTCGCCAAGTTCGCCTTTGAACTCACCCTTCTCGTAGAGAGTCTTAAGTTTCTGTGTTGCATCTATTGCATTCGACACAATCTCACGAAGAAAAATCTCGTGGTCGCTATAAAGAAATTTTTTAATTACGGGGAAGATGTTTTCTGTCGTTACCCCAATGTTACCTTTTTGCATATCTATATTTGTATTTTTGTGATTATTCCAACAGAATATAAACAAAAAAAATGCCAGATGTATCACATCTGACATTTTGTCATATTCAAGATTCAAAAGTCACATAACAGGTCACTCACGTTTGTCATCTTGAACCACGAAGAGAAGTTTGTCATTCACTGTGTCAACTTCAACTTTAATCGTGTCGCCTGCATTTATCTTTTTGGATATTATGAGTTCGGACAATTCATCCTCGATATAATTCTGAATAGCACGCTTCAACGGACGCGCTCCAAATTGAACATCGTATCCCTTGTTTGCAAGGAAATTTTTGCCTTCGTCAGTCATCTGAAGAGCATAGCCCATCTCTTTTGTGCGCTTGAGCACCTGGTGCAATTCCAAATCGACAATCTTTACAATGGCATTCAAATCGAGCTGGTCGAAATTGATAATCTCGTCTACGCGGTTTATAAATTCGGGAGCGAAACGTTTGTTCAACGCCTTCTTTATAACCTCGCGTGAATGTAATTTATTGTCGTTTGCGCTTTCGGCAAATCCTATACCTTTACCAAACTCTTTAAGTTCCCTTGTGCCTATGTTTGAGGTCATTATGACAATTGTGTTGCGGAAATCTATTGTACGTCCGTAACTGTCGGTGAGACGACCCTCATCCATCACCTGAAGCAGAAGGTTGAACACGTCGGTGTGAGCCTTCTCAATCTCGTCGAGAAGAACAATAGAGTAGGGGCGACGTCTTACACGCTCGGTCAACTGACCGCCCTCTTCGTATCCCACATATCCCGGAGGCGCTCCCACCAAGCGAGACACGGTGAACTTCTCCATATATTCACTCATATCGATGCGTATGAGCGCATCGGTTGTGCCGAACATAAAACGGGCAAGTTCCTTGGCAAGCAGAGTTTTTCCCACTCCTGTGGGACCGAGGAACATGAATGTACCGATAGGTTTGTTGGGATTCTGCAGACCTACACGACTGCGAAGTATGGCTTTTGTCAGTTTGTCGATTGCCGCATCCTGAGCCACAACCTTGCCTGTAAGGTCGGACTTCATGGTTGCCAAACGACTCCATTCATCCTGCTGCATACGTTGTACGGGAACGCCGGAAATCATTGAAACAACCTCGGCTACCTTCTGGTCATCGACAATCTGACGTTCGTTGCGAATACTCTTTTCCCACTCCTCTTTCATTTCGCGCAGGCGCTCTTCCATCTTCTTTTCGTAGTCGCGATAGTTTGCAGCACGTTCAAAATCCTGACACTTTACTGCCTCTTGCTTCTCGCTGCGTGCAACAGCAACAAGTTTCTCCTGCTCCTCAATCTCTTGCGGCACAGATATATTGCTCATGTGCATACGTGCTCCCACCTCATCCATTGCATCAATGGCTTTATCGGGGAAACATCTGTCGGTGACATATCTCTCGGTCAATGCAACACAAGCCTTCAGAGCATCGTCGGTGTAGGTTACATTATGATGATTTTCATATCTATCCTTGATATTCTGAAGGATCTGCAAAGTATCCTCAGCGGAGGTCGGCTCCACTATAACCTTTTGGAAACGACGCTCCAATGCACCATCCTTTTCAATGCTTTTACGATATTCGTCGAGGGTGGTGGCACCGATACACTGCACCTGTCCGCGGGCAAGAGCGGGTTTGAGAATGTTTGCTGCATCCATTGAGCCGGGCGATGAACCTGCGCCTACTATGGTGTGCATTTCGTCGATAAAAAGTATTATATTGGGATTTTTCTCCAGTTCTGTGAGAATGGCACGCAGACGCTCTTCGAACTGTCCGCGATACTTTGTTCCTGCAACAACTGCTGTCATGTCCAACGAAACCACTCGTTTGTCGAACAACACTCTTGATACTTTGCGCTGCACTATGCGCTGTGCCAGACCTTCGACTATGGCAGATTTTCCTACGCCGGGCTCGCCTATCAACACAGGGTTATTCTTCTTGCGTCTACTGAGAATCTGGGAAATACGCTCAATCTCCTGTTCGCGTCCCACAACGGGGTCGAGCAGACCATCCTTGGCAGCCTGAGTCATGTCAAATCCGAAATTGTCCAACACAGGAGTGTCGTTTGACGATGACTTCTGCTTGGTGTCAGCAGCAGCCTGACGTGCTCCTGAACTATTGCGTGCAGACTCTTCCTCTTCTTCGTCATCTTCGTCGGTAAAACCGAATCCGTCGCGTACATCGGGCTTTATGTGAAGCGCCTCGCGCACATCGGAATAGGTGACATTGTTCTGCGACAAAATAGAAGCAGCATTATTGCTCTTCTCTTTCAATATTGCAAGCAAAAGATGCTCACTGTCAACATTATTACTCTTCAACATACGTGCTTCCAAAATACAAAAACGTAACACCTTCGATGCATCCTCATCCAGAATTATGTCAGGTGTATATTGACTGTTGTCACCCTCAGTTTCAACTGAGAAGCAACGTTCTATGTCCTCTTTTAATTTCAATATATCGACGGACAAATTGTTCAATATGTTCATTGCGGTACCGTCTTTATCGCGCAACAAACCCAGCAAAAGATGCTCCGATTTAATGCTCTTGCACGAGAGACGGGAAGCCTCTTCCCTGCTGAAAGCAATTATACGGGACAAATTTTCAGAAAATTGGTTGTTCATAGTTCATTCCTCCTCATTCAATAATTCAATCAGTTTGTGAACAATACAAAACTGCCAAAAAGTCAGTATGCTGAATTGTGGCAATTCTGTAAATCCGGCTGCGAAATTAGTACAACGACCAACATTCGGCAACTAATTTTACATAACATTCCTTACAAAAACCGTGCCAACATATTAAAAAAGCCAAAATAACGGCAAAAATGACACAAAAACAGAAACAACAATCACATAGTTAGAAGAATCAACACCTATTCTGCTATAAATAGTAAAAAAACATAAACTATAGGTTATATAGAGCTATTTTTTTGCCCGTTTCGTTTTTTTTGTGTAATTTAGCACGTTTTTTAGCGGGAATAAAGTCCGTATCCTTAAATCAACGAATAGAAATTAATAATACACATATATTAAATGATTGACAACGACAGAATTATAAAAATCAATATTGAAGAAGAAATGCGTTCTTCATACATTGATTACTCGATGTCGGTTATCGTAGCACGTGCGTTACCCGATGTCCGCGATGGTCTGAAACCTGTACATCGTCGTATCCTATACGGAATGATGGAGTTAGGAAACACATCAGACAAACCATACAAGAAATCAGCCCGTACCGTCGGTGATGTACTTGGTAAGTACCACCCCCACGGTGACTCATCAGTATATATGGCACTTGTGCGTATGGCACAGAATTGGGTAATGCGCTATCCGTTGATAGATGGCCAGGGAAACTTCGGTTCAATCGACGGTGACTCACCCGCTGCCATGCGTTACACCGAGGCGCGTCTGCGTAAGATTGGTGAAGACATGGCCGAAGACCTCTACAAAGAGACAGTAGACTTTGTTCCCAACTACACAGCTGAGACAGAAGAGCCCACCGTGCTGCCTACCCGCATCCCCAACCTTCTGGTAAACGGATCATCAGGTATTGCGGTAGGTATGGCAACAAACATACCCCCACACAACCTCAGCGAGGTTATAGACGCCAGTGTTGCATTTATCGACAATCCCGACATTGATGTAACAGGCTTGATGGAATTTGTAAAGGCTCCCGATTTCCCCACAGGTTGCGACATCTACGGCGTGGCAGGAGTAAGAGAGGCATACGAAACAGGACGCGGCAGAGTAGTGATGCGTGCCGTATGCGAAATTGAACCCGGAGAATATCACGACAAAATCATCGTGACAGCAATTCCCTACAACGTCAACAAAGAGGAGTTGATTAAGGATATTGCAGCAATGGTTAACGAGAAGAAAATCGAAGGAATCTCTAACATCAACGACGAGTCTGACCAGTCAGGTATGCGTATTGTAATCGACGTAAAACGCGATGCCAATGCAAACGTCCTTATTAATAAGCTCTACAAGATGAGCGCCCTGCAAACATCTTTCAGTGTAAACTGCATTGCGCTTGTACATGGCAGCCCTCGTCTGCTCACACTCAAAGATTGCATCAGCAACTTCATCGAGCACCGTCACGAAGTAGTAATACGTCGTACAAAATATGATCTGCGCAAGGCTGAAGAGCGCGCACACATCCTCGAAGGTCTTATCATTGCATCGGACAACATCGACGAAGTGGTTCGCATCATCCGTGCCGCAAAATCACCTTCAGAGGCAAAGAATGCCCTTATCGCACGATTCAACCTCAGCGAGATACAGGCAAATGCCATTGTCGAGATGCGTCTGCGCCAGCTCACAGGTCTGCTCCAGGAGCAGCTGCATGCCGAGTACGATGAGTTGCAGAAGAAAATCGAGTACTACAACGAGATTTTGTCGAACGAAGAGCTCTGCAAAAAAGTTATCAAAGACGAGCTTATCGAAATTAAGGAAAAGTATGGCGACGAACGCCGCTGCCGCATAGAATACAGCGCATCAGAAGACTTCAACCCTGAGGACTTCTATGCCGACGACGAAATGGTCATCACCATTTCACACCTCGGTTATATCAAACGCACACCACTCGTAGAGTATCGTGCGCAGAACAGAGGCGGTGTGGGTTCACGTGGCAGCGATACACGCGACTCAGACTTCATCGAGCATATCTACACTGCCACCATGCACAACACCATGATGTTCTTCACACAACGTGGACGCTGCTACTGGTTGAAGGTATACGAACTGCCTGAAGGCAACAAGAACTCAAAAGGTCGTGCAATACAGAACCTGTTGAACATAGACTCCGACGACTCGCTCAATGCAATCGTACGTGTCAAGACACTTGCTGACAGCAACTTCATCAACAGCCACAACCTTATATTCTGTACAAAGCAGGGTATAATCAAAAAGACCAGCCTCGAACAATACTCACGTCCACGCGCAAACGGTATCAATGCAATCACAATCCGCGAAGACGACCGGGTAATTTCGGTAGCCCTCACCGATGGCGACAGTGACATTGTACTTGCAAACCGTAAAGGTCGCGCCGTACGTTTCAACGAGAACACCGTACGCACAATGGGACGTACAGCAACCGGAGTTCGCGGAATGGCACTCGACGAAGGCGACGAAGTTGTAGGCATGGTAGTTCTCAATAAAGAGACTCCCAAGGCTATTCTTGTACTCTCTGAGCAGGGATACGGCAAGCGCTCTGAAAGCGACGAATATCCCACTGTAAACAGAGGCTGCAAGGGAGTGAAAACCCTCAATGTGACAGAAAAGACAGGTGCTCTTATTGCTATCATGGGAGTGACGAACGACAACGACCTGATGGTAATCAACAAATCGGGTATTGCCATCCGCACAGCAGTTGAACAGATACCTACCATCGGACGTGCCACACAGGGTGTACGCATCATCGACCTCAAGAAAAAGAACGACACCATCAGTTCAGTCTGCAAAGTGAGCCACGAGGCTGAGTGTGAAGAGGGTCTAGATGCAACCGAACAACCCCAGGATATTACTACAGATGAAAATACTCAAGAATAATAACCTTTAAATCATTATCAATATGAAAAAACTTATTTTATCTTTCGCATTGGTTCTGACAGCAAGCCTCGTTTCAGGACAGGCACTGACCAAAGAACAGATTAAAGCGCAGAAGAAAGAGCGTAAAGAGCTCATGCTCAAGGTTAAGGCAGCTGAGAAAGCAATCGTTAACGGCGACAATGCAGGTGCTTTGAATATGGTACAGGGTGCTCTCAACAGCCCTCTGACAAACACTGACGCATACGTATGGTATGTTGCCAGCAAAGCCAAGAAAGGTATAATCGACGGCGAGAACTACAAACGTTCACAGGCACAGCCCTTCAATGCAGAAATGATGTACAATTCTGCATACGACATCTTCGATTACCTCATCAAGTGCGACAAATATGACAAATTGCCCAACGCAAAAGGCAAAGTAGCTCCCAAATACTCACTTGAGGTTGTAGCAATGATGTATGAAAACCGCAACCAGCTCTTCAATGGTGGTGCATACTTCTACAATGCAGAGAAATTCGACAACGCGTTCAGCCAGTTCGACATGTTTATCAAGACTGCAACACTCGAG
>CAJGDX010000057.1 GCA_904502185.1 uncultured Bacteroidaceae bacterium | reverse complement strand
TGCCATCTACACATTCAATGGCGGAAACGACCAGTTGCAGGCGCAGATTTGTGAGAGCCCTTTCATACAGCCCGACGAGGATATGTATGCTTACAACCTAATCTGGTATGGTTCACACGGCTGGTTCAACACCATCTACTCAGTGAATATGATTGAGAATGCTCCCGGCGAATTTATCAACTACATTACATTGGGCAACAAATTCAACGTAGGCGATTTCTCTTTGGAACTCGACCTGATGAACCGTGCAGTAGAGAATCAGACATTCTTTTTCAAGGATTTCTCGGTGATGGGTGAACTCTCATACGCTCCCAACGACAAATTCAATGTGTTTGCAAAGGCAACTTACGATGTAAACAAGAGCGACAAGGCCGGTGACTTCTGTGTATTGCCCGGTACTGAAATTACCCGTGTAGGAGCAGGCTTCGAATACTTCCCCCTTGCCGATAAGTCTGTACGTCTGCATGCATATTTATGCCATAACTTCGGTGACAATGGCAATCCTTCAGGCGCCCTTCTCGACAAACAGACAATAGCTTCAGTTGGTCTTAAGTGGAAGATGAATCTTCTTTCGTTTAAGAAATAATTTAATATGCAAAATACTATGAAACGTTCATTTTGGGATAGAATCCCTGCGGGTATTCCCTGCCTTGTTGTTATCATCGCTTTGTTTGGTTATATGAGTTCTGTAATGGGACTGACCAACATGCTGAACACCATCATGCACACAGCTCATGACTTATTGTTGAATACAGTATTTTATCTCATGGGAATGTGTGTTATTACAGGTGCGCTTGGAAAAATCTTTGTAGAGTTTGGCGTTGTTGATTTGTTGCAACGTATACTGCGTCCGGTTATGCGTCCGGTATTCAACATGCCCGGTGTCGCATCGTTGGCCGCCGTATTGACATTCCTCAGCGACAACCCTGCAATTATAGCACTTAGCCAGGATAAAGGATTTGCACGCTATTTCAAGAAATACCAGCATGTGTCATTGGTTAACTTCGGTACAGCCTTCGGTATGGGATTGTTGGTGATAGTCTTCATGGTAGGTCAAGGCTATTTCCTGGCTCCATTTGTGGGATTGTTCGGTGCCATTTGCGGTTGCGTTGTGGCTACACGTTTGATGCAGCGCTTTACCCTGAAAATGTATCCTAACTATCTTTACGAGGATGCGACAGCCATTACAAATTACACCGGAAGCGAGCAATTGCCCGATGTTAGTTTCTCGCAGGAGAATGATGCCAAGAAAAAGGATACAAGCCTCTTTGTGCGTGTGCTGAATTCAATGCTTGACGGTGGTAAGGATGGTGTAACCATTGGTATGGCTATTATTCCGGGTGTACTTATCATCAGCACCTTGGTCATGATGCTTACTTTCGGTGCTACTGCCGAGGGTGTAGACCAGGCTGGTAATGATATCATGGTGTATACCGGTGGCGCTTTCCAGGGAACACAGTTGTTGCCGTGGCTCGCCGGCAAGATAAGTTTTGTTTTTGAATGGCTCTTCGGCTTTACTGCTCCTGAATTGGTAGCCTTCCCCATTACAGCCCTTGGTGCAGTGGGCGCGGCTTTGGGATTGATTCCAGAATTTGTTGCTAAGGGTATTATCGATGGCAATGCAATAGCTGTGTGTACGGCTATGGGTATGTGCTGGAGCGGATACCTCAGTACCGATGCTGCTACACTGGATTCTTTGGGTTATCGTCCGCTTGTTGCTAAGGCGTTCCTAAGCTCTTTTATAGGTGGTATTTGTGCAGGTGTTATTGCCCACTGGGTATATGTCGCAATCATATTCCTGAATTCGTTGTTTGCTCCGGCGCCAGTATGGAGTGTTCAAACTGAGGCGACATTGTGTAATATCCCCGAACATCAGCAGATAGAAATGACCATGATGGACGACAGCACATTTATTGTCAAGGATTGGTTCGGTGCAAAAGGAGAGAATTTGGAATTCCGCGTCGATTCAAAGGATTCTTCTATTGTTGTTACCAACGCTTATGCCGAGAAGAATAACCGCTTCTTCTTTGTACGTGTCAATGAGAAGGCGCTTCAAGGCGAGGTGTCGTATGCTTTGTTGCATTTGGATAATGATTACTCTAAGTATGCCGGTGATATCTCCGGCGGCTATATGTATGTCTTTGCATTCCTGTATGATGGAGCGCACCGTCCTATAGACCGTGGATATTACGAATTAGTGTGGGGATCAGGCAAACCTCAAACAGTTGAGGCCGAGAAATATATTCAGATGCAGATAAAGGCCGAGGAGGATAGCTTGCGAATAGACTCTACCTACGAGACTATCAGCGAAAGAGTCCTCAAAAGTGAACAAACAAAAAATAAGTAACTACGACCATGAAGAAATGTATAATATTTGCAGCCATTTGTTGTGCAATGCTGGCGTCTTGCACCGGCAGCTCAAATAAAAACGCTGCTGGCGACGGAGATTTTCTTCCACCTCTCATGGGCTGGAGCTCGTGGAATACATACTTCGTGGATATAAACGAAGAGCTTATTAAAAAGCAGGCCGATGCAATGGTTTCTACCGGTCTGAAGGATGCAGGCTATCAGTATATAAACATCGACGATGGATTCTTCGGCTTCCGCGATGCTGAGGGCAAGATGACTTGTAACACAGAGCGCTTCCCCAACGGCATGCGAGTAGTCTCCGATTATATCCATTCTCTCGGTCTTAAGGCAGGAATTTATTCCGAGGGTGGCGACAACACTTGTGGCTCTATGTACAATGCCGAAAAGACAGGAATAGGAGCAGGATTCTACGGTCACGACCAGCAGGATGCTGATGTCTATTTTAAAGAGTGGAACTTCGACTTCATCAAGATTGACTATTGCGGCGGCAAAGAGCTTGGCCTCAATGAGCAGGAGCGTTACGAGTCTATCGTGCGTGCTATCCGCAACACCGGACGCACAGATGCCTCCATCAACATTTGCCGTTGGGCCTATCCCGGAAAATGGGCTTCGAAGATTGCCCGTTCGTGGCGCATAAGCCCCGATATTCAGCCTCGTTGGAAAACCATCAAGTATATTATCGGCAAGAACCTTTATCTGTCGGCTTATGCAGGCAATGGCGGTTACAACGACATGGATATGCTGGAGATTGGTCGCGGATTGCCCGCCAACGAAGAGGAAGTACACTTCGGTATCTGGTGTATTATGAGTTCTCCTCTGCTCGTAGGTTGCGACATGACCTCTATCCCCGAGTATTCGCTCGAATTGTTGAAGAACAAGGAACTTATTGCCCTCAACCAGGATAAACTGGGCTTGCAGGCTTACGTGGCGCAGCGCGATGGCGAGAGATATGTTCTTGTGAAGGATATTGAACAGAAGCGCGGCAATATGCGTGCTGTTGCTCTCTATAACTCAACAGATAGTCTGTATACTTTCACCGTTCCTTTCAAGAGTCTGGAACTTGGCGGTAAAGTCAAGGTACGCGACCTTGTGAAGCACGAGGATATGGGAGTCTTTGAAAATGAGATTACATATACAGTACAGCCCCGCAGCGTGCTTGTGTGTCGTATGGAGGCCGAGCAGCGCCTCGAACCCGAGGTGTACGAAGCAGAGTGGGCATTCCTTCCTCTTTACAACGACCTTGGACACAACCGTTACATTATAAGATATTCACAGGCTCCCGACTGTTCAGGTGGCGTGAAGGTTGCTTATGTGGGCGGCAAGAAAGAGAACCGCGTAGTATGGCGCGAGGTTTACAGCGCGGAGGGTGGTGAGTATGAGATGACAATAAGTTACTGCACCGCGAAAGACAAAAAATTGCAGGTGGCGGTAAACGGTGTCGAACAGGTGCTTACCGGTCTTAATTCAGGTGATTATAACAAGCCTGCAACCGCAACAATCAGCGTAACCTTGAAACCCGGTTACAATGAGGTGAGTATGGGTTGTGACTATGCCTGGGGACCCGATATCGACAAATTTGAACTGAAAAAGAAATAATCTTTTCTTTATAATAAGATATATTTCTAATACAAATACATCCCTATCGCTTTTTTGGTGGTGGGGATGTTGTTTTTTATACCTATCTCTCGTAAAATAATCTACCGATTAAAGCCGATTCTTACCTCGCTTTCGCCGACAGTCAACAGTGCATTATCTCCCACCGGCAACGGATAACAATCTCCTGCGTGACCGACAGGGAAATTAAAGCAGACGGGGTAGTCATATTCCGCTACCATATTATAGATTATTTCGTGCAGTGTTCCGCCGAAAGCCTCATTCTCTTTGCATCCGGCAAAGTTGCCCACTATGAGTGCTGCAAGTTTGCCCAATACCCCCGACAATTTCAGAGCATATAGCATGCGCTCTATCTTGTGTGGCGGTTCGTTTATATCCTCGATGAAAAGAATCCTGCCGGGCTGTATGGTGTTGTATGGCGTTCCCAATAATCCGCATAGTACGGACAGATTGCCGCCTACCAACATTCCCGTAGCTTCGCCTGCGCGGTTCAACGGATGGGCAGGAACCGAATATTGCGGCATTTGCCCGAAAAGAAAATCTCTTATATATCCGCTGCTGCTGTCGTTGCCACTTTCTGCCAGATGGCGGCATTGCCGTGAATGCAACGATACAACTCCGGCTATTGTCGCGGCTGCCAGTAACAACGAGCAGTCGCTCATTCCCACAATCCATTTTGGACTTTTGGTAATCTCTCCAACAATTTCGGTGAGCAGGTGAACGCATCCGTATCCGCCGTAGCTGCATATTATAGCCTTGATGCTTGTGTCGTTCAGCATCATGCGCATGTCTGCCATGCGCTCTTCTATGCTGCCGGCAAAATATCCGCGTCGCGTAAGTGCGTGCGGCGCGACAATCACCTCCAGCCCCCACGACTCAAGCGTGCGTACAGCACCCTCAATAATCGACGGCTGTTGCACCGCCCCGGCAGGGGAGACGATTGCCACTTTGTCGCCTATGTGCAGCGGTTGAGGTCTAATCATTGCACAATGAACCCTCTTCTACGGTGCTTATCACTTTGTAAAGCTTGTCGTTGGGACGCACCTTTACGGGCACCTTGAACGAAACGTATGAGCCTTTGGGTACAACATCCACTGCTCCTAAGTCCACGCGAGCCTCTTCCAGTGTCAGGTAGATGGCACCGGTGGTGGGGCCTGTGATAAGCAGTTTGTCGCCTACGCGCATTTCGCCTGCTTCTATTAGGAACTCTCCGACCTCCAGTTTCGAGAAGTATTTTATGCCCTTTCCAATATACACTTTGCGCTCTGTGGCCTGCGAACCATATTTGTCGCTCCATTCGCCCAGTTTCTGTCCCAGATAGTATCCGTCCCAGAAACCTCGGTTGAACACTGTCGACAGACGTTTGTCCCAATCGTCCTTTTTCTCTTCTGTGAATGTTCCCTCCATGCAGGCTTTCAGCGCCTCTTTGTAGCAACTGACAACAGTGCTTACATACTCGGCGCTACGGGCGCGTCCCTCAATCTTGAACACTCGTACACCCGATTTTATCATTCTGTCCATGAAACGGATGGTCTTCAGATCTTTGGGCGACATTATATATTTGTTGTCAACCTCAAGCTCAATATCGCTCTCGCGGTCTTTGACAATGTATCCACGGCGACACACCTGCATACACTGTCCGCGATTGGCACTGCGTCCCAACTGGTGCAGCGACAGATAGCACTTTCCCGAAACAGCCATGCACAGCGCTCCGTGGCAGAACATCTCTATTCGTATCAGTTCACCACTGGGACCGCATATGTTCTCCTCCACAATTACGCGGTGAATCTCTTCCACCTGATCCATGTTAAGCTCGCGGGCAAGCACAACAACATCGGCAAACTTTGCGTAGAAACGCAATGCCTCGCTGTTGCTGATGTTCAACTGTGTGGACAGGTGAACCTCCATGCCTATGCTGTTGCAATATTGAAGCACTGCAATGTCTGCTGCAATTACTGCCGAAATTCCGGACTCCTTGGCTGCATCCACTATCTTGTGCATCAGTGTCAGGTCCTCTTCGTAGATGATGGTATTCACCGTCAGATAGCTTTTAACACCACGCTCGTCGCAAATCTGTGCAATCTCTCGCAGGTCGCTGATGGTGAATGCGCTTGCCGAATGGGCGCGCATGTTAAGGTTCTCAATACCAAAATATATAGAGTCGGCACCGGCCTGAAGTGCGGCTGTCAGGCACTCGCGCGAACCGACGGGCGCCATTATTTCAAATCCTTTGTAGTCGTTCATCCTTGTTAATTGTGTGTATAGATATTCTATAAATTTCTGAAAGACAAAAATAGTGCTTTTTAGGGAAATATAATCGTTTGGGAAAAAACAATTTCACGATTAACGATGTTACCGTATGTTAACTAATAAGAACTGCAGTGAATTTTTTTGTCAGTCGCGCCAAATATGTATATATTCGCAACAATGTATAACCTAAAAACAATTAGAAGAATGAAACGAATTGCAAAATATGCAGCTGCGTTGCTGTTGATATTTGTTTTTTCAGTGCCTTCACTGGTGGCTCAGAACAATCTTCCCGCAGTGCCTTACATCGAAGTGCGTGGCTCTGCCATACGCAAGGTGACCCCCGACGAACTCTATCTGAGAATAACAATAAAAGAGAGCGACTATAAGGGCAAGAAAAGTTTGGCGGAACTTCAGCAGGAGATGATAAATGTACTTAGAAGGAACGGTGTCAAAGTAGACGAACAGCTGACGGTGCAGTCAATGGGCAGTTCTATGAAGTTAAAGACATTTACATCCAAGATTCTGACCCGCACAGAAGGTGTATATATTCTGAAGTTGACAGACGTTGCTGCAATGCAGGATGTTATTGCCGAACTTGAAGAGGCTGAGATATCAAACATAGCTCTGATAGAAACAAAATATTCCAAGAAAAAGGAACTTGAAAGCGAGCTTGGCATTGAGGCTGTCCGTCAGGCTAAGCAACGTGCCGAGGAACTTGCAGGTGCTATCGGTCAGCAGATAGGCAAGGCGATATACATTAACACATGGTCTATGAACGAGATTGTGTCGCCACGCAATTACAAGACCATGGCTGCTCGTAGTGCTGTGATGGAAGATGCTGCCGATGCAGCGCCGGCTGTCAACCTTTCTGTTACAGAGAATGAGTATTCGGTGGATGTTAATGTTCGCTTCGAATTGAAGTAGTTGTGGGGCGATGAAGTGATATTGTGGATTAATATTTATTCATCAATAGATGCGAATCCTTCAATAACTTTCCGGCAATGAAAAGCTTTACGCTCATTCACTGCCGTAAATTCGTTTTTTCTCATTATCTTCGCACATCAAAGAACGATAGAAACAAGACGATGATAGATACATCACTTTATCAAGATAAAACAGCGATATATTATACACTTGGTTGTAAACTTAATTTTGCAGAGACTGCCACCATTGAGCGCACACTGCAAGAGGCAGGCATACGCACTGCACGACGTGGCGAAAAGGCAGACATCTGCATCATAAACAGTTGTGCAGTCACTCAGGAGGCCGAAAAGAAATGCCGTCAGGCTATCCACAAACTTATACGCCAACATCCCGAAGCATATGTGATAGTAACAGGTTGTTACGCTCAGCTCTCTCCCGAAAAACTTGCAAACGAGGAGGGCGTAGACGTGGTGTTGGGAATAGATAAAAAGGGTGATATTCTGGAACACCTTGGCAATCTGCAAAAGGCCTATGGAGCAGGGCAGTGGTATGTTCAACCCACGAAGGATGTGCGTCGTTTCGTTCCATCGTGTTCGCGTGGCGAACGTACACGCTACTTCCTGAAGGTGCAGGATGGTTGTGACTATTTCTGTACATACTGCACAATCCCCTTCGCGCGTGGACGCAGTCGCAATCCGCAGATTGCCGACCTTGTGGCTCAGGCACAGAAGGCTGCCGACGAGGGTGGACGCGAGATTGTTATCACAGGAGTGAATATCGGTGACTTTGGCAAAAGTACGGGCGAGAGTTTCGTTTCTCTTGTCAAGGCACTCGATGCGGTTGAGGGAATAGACCGCTACCGTATCTCTTCGATAGAGCCCAACCTTATCACCGACGAAATTATAGAATATATTTCAGGTTCGCGCAGCTTTATGCCCCATCTGCACATACCTCTTCAGGCAGGCAGCGACGAGGTGCTGAAGCTGATGCACCGTCGTTACGATACAACTTTCTTTGCCGAGAAGATTGCCACCGTGCGCCGTATAATTCCCGATGCCTTCATTGGTGTCGATGTTATTGTCGGTACTCGTGGCGAGAGTGAAGAACTCTTCCAAAAGGCATACGACTTTATTAAAGGCCTTGATATTTCGCAGTTGCATGTGTTCAGCTACTCCGAGCGTCCCGGTACCCGTGCGCTTAGCATCGAAGGTGCTGTGTCGCCTGCCGAAAAGCAGCGTCGCAGTCAGCTGCTCATCGCTCTCTCCGAGGAGAAACGCCTCGCTTTTTACGAGCGTTTCATCGGACGCGAAGCAGTCGTCCTCTTCGAAAAACCACGTACGGGTATGCCCATGGGTGGTTTTACCGGTAACTACATCCGTGTGGTGGCAGAGTGCGACAAGCATTTGGTGAACAGACTGGTGAGGGTGCGCCTGGGCGGGTTCAACGAAGATAAGTCTGCGCTGACGGTTGACGAGGTACTTGAAGTAAAATAGAGTGGTCAGATGAAAAAAATAGCGGTAGTTATTCTGAATTATAATGGCGCCTCGATGTTGCGCGACTTTTTGCCCTCGGTGTTGAAATACTCTCCCGAGGCAGAGGTCGTTGTTGCCGATAATGCTTCGACAGATGATTCGGTAAATGTCATGCGCAGCGAGTTCCCCGATGTCCGACTGTTGCTGCTCGACAAAAATTACGGATTTGCCGATGGCTACAACCATGCACTGCGTCAGGTGGATGCCGAGTACTATCTGTTGCTTAATTCCGATGTTGAGGTTACTCAAGCGTGGCTCGCCCCTATGCTTGCATTTATGGATGCAAATGCGGATGTTGCGGCTTGTCAGCCCAAACTGCTTAGCTATAAACAGAAAACTCTGTTCGAATATGCCGGTGCAGCAGGTGGGTTCCTCGATTGCTACGGCTATCCTTTCTGTCGCGGACGTATTTTCGACACAGTGGAGCAGGACAATGGTCAGTATGACAATGTGGTCGACCTCTTTTGGGCAACCGGTGCCGCGCTTATGATTCGCTCTGCCGATTATTGGTCGGCAGGGGGCTTGGATGGCACCTTCTTTGCACACATGGAGGAGATTGACCTCTGCTGGCGATTGCGTGCCCGTGGACGACGCATCGTTTGCATCGCCGAGAGTGTCGCCTATCATGTAGGCGGTGCCACACTCAGTAAAAGCAATCCTCGCAAGACCTTCCTTAATTTCAGAAACAACCTGCTGATGCTCTACAAGAATCTGCCTGCGACAGAGTTGCGCAGCGTGATGTTCCGTCGTGCCTTGCTCGACTATGTGGCTGCATTTAAATTTCTGGTGTCGGGTAATATACCCGATTTTAAGGCAGTGATTAAGGCTCGTCGCGAGTTTACAAACATAAAATCGCAGTATGCCGGCAAACGTGCCGAAAATCTTGAAAAGAGCGTTTGCGGCGAGATACCCCAGCGTACGAAATTCTCTATCCTCTGGCAATATTATGCCCGAGGCAAAAAACTATATAATGAACTTCCCAAATAGTAAAACGATGAAAAAATTATATATCTTCGACCTCGACGGCACACTGCTTGACACAGTTGCCGACCTTGGAAACAGCTGCAACTATGTGCTTGCAGGTGCAGGCTATCCTACGCATCCTATCGATGCTTACTATAAGTTTGTGGGCAATGGAATTGCCAAACTCATTCAGCGTGCATTGCCTGCCGATGCTGCCACCGAGGAGAATATTCAGAGATTGTTGCCTCCCTTCCGCGAATATTACAATCTGCATATGGCAGACGATACAAAGCCCTATCGCGGTGTAACCGAATTGTTGGCTGCATTGCAGGCGGCTAATGTGAAGGTGGCTGTTGCTTCCAATAAGTATCAGGCAGCAACCGAGAATCTTGTGAAAAAGTATTTCGCCGACATCCGTTTCGATGCGGTGCTGGGACAGCGTGACGGTGTTCCCGTTAAACCCGACCCAGCCATCGTAAACGATATTTGCAAGGCTGCCGGTGTTGTGGATGCTGATGATATAATCTATGTGGGCGATTCGCTTGTCGACCTTCAGACTGCTGCCAACAGCGGTGTAGAGTTTGTTGCTGTTACATGGGGATTTTCTCCTCGCGAGGCTCTGCTTGAAAAATATCCTGCTCACATTGCAGACACTATCGAGGAACTAAACGACCTGTTGCTGAAATAATTTTTGTATTTATGGAAACTGCACTCTATCTTTTGCCTGTGACGTTGGGCGACACTCCTTTGTCAAAGGTTCTGCCGCAACATAATATTGAAATTATAAAGGGAATCCGCCATTTTATTGTTGAGGATGTGCGTTCGGCACGTCGCTTCTTGCGTCAGGCCGACCCGCAATTTGATATTGACGGTTCGCAGTTCTTTGAACTGAACAAGCACACTTCGCCTGCCGATATTGCAGGGTATCTTGCTCCGCTCGCAGGTGGAAAGCCTATGGGTGTAATCTCCGAGGCTGGTTGTCCGGCTGTTGCCGACCCGGGTGCAGATGTTGTTGCCATTGCTCAGCGCAAGGGGATGAAGGTGGTTCCGCTTGTGGGGCCTTCGAGCATCATCCTTTCGGTGATGGCTTCGGGGTTCAATGGACAGAGCTTTGCTTTTCATGGCTATCTGCCCATCAAACCCGATGAACGGGCGCGCAAGCTCAAGCAGTTGGAGCAGCGTGTGTATGCCGAAGAGCAGACGCAACTGTTCATTGAGACGCCTTATCGAAATGGTAAGATGATAGAGGATATTATAAAGAACTGCCGTCCGCAGACAAAGTTGTGCATCGCTGCCAACCTCACTTGCGAAGATGAGTATGTTCGTACACGCACCGTCAAGGAGTGGCGCGGCAATGTGCCCGAACTTTCAAAGATTCCTTGTATTTTCCTGCTGTATAAATAATATCAGTTAGATATTAACAATAAAACAAACGTGAGCTCTTCATAGAACTCACGTTTGTTTTATTTCTCCTTAATAGAATCGATAAGCAACCCTATATTCAAGTTACGTTAAGGAACTATTTTCTCAGTACAACAACATCTCCCACTTTCAAGGTAGTGTAGCTCTCGTACTCGGGGTTCATCTTGAAAAGAGACTTCAGGCGTATGCCGTACTTCTGCGAGATTGAATAGAGGCTTTCGCCCTGTGCAGTGGTGTGGAATCGGTAATCCTTGGTAGCCTTGTTGCGTTTCTTTTCAAGGTAAATTATATCTCCAGCCTTAATGTCGTAATCTTTGTAAAGGTCGTTGTATTTTATAAGTTTGCGGCGTGAAACTCCAAACTCTTTTGCAAGCGACTTGAAGGTGTCACCTGTGTTGCCCACCACATAATATAGCCCGTTAGAAATGTATATGGGACGTCTGCCCGAAAAACCGCCATCTTTTCCGCCGCTTAAAATGGGTGAAACATCTTTCTTTGAATATCCATCGTACTCGTATAGTCTGTATCTTTCAATCAGGCTTATAAGTTTTTGCGGATAGGCCGGGTCCTCGGCATATCCGGCCTTTTTCAGTCCGCGTGCCCAGCCTTTGTAGTCGGTGGAACTCAAACGGAAAAGGTCGGCATATCGGGGCTTCAGCAGGAATTGCGAGTGGTCCTCGTAAGAGTCGCGGGCGCTGTCGTAGACACGGAATTTGCACATACGTCCGTTGTCCATGGTGCTTGTGGTGCGGCCGTTCCAATTGTTGTGCGCCTTGATGCCGAAGTGGTTGTTCGACTTTTTTGTCAGTTCGCTTTTCCCTGCACCAGACTCAAGAAGGCCTTGTGCAAGTGTGATGCTTGCGGGGATTCTGTGACGGTGCATCTGTTCGACTGCTATCGGGTAGTATGTAAGTATGTATGCTTCGTAGGAGTCGCGTGCCGTGGTTACGGTAGTGCTGCTTTTGTGTGACACCTGTTGCGATGTACTGCAACCAACCAATATAATGGCAGAGGCAAGCGCTATTGTGACATTGAATATGTATTTCATGTATCAAAAAGTGTTTTCTGCTTACAAAATAAATGAATAAATTGGTTTTCTGCAAATCTTTGCATTACATTTGTGTCAGATGATAATGTTCAATTGATGGAATATGAAAGAGATTGTACTTAATACGGTTGTAAAGGTCTGTTCGTGTGAGGAACTTGAACCAGTCGACAGAATGTTGGTTAACGCTGCGCGTGAGGCTGCAAAGGGCAGTTATGCTCCCTATTCCCGTTTCAATGTGGGTGCTGCTCTGCTTCTTGCTAATGGCGAGGTCGTTGTTGGCAGTAATCAGGAGAATGCAGCCTATCCTTCGGGTATTTGTGCGGAACGTACTGCTATCTTTGCCGCCGGGGCTACTAATCCCGATGCTCCGATAGTGGCATTGGCAATTGCTGCACGCAATGCCGATGGCGAGGTTGCACGTCCTATTTCGCCTTGTGGTGCTTGCCGGCAGGTAATGCTCGAAGCGGAAACACGCCATTCTACGGCGATGCGTATAATACTTTTCGGAACAGAGGGGTGTTACATTGTCGAGGGTGGCGCAAAAGAACTCTTGCCAATCTCCTTCGGTGCCGATTTTTTAAGATAATTTTTTCGGCAATTATTCTATTTCTATTTGCTTAAGATTATGAAAAAGATAATGTTTGTCTGCCACGGCAATATTTGCCGTTCGCCTATGGCGGAATTTGTGTTCAAGAAAATGGTCGCCGATAAAGGTGTCAATGATGAATTCTATATTTGTTCGGCTGCAACCAGCAGCGAAGAGATCGGCAATGGTGTCTATCCTCCGGCAGTCTACGAACTGAAAAGGAACAGTGTTCCCGTTGATGATAACAAGCAGGCTGTGCGCGTTACCCGCGATGATTATCAGAGTTATGACATGATAATTGTGATGGAACAGTATAATATAAGGAATCTTGGTGCTGTTGCCGGTTTTGATCCTGATAATAAAATATGGAAACTGCTTGATTTTGAAAATCCACATGCAGTAGAGCAGTGTGCGGGTGATGATATTTCCGACCCCTGGTATCATGGGAATTTCTCAAAGACTTTCAAGGAGATTGAAAGAGGCTGTAAGGGATTGCTTGAATATTTAGGCTACTGATTGTATACCTTATTTAACGTGAGTTCGATATAATTTTAGAACAAAATATCCCTTATCTCCGAAAAGCGTTCCTTTAATGTTTTTCAAATTTTCAGATCTAACCCACGTTAAATATATTCTGTTGATAGAGGAATCTATTACCATAATATGATGCTTACTTTTGTATTCTCTGGTAGTTTTTACCCTTAATCTTTGTTTGCAAACATTTAAGGCAGTAATTTTGATCTGACCCCAAAAAGGAACAAAAAGGCACAGCACAGACAAAATCAGTCGTCACAGCCTTTGCTCGCGAATTTTCTTAAACGAAAATATCCCTCGGTCGGCTGCTCCTTGCCGGTAACTTCCCCTTGATAGTCGCGGGATGTGCAAGTTCGGCCGCGCCAATGGCACGTCAGAAAACTTGTACATCTTCTCCGCGCCTCTCTGCGGCCGTTGCCTGTGATTTTGACAGTGCTGTAGTTATTAGAAAGTAACCTTTGGTGTTGGATATTGCAGCAATGGTAACATTAAAAATATTCGGCACCGTAAAGGGCACAAGCAATAACCATCTTTTGCAAGGAAAAAGGTGAAACTTTTTGTGTCCGACATTTCCAATGGCGGCCTAACTGTTTCACCCCTTGCAAAAGATGAAAAGTTATTGGTGACAAGGTTTAACCGACTGAAGGATATT
>CAJGDX010000056.1 GCA_904502185.1 uncultured Bacteroidaceae bacterium | reverse complement strand
CCTTCTTTTGCCGGGCAAAAGAAGCAAAAGCCCCGGCACACGGGACGCATCAGGCGGCTCTGCCTTTGTTCAGAAGTTGCCTTTGCGGCAACATTCTTCAGTCGGTGGCGAGCCTTGTCGCTCGAGTCTTTTCGTCTGTTTTTCGGGTGCTGCGGAACTCGTTCAGTTATCCGCACTTTGTGCGTATAACTAACACTCAGACAGTCCTCGCACTTAATCCGAAAAACAGCCGGCCTCTCGACTGTGATGCTTACGGTGCCGGTTGACTATTAAGTTACCAATGCTATGGATGGAACCGCATAAATACTGCGGATTGAAACACATTTTTATACCCTTTTAAACTTTTACCGGACACCAATATTTTAATTTATACACAAAAGAGGCTATACCTTTATAGGTATGGCCTCTTAAGGTTTGTCATAATGCACACTGCCTGTTTTCGGATTCGGTGCGTTACATCAGCAGGTATTTAAGTACTGACTCCCAGTCGGGGAACTTTTCGGAACCGAAATGCAACCATTCGCCTTTGAATTCGCTCGCTCCGTTCTTTCCTCTGTCGTCTATCAGATAGTCGCCATCCAACAGGTCTTTGCGGTGGGTTATTATCAGACGCTTGTGGAATACGTCGTCGAGATATTTCTTCACCCATTCAACTTTGTCGGATGCTGCAGTGGGGTTGTTCCACGGCGAGGTTGTCAGGATGAATACGTCGTAGTTGCGGGCAAGTAATCGTACTACCTCTGCTGCGCCGGGAATTGGATCCATCAGCGAGAATATACCCGGTATCTCATCCAGTTTTCCTTTGTATTGTTCTTTGGTTGCTTCGTCGAGTTTATCTATTCCGGATTGAAAGTCAACAAGCACACCGTCCATGTCGAAGTATATTCTTTTCTTGTTCATAGTAATGTTTTTATTGTGTTAATCGTTGCAAAAGCAAATATACACCATTTAGGGACAATTTCTATTATTTTTATGCTAAATGTTTTATACTTTATCGTTAAAAGAGTATCATCCTTTGCCACACAACGGACGGTAGCAGCAGAATTTGCATCTGCTTTTTTCCTCGGTGCATGTGAATGGCAGGTTTATATTGAATATGTCGTTCAGTGTTTCCTGTAGTTTTACAAGGAATTTGTGTTCATTCGTATTTTCGTCTGCAGGTCCGTCACTGAATGTTGAAAAGTCTGTCACCGCCTTTTTGTCTATTATAATGGTGAAGTCTTCTCTTCTTGCTTTTTTCTCGTCGTGTATGTATAGTAGCGAGGGTGATATCTTTTTCTCCTTTTCCTTTTCGGCCATGGCTGCCGAGTATAGCATTGCCTGGAATATGTATCCGCTTCGTTTGCCGGTGGGTGCGAAGAGGGCTTCGATGTTTTTGGGCTTATTGGCTTCTCCGCCGGTCTTGTAGTCGACAATCTCAATGGTGTCGCCTTTCATGTCGATGCGGTCGATACGTCCACCGATGTTCAAAGGAATCTTTTCTCCGTCGGCAGTTGTGGCTTGCATGGTGAAACTTATATCTTGTTCGCTGCCCACGTATGTGAATGGTGCATGTTGTGCATCCATCTTTACTAGTCGGGTGAGGAAGCGTTTGAGTACTTCGCGATTGATATATTGCAGGCCGTCGTATTGGGGCTTTCCCTCCTGCTCACCTGTGAAGAAGCACTCTTTGAATGCCTGGTCGATGAAGGGATATAGCAATGCACTCTTCTTTATGTATGGTTCCAGCTGCGACTTTTGTATGTATGAACCACCATCTGCTACTATATGTTCGTAGAACAGCTCTGCTGCTCTGTGGAAGATGTTTCCGAAGTCTGTTGCCTGTATGGTATCTTCCACCTCCTGTGTCTCTCTGAGTCTGCCAATATAGTAGTAGAAGAACTTCATGGGGCAGTCGAGGTATTTGTTTATTCCACTGGGTGTCAGCACCTGTGCATGGCTGCTTCGTCCTGTGTCGAAGATGCTGCGCAGGCGTTCTATCATTTCGGCAGTTTTTGCTACTCCGCCTTCTGTTTGGTATTCTATGCTTTTTTGTTCGGCATTAAGGTGAATCTCTGTTATTTCATCCGGTCGTTGGGTGAGCATCTGCAACATGTATCTTGAGCGTTCTCCATCGTTCTCGGTGGAGTTGTTGTACATCATTGTGATGTTTTCGGCCCTTTGCATCAGACGGTGGAAATTGTAGGAGTATACTGCGTTGCGCTGCTCGGCGAGCATTAGCCCGAAGGCGCGACGCAGGTTGTACGGTATGAATGAACTGTCGTTTACATTGCGCGGCAGGTTGCTGTCGTTTGCCGATAGCAGTATAAGGTTCTTAAAATCGAGGTTGCGGGTCTCAAGAAGTCCCATCACCTGCAGTCCCACGACCGGCTCGCCGTGGAAGGGGAGCTTCAGTGTGGAAATGATGCGCATGAACAGTGACGCAAGGGTCTTTAGCTCTATGGATATTTCGCCTGATTCGAGCAGCGACAATATGCGTTGCGCCTGTGTGTAGACACTGAAGAGCGATTCGCGGAAGAGCTCTTCGTAGGTGTCGTTCTCCTCTGCAACTGCACTGTTTGTCACCGTGTATATTATGTCGCGTATGTTGTTTATCCACGACTGACAGTCGGTGGCGGGAGTGAAGATTTTCTTAAGAAAATCGTCGGCATGAAGTATTTCGGCACCGGGTTGCAGCAGGTGTTCTTTTGCTATCTTATCGTTTATGGTTGCTGCATTTTCGCTGCATTGCAGTGTGTAGGGGTGTTTCAGTATGCTGTGAACTGCATTGTACCGGAATGAGTTGTTGCTGCTGTCGTATTCCTTTATCTGAAGCTCTATCAGACGTTGCATGAAGCTGTAGACAGGTGTATGGGCTACCGGATAGCCCATTGTCACGTTTAGGTTCTTTATGCCGGGTGGGATGCTGTGCAGCACTTCGTCGAGCAAGCCTTCGTCGCAAAGTACAACTGCTGTTTCTATTTCGTTTCCTTCGGTAACCTCTTGTAGCTTTTCGGCAAGGTGGCGTGTTTGTATGTTGTCTGTTGCTGCCGAAACGAAGGTGATGTTCTTCTTTTTGTTAAGGTTGTCGTATGCTTCGTTCTCCAGAGCATTGGGATATTGTTTCAGGTTGTGCTGCATGAAGCGTCCGGCTTCGTGGTGCTTACTGCCTACGTAGGCTGTGTCGTAGTCCCAGTAGAAGAGTGCTTTCCCCTGCTCGTGCAGGATTTTGAACATAGCATTCTCGACGCTGTTAAGCGCATTGAAGCCTACGAAGATGTATTTGTCGTATGGAAAGTCGAGCTGCTCATCTTTTTCAATCACGTCGCGGCACAACATTCCGCTGTATGCAATTCCTTCGTTTCGCAGGGTGGTGCGCAGATTGTTGTATATCGGTAGCAGCACTTCCCAGACGTTGCGGAAGCGGCGTTTCACCTCGCTCTCTTCTTCGGGTTTTAAATTTGTGAAGAATTGTTGTATGGCTTCGCGTTGGGTGTCGTCGAGTATGTCGGCTGCGCTGCCCATTTCTCGCAATTCTTTGAGGTTGGCAAAGAGTTTGGCGGCATCGACCATGTTCTTGTCAATCTCGTTGAAGTCTTTTATCAACATTTCGCCCCAATAGTAGAATTTGTCAAGAGTCTCGTCGCTGCCTGTCTGTTTGCAATACTCTTTGTGAAGCTTGCTGATGAGCAGTATCGGGTCGCCCTCTATGCTGTCGCTGTTCTCCTGGAACAGTTCGTTTATGGTCATGTATGCAGGACTCCAGATAACTTTGTCGCTCAGCCTTTTTAGATATTCGTTGAAGAAGAGGCCTGCTCGTTTGTTGGGGAAAATGATAGCAATATCAGCAAGATGGTTGCCGTATCTGTCGTATATGTCTTTTGCTACTTTTTTCAAAAATGGTTCCATGCTATACCTCCTCTATTTTGTTTGTGTATATGTACCAAAGATAACCTTTAACCTGTTTGTATCCCATGTTTCGGAGCAGTGATTTATACTCTTCGACCTGGCGGATATATGCCTCTTGCCGTTTACCGAATTTAAAGTCTACTACTATTGCTGTGTCGCCGCTGACCATTACTCTGTCGGGGCGTTTGTCGTTGCCGTTGCTGTTCCTGTCGAGTATGGTACATTCGTTGTAGAGCTTGTATTTGCCATTGAACCAGTCGGCTGCTTGTGGATTGCCAAGTGCTGCACTTATCAGTTTCTCTATGCTGTGATATTCGCTGTCGGTGGCAATGATGCCTTGTAACTGCATCTTTTTCAGTTGTCGTGCAAGCTCTTTGCCGGTTCGCAGATGCGACAGCAGTTCGTGTAACAATTCGCCGCGGGCAATGTAGTCGAGTGTCTGTTTCTCCTCCTTGTCGTTTGCCAGAAAACGCTTCAGGTTTTTCGATTGTCTGAAGGTGAGTTTGTTGTCGTACGAGAGGTAGGACTGCGTGTGACTTGCCGGGGTGTTGATAAATGGATTATCGTTCTCTTTTTCTTTCTTCTCTTCGGATTTTACAATCTCTCCGTAGGTGAATATCAGCTTTTCTTTGTCGTATGTGGCTTTTTCGAGTGTTATTTTTTCAATTAATTGTTGCAGGTAATTGGATATTGAGTTTGAATCGCCTTTTGCGTCGGAGAAAATGAAAAGGTTCTTTCCGGCACGTGTGCAGGCTACATACAGCAGGTTGAGGTTGTCTACCAACTGGAACAGGTACTCGTGGTTGTACTCGGCTTTGTATATGGAGTCGCATGTGATTTTCTGGAAATCTATTGGTAGCAGACTTATTGCATCGAATGGCTCGCCTTTTGGTGTGCACCATAGAGTGCTTTTGCCCAATTTTATCATGGACCATGTGCAGAAGGGGATTATCACAGTGTGAAATTCCAATCCTTTCGACTTGTGTATTGTCATTATGCGCACACCGTTGCTTTCGCTTGCGGGTATGCTTTTTTCGCTTAACTCCTCGTCCCAGTAGTTGAGCAATTCCTCGATGTTTGCAGGTTTGTCCTGCTGGAATGTCGTAACATAGTCGAGGAATGAGTAGATGTATGCACTTTCGCTTTCTATCTTTGAGAGTCCGAGTAGGGCTATGATGCGTTCCAATATTTCATACAGAGGCTTTTTGCGCAGCTCTTCAATTGATTGTGTGAATTGCTGTGGCAACAGTGTCGAAATCTCTTTGCGGTTCACAAGTTCGCAGGGTGATATTTCTGTGCCGTTGATGATATGTGAGTGTCGCGACGCAAGGTAAAAGGCATTTATCTTATCTTCCGGCATGGATATATATCGCAGTGCGGCTATGATAATGTTTAGTGCTGTTGACGAACATAGTTTGTATGCGTCGTCTGATATAATCTTGTGCTCTGGAAAGTTCTGGTCGAACATTTCTACTATTGGCTGGATGTCGTCGTTGTTGCGTACCAGTATTGTGATGTCTGATGCCTTGATGCCTCTTTCGTTAAGCAGTGTGTCGAGGGTCTTACGCAACTGTTCCTGAATATTGCTCACTAGTCCATCGCCATCGCTGTTCATCATTCTTACCTCAACGTATCCCCTTTCCGGACGATTCCGGGGTATCTCCTGTGATACATCTTCGTAGGCGCGTTCCAGTTCCTGTGCGCTCTCGCCAAGGTCGTTTTTGTATTGTGTGCTTATCTTTTTGGCTGCGTGTGTGAACAGCTCATTGTTGAACTGTATGATGTGTCGCTCGCTTCGACGGTTGGTGTCAAGCTTGTTGGATGCAATGGGGTGGTGTGGAAATTCATTCTCCAGATTGTTCAGGATACTCCAGTCGCTGTTGCGCCAACGGTAGATTGATTGCTTGACATCGCCGACTATGAGGCTCATGTTGTTGCGGGATATGATTTCGAGTAGCAACACCTTGAAGTTTTTCCATTGCAGCGACGATGTGTCTTGAAATTCGTCGATGAATATGTGGTGTATTTCTGTACTTATCTTTTCGAAAATGAATGAAGTGTTGCCTGTTATCATCTTGCCCAGCAAGTATGAGGTCTGTGCCAGAAGGAAACGGTTTTCTTTGTTGTTCTCCTCCTGCAGCAATTTTGCTATGCTGTTGAGCAGTCTTAGTTGATGGAAACGTTTCAGCGACAGATGGCAACTGTTCAAGGTTTCTGATTTATCGTTGTACAGTGTTTCTGTTTTATTCAGAAGAGTTATAATCTCCTGACGTGCGCTCTCTGTCAGTGCTTTGCTTGCTGAGAGCTTTTCGGGCATTTCGATACATTTAATTACATGTTTGTTGCCCTTGGGTGTTTTAAGTTCGCCCGATTCCAGGCTCTTGAAGAACCCCCATACTCCCGATTTCTTTTGGTAATAGTTGTCTACCGTCAATCCAGCAGCATCAGAGATGGCGAAAAAGCGTTCTGCATAGCTCTTTGCTTCCGACAGTATATCTTTTTCGATCTTGTTTATCGCTTTACGGTAGTCGGCAAGTAATGCTCCATTGTTTGCATCGATTTGCTCTCGTAGCTCTTCGCCTTTATCCTGATACTCTTCGCTCAGTATATTTTTTGCAAAGTTTTTAAGTGCATAGCTGACGTTCCATTTTTTGTTGTCGGAGAGATGTTCTTCGATATATTCAACCACCCAGGCCATCTCTTTTGAGGTGGGTGTCAGACGTTGGATTAGTTTGTCGACAGCCTCATTGAGCAACTTCTCGCCGTCGATGCTGATGCCTACATCGCCACTGAGCTCAAGCTCGCGCGCCAGGCCACGCAGTATGGTCTGAAAGAATGAGTCTATGGTTTGTATACGGAAATGGCTGAAGTCGTGAAGCATCATTTCAAGAGCAGTGGCCGTTCTTTGGCGTATCTCTTCGTGACTCAGTTGGGGGAATGCTTCGCATACCTTTTCGAAATAGCCATCAGACGAGGGTAGAGCATGCGATATTCCGTACAGCTGGCTCAGAATACGCTCTTTCATTTCTGCTGTTGCCTTTTTGGTGAATGTAACTGCCAGTATATGTTTGTAGGCTGTGGGGTTGGCTACCAATAGCTTTATGTATTCTGCAGCCAGGGTGAAGGTCTTTCCTGAACCTGCTGATGCTTTATATACTTTCAGTGGTGATTGCATTATTTCCTGAAATTAGATTTCTACTTTCTTTAAAATACCTGTGAGAGCGGCTATTGCAATGCCATAGTTGGTTATGGGTATGTTTTGTGTCTTTGCCATGCGTACACGGGACAGCACATGGCGACGGGTGAACATGCAGGCTCCGCAATGGATTATAATGTCGTAGGGAGATAAATCGTCGGGGAAATCGTTGCCCGAAACTATCTCAATCTTTATCGCTTCGCCGAGTTTTTTGCGCAGGAGACGTGGCAGTTTTACACGTCCTATGTCTTCGTTCTGTGGGATGTGGCTGCATGCTTCTGCTATCAGGATGTGGCCATCTGCCGGTAGGTTAAGCAGTGCTTCTGCTCCTTTGCGGAACTCTTCGATGTCTCCCTTGTGGCGTGCCATCAGTATCGAGAATGAGGTGAGTTTGCTCTCGCGTGGCGCAAGTTTTTCTACTTCGGGAAAGACCTGCGAGTCGGTGATTATAAGTGCCGGTGGGGTAGCAAGGCTGCTGAGCATTGTCGGTAGCTTTTCGGGTGTGCAGCACATTGCAAGGCACTGTTTGTCGAGAAGATTCCGAAGTGTCTGTACCTGTGGCTGTATGAGTCGTCCCTGTGGTGCCTGGCTGTCCTGGGGCATTACAAGCACTACGGTGTCGCCGTTGTTTGCCAGTCGGTGGGTTATGTCGCTTATGTTGTCGCCGCTTTTGTATATTGCTGCCATGCGACAGAGCAGTGTGTCGATACCTGCGCCGGTCAGTGACGATATTGGCAGAATTTCTCTATGAAGCAACTCTACCCATCTTTTAAGGTCGTCGCCCGACAAGGTGTCTATTTTTCCCAACAGACAGATGACCGGAATGTTAAGAACTTCGAATCGTTGCAACCACTCCTTTTCGTATGTGGCATCGTCGCTGCTGCCGTCGAGAAGCAACAGGGCAAGGTCGATGCGCTCTGTTGATTGACGGGCGCTGTTGACGCGCTTTTCGCCCAGTGTGCCGCAGTCGTCATATCCGGCTGTGTCGGCAAGTACTGCTGCGCCTATGCCTGGCAGTTCAATGTTTTTCCAGACTGTGTCGGTGGTAGTGCCGGCAATGTCGGATACAATGGAGACCTCCTGACCTGCAAGTGCGTTTATCAGTGAGGATTTTCCGGCATTGCGACGACCGTAGATGCCTATGTGGTAGCGTTCGGAGCGTGCTGTTTGGTTCATGTTGCAGGGGTTGTTAGAATCTGAAGTCGCGTTTGCCCTCTTCTATTGCGTCGAGGTATTTTGTGGCTGTGGCGCGGGCCTTTTCGTTGGGTATGGTGGTGAGCATGCGGCGTATCATTGCTTCGCCTTTCTCACGGGTGGCGGGTGAGGCGTAGTCCTTGAGATACTCTTTCAGTGTAAGAAGGGCGTTGGGCAGGCAGCAGTTTGCTATCTGTCCGTTTTTCAGCAGCGACATGAATCGGTCGCCGGTGCGTCCCTCGCGGTAGCAGGCTGTGCAGAAACTAGGAATGTGGTCGAGGTCGAGCAGCCAACTGACTATTTCGTCGAGGGTGCGGCGGTCGGACAGGTCGAATTGCGCTGAATTCTCCTCTTCGCTCTCTTCCTGTACGTAGCCTCCGACACTGGTTCGTGAGCCGCCGCTTATTTGGGAGATTCCAAGCTCAAGCACTTTTTCGCGGCTTTTGGCACTTTCGCGTGTGGAGATTATCATTCCTGTGTAGGGCACAGCTATTCTGATGATTGCCACTATGCGGTAGAATATTTCATCGGGGACGCAGTTCTTGAAGTCTGCTGTGTCGATGTCGTCGGCCATGCACAGGCGTGGTACACTGATGGTGTGTGGGCCTACGCCGTAGGTGGCTTCGAGGTGTTCGGCGTGCATCAGCAGTCCGATAAAGTCGTAGCGGTAGGTTTCAAGTCCGAAAAGCACTCCTATGCCTACGTCGTCGATTCCACCTTGCATGGCTCTGTCCATCGCCTCGGTGTGGTAGGCATAGTCCTTCTTGGGGCCACTGGGGTGAAGTGCCTCATAGTTCTCCTTGTTGTATGTCTCCTGAAAGAGTATGTATGTGCCAATGCCAGCATCGCGCAGTTTACGGTAGTTCTCTACGGTGGTTGCTGCAATGTTCACGTTTACACGTCGGATGGCACCGTTCTTGTGCTTGATGCTGTATATGCTCTTGATGCTTTCGAGTATGTATTCGATGGGGTTGTGCAGGGGATGTTCGCCGGCTTCAAGTGCCAGACGCTTGTGTCCCATGTCCTGCAGAGCTATCACCTCGTCGCGTATCTCTTCCTGTGTCAACTTCTTGCGGCGGATAGTCTTGTTCTTTGCATGGTAGGGGCAGTAGACACAGCCGTTGATGCAGTGGTTCGACAAATAGAGCGGTGCGAACATGACTATGCGGTTGCCATAGAAACGCTTTTTAATGTCGCGGGCAAGGTCGTACATCTCTTCTATGAGGTCGGGTTGTTCACACTCGAGGAGAATGGCTGCCTCGCGGTGCGATATACCTTTGCCGCTGCGTGCCTTTTCGAGTATCTCTTTTATGAGTTCGCGGTTGTTGCGGTTCTCATGGGCGTATGCCATGGTTGCTTTTATCTCGCTGTCGCTGATGAACTCTTCTGCTTTTGACGATTTTATATTATACATTTTTATATTATACATTTCTCTCTTTTTTATTCAGTTGGTTTATGGTCGCCTCTGCTGTAATTTATGTGGTAACCGATGCTGTTAAGCTCTTTTTCTAGTTTTTCTATCTCTTCGGCCGATTCGCATCCGGTGGAGGCTTTGTTGTTGTATATTGCGTATTTGCTGCGTACTGTTGAGGGTGTCAGGTTGGGCATTACCACATTTGCACCTGCTTGTATGGCGAGCTTCCGGCCTTCGGGGTGCAGGGTTGCAAGGGCGGTTGTCGCCGGGATGAGTGCATCGGGGTGTCGCAGACGCAGCAGGGATATTATGTTTATGGTTGTTGTAACACTGCCTGCCGGCTCATTGGCAAACGGGGTACCTGTTGCCGGAATGAAAGGCCCTATGCCTATCATTTCGGGGCGAAGCTCGTCGAGGTATTCAAGGTCGTCGATGATCTGTTCTGTAGTTTGTCCGGGTGAACCTATCATCATGCCTGCCCCGGTCTGGTAGCCTTCGCGCTTGAGCGTGTCGAGGCACTTGCGTCGGTTGCTGCCACTCATGTTTGCTGGGTGAAGCAGTGAGTAGTGGGCATCGTTACGTGTCTCGTGACGCAGAAGGTATCTTGTGGCTCCTGCCCGGCGGAATGTGCGATAGGCTTCGTCGCTGCGTTCGCCTACGGACAGGGTTATTGCCTTGTCGGGGTAGAGGTCGTGGATGGCGCGCACTGTCTCGGCTATCCATTCGTCGCTCTGTCCGGGGTCTTCGCCACCTTGCAGTACAAATGTATTGAAACCTATTTCTGCTCCTCGTCTGCAAGTGTCGAGTATCTCCTCGCGGGTGAGGCGGTAACGATGGGCGTTGTTGTTGCTGCATCGCAGTCCGCAGTAGTAGCAGTTGTTGCGACAGTATGAGCTTATCTCTATCAGTCCGCGAATGTAGATGCCCTGTCCGAACTTCGAAGTGGCAGTAGCTACAGCCTGCCTGCGCAGTTGCTCTTGCTCTTCTTTGTCGAGCTGTGTAAGCAGTGCGCGCCATTCGTGGCGTTGCAATTTCTGCTGCCCCGCAAGCTTGGCAATGGCTTCTCTGTTATCGCTTTTCTCCATTATTGATGATTGTCGGACTGTTTGATATTCCTATTCCTGTCAATAATGCAAAAATAGTAATTTTTTGGATAATGTGGATATATGATACGCGTTAATAATTCTTTTGTGTATGGAATTTTTACATAGAAAATTTCAGGCTGTTTATAACTATTGCACCCTCAAAATCGAAAGACTTTGAGGGTGCAATAGTTATCTGTTTCAGACTTTTCTTCCGGGATATTGTTCGAGTGCTTTTCCCAGTATAAAGATTGCTCTTTTCAGTTGAGCCTTGTCGAGGACGTAAGCGATTCTGACCTCATTCTCTCCATGACCTTTTTCGGAGTAGAATCCCGATGCGGGTGCCAGCATCACTGTTTCGCCTTCGTACTGGAATTCCGACAGACACCATTCACAGAATTTGTCGCTGTCGTCGATGGGGAGTCGTGCCACAGTGTAGAATGCGCCCATGGGGATGGGTGAGTATACTCCCGGCAACTTGTTAAGTTCGTCGATAAGGCAGTTGCGACGTTCTATGTATTTTTCGTATGTGTTTATAGCGTATGAGCGTGGAGCCTCTATTGATGCTTCGGCTACCACCTGTCCCAACAGGGGAGGGCTCAGTCGTGCCTGGCAGAACTTCATCACAGCCTCGCGCAGGGCTTTGTTCTTGGTGATGAGTGCGCCTATGCGAATACCACATTCTGAGTATCTTTTTGATACAGAGTCGATGAGTACAACATTCTCTTCGATTCCTTCGAGGTGACAGGCTGAAATGTAGGGCGAGCCTGTGTAGATGAATTCGCGGTAAACCTCGTCGGAGAAAAGGAAGAGGTTGTGCTTTTTCACAAGGTCGCGTATGCTGTTCATCTCGGTGCGGGTGTAGAGATAGCCGGTGGGGTTGTTGGGGTTGCAGATGAGTATTCCTCGTGTGCGCTCGTTTATGAGTTTTTCGAAATTCTCGATTGGGGGTAGTGCAAACGACTCCTCAATGGTGGAACGTATGGGGCGTATAACTGCACCGGCTGATATTGCAAATGCCATGTAGTTGGCATATGCGGGTTCGGGGACAATAATCTCGTCGCCGGGGTTCAAGCATGACATAAAAGCGAAAAGTACAGCTTCGGAGCCACCTGAAGTTACAATTATATCTTCGGGTTTCAGCTTTATTTGATACTGGTCGTAGTAGCCGACAAGCTTTTCGCGCAACGACAGGAACCCGTCGCTGGGGCTGTATTCAAGTATCTTCTGATCGAATTTCTTTATTGCTTCGAGTGCTATTTCCGGTGAATCGAGGTCGGGCTGACCGATATTTAGATGGTATACTTTTATACCGCGTTCTTTTGCTTCGCTTGCTAATGGAGCCAATCGTCTGATGGGTGACGATGGCATCTGTATTGCTCTTTCCGATAAATTAGGCATGTTTTTCAATTTTATTTTGGCAAAGATAAGACAAGGCGAGTGGAGAACAAAATAAACTCGTTTATTTTTTATCCCGAGCCGCAGCTTATCTTATTTAAAGATAGTGCAAGCTACTTATAGCCATCAGCCTATTTTATTAAAAGATAGTGCAAACGAGCCACAGCTTATATTCAAAACGGAAACCGAAACTGTTTCGGTTGCCGTTTTGAATATGTTATGTAAAGATTCAGTTAGAATCGTACTCCAAAAGTGAGAATAACCTTATTTCTGAATTCAGAAACTTTTGTCGCGGGCAGTGCAACCTCCGGGTCGACGTATGTGTAGAAGTCGGCATCCTGCAGCATGCACTGGTATGCTGCGTCGCAGTAGAAGCTTTTACCACGGTAACCTAGTCCCAATGTGAATATATTGGTGTCCTTGGTATTTGTGTAGTCGGTTGCTGTCAATGCCGAATAGGGCGAAATGTACTTCCATGCATCGTCGTTGAAGCATGATGAAATGTAGTTGTATCCGCAACGCATGCTCAGATTGTCGTCGAGCTTGACCTCTGCACCTACACGCAGTATGTGCGATGTCTTCATGTTGCTGTCGAATTCATCGTTCATGTCAACCATGTCGGGGCCATCGGTGTACTCCATGTGAGCCGATGAGTAATCTACTAACTCGTATTCGGCATTAAGGGCAAGGATGTTTGCAAAGGTGTATCCGGCACTAAGGTTCATGCGCCAGGGCGAACTGACATTGTAGTCGACAATATAGTCGCTGCCGTATGCTTCGGGCCAGTTTGTTGCCATCTCCTTGTAGTATCCCGAAGCATCTTCGGGGCCTGCCATGTATGCACTGGTGTAGTCTGTCAGTGTGTAGTAGGCGGGAAGATGGAACGCCAATCCCAAACGCAGGGGTGAGTATTCAAATGGACGTACTATTGCACCCAGCTTTACGTCGAAGCCTGTACCTTCAGTCGTGCGGCGATTCTCAAGCATGTATATGTTTCCAAAGTCGTCGTATTCGCCGTATGTCGAAAAACGTTCGCAATCAACATACATTGCTCCTATTGTTACTCCCAAGTACAGACGGTCGTTAAAGTTGAACGAGAGGTTGCCTTCAACCTGGTCAACTCCTCCTCTGTCCTCCGAATAGAATGTTGCATCTGTAGGGAGATACATTATTTCACCTGTTTCGTCTATTATGCCTGCATCGGCAGCCAAAAGTGGCAACCATGGGTAACGGGGATTATAATAGGAGTCACTGGTGATTGCGCCAAGGTTGGGAAGACTTTGGTCGTAGAGGTTCTGAATCTGGAACTGCTGCGAGTAGAGTGGCTGGTCGTTGTCGTCGGTGTACCATCCGTTCATGGCAAAGTCTTTGCGGAAGTTGTTGCGGCGCTTGTAGTTGAAGGCTATGTTCGCAAATTTGAAAGAGCCATCGTCAATGTTTGTTGAGAATACTGCACCTATGTTGTCGAACGAGAAAAGTGTGTTGTCTCTGCTCAACGATGAACCTAGGAATTCTGAGTCGGTGTTGAGTGTTCCCAGCGAGAGTGATGCGTTGAAGTCGTTGCTGCGGTAGATACCTATTCCGGCAGGGTTTGTGGACATTACTGAAATGTCGCCTCCCAATGCGCTCATGGCACCACCCATTCCTACGAAACGGGCTGTTCCTGTAAGGTCGCTGTTGAAGATGGGGATTACGTCGTAGGTGCTTTGCGCGTTCAGCTGAACGGCTGCAAACAGTAGGGCAAATATGTTTATAAACCTTTTCATAGTCTTGTGAACTTTTGATATTAAATGGAATTGTCAATCTCTTTTTTCGTGGGGCGCGACTGGTTATCTGCGTCCGCCGCCACCACCACGTGAACCGCCACCGCTGCGTGAACCTCCTCCGCTGCGTGAACCGCCACCTGAGAATCCTGAACCTCGTGAAGAGCCACTGCCGAACGATGAGCGTGAATTGCTGCGGCTGTCGCTACTG
>CAJGDX010000055.1 GCA_904502185.1 uncultured Bacteroidaceae bacterium | reverse complement strand
TGTTGCCGTTGCGGCGTGCCATGATTACATAGTCGCCAACAGCAGCGTCAAGAGCTACCGATTCGTCCCAAGTTGTGGGAACGGGGCCGAGGAATCTCATCATGTCAGGCTCTTTCTCATAGTTTGTGGGACGGTCGCAGAGCATCTGAAGGGGTGACTCGTAAACTACGTACATACCCAGCTGGTGGCAACGTGTACCCTGTGACATGGGGATGTAGTAACGCTCTACGAATTCGCCTTTCTTTGAGTTGCGCATTGCACCGGGTGTGTAGTCCATGGGACCGCATGCCATACGTGTGAAGGCAAGTGTTACGTTGTGTTCAGGTGAGAGGTCATCTGTCCATTTGTTCTGCTCGCCACCGTAAACGCCCTCTGATGTAAGCATGTTGGGGAATGTGCGTGTGATACCTGTGGGTTTGTATGAACCGTGGTAGTCAACGAGCAACTGAAGGTCGGCTGCACGTTTGGCTGTGTTGTAGTACCACTCAACCATCCACTGGTCGTCGCGCTGCATGAAGTCGATTTTCAGACCTTTAACACCCCACTCTTTGAACAGGGGAAGTGCTTCGTCCATCTTCTCCTCAAGACCCAACCATGTCATCCACAAAATGATGCCTACGTTCTTCTCCTTACCGTAGCGGATAAGCTCTGCAAGGTCGATGGCGGGAACAATGTCAAGAACAGTCTTGCTGATGTCGTACCAGCCTTCGTCGAGAACAATATATTCGATGCCGTTCTTTGATGCAAAGTCGATGAAGTATTTGTAGGTCTGTGTGTTTACACCGCAACGGAAATCAACACCTGTCAGTGAACAGTTGTGCCACCAGTCCCAAGCCACTTTACCGGGCTTGATCCATGATGTATCCTGAATGCGTGAGGGTGCTGCAAGTGCGTAGAGAGTGTTGCTGGTGAGAAGCTCTGTGTCTTTGTCGGCAATAACAACTGCACGCCAGGGATATGAGCGGTTGCCTGTTGTCTTTGCAATGAAGTCTGCTCTCTTTGTTACTACCATGTCGCGGTCGGAACGCTTCTCTGTCTCAAGTGCGTATGCAGGGAAGATACCCTTGAAGCTGTTGCCTTCGCCCTTCTGATAGTATACACCGGGGTAGCTCTCGAGGTCAACCTCTGTGATAATCATGCGTACACCACCATCTGTTGCAAGCATGGGGTGGCTTGCGAATGCCTTCTCTTTGATGGCGCTGACTTTGGTGTCGATGAATTTGCGCTCCTGGTGTGTGTACATAGAGCCCTCTTCGGGGAAGAGCATGTTGTTGTCGTTTACGAAATTGTAAGCAACAGTCTCGTCGATGACGTTAACCTCTTTCTTGCCGAAGCGTGTTACGAAACGGTAAGCTACTGCGTCGTCATAAAGGCGGAAAATTACAGAGTATTTTCCGAAATTGAAGGTGCTTTCGTTGTATTTGATGTTTGCCTTGCTTGTACGCACTGCAATTGCGGGCTCAAATACCTCTTCTTTGGTTGTGGTTTTGGGCTTGAGTGATTTAACCTTTTCACCTGCAACAATGCCGTTGCTGAACTTCATTGCCATGGGCATTTTTGCCAACACCTCTTTGCCGTTGAACTCTACCGAGTAGTAGAGCTTCTGGTCTTCGATGGTGACGTTGGCTTTAATTTCGCCTGAAGGTGAAGAGAGAGTGGCTGCTTTCTGAGCCGATACAGTGAGCACTGCCATGAATGCTATCACTGCGAATGAGAGAAATTTCTTCATCTTTTTTTGTTTTGTTGGTTATTAATTGAGTTTGATTGTTTTCTGTCTGATTTTGCGAAGTTACTATAAAAAACGGTATTTGTTGCAGTTTATTGCAATAAACTAATATTTATTCCATGATTTTGGATGCTCTTTCTCAATACCTCCTGGTTACATGTTCATGCCTCTTTGTTGTGAGGTATTTCACTTGTTGTATAAAATAAAATAGGTTACAATCACAAACGGATTGCAACCTATTTATTTTGTAACGGAGAATTAGATTTTACTTGAGTGCGAAAATCTCCTCGTCTTCAACAATGCAAGAGAAGATTTTGTCTTCGCGAAGAAGCCAACCGAGTCCTAAGTAAAGTTCTTTCTCTTTCAATTTTGCAGCAGTTTTAATTTCTTTAAGGGTAAGACCCTCAGAGCCGTTCAGGGCATTCCAGATGCGTCCTGCGATTTCTCCAGCCTTTTCTGTCATCATAATTTGGTTTTTTAGTTTAACTTTTAAATTTAAAGTTTTGATTTCCGGGCGCAAAATTAGTGTTTATTTCTCTAAATAAAGCGATTTTTATTAAATAATAAACGAAATTTAACACTTTTTGGTGCATAATTTTACTTTTTTGCCGCTAAAATAAAAATTATATACAAAAATGCTCTGTTTTAATCCTTTAGCTGTTGTGTGTGCTTATGGGTGTCTACTCATCGAATCTTTTTCCGGCACGATACTCTTCCCATATACGTGCTGCCTCTTCCACCATTTTCACACAAGGACGTTTCTTGAAGTATTCGGTAGTACGTTCTTCGGGTGTTGGTGGTGTGGGAGCCTGTTTTGAGAGTCCAAGCAGCTCGGCGCATGTCAGTGAACCATTGCGTCGTTCAAACTCTCGGGCAAGCATCTGTACTGTTTTGTAGTTTTCTTCTTTTCCTTCGCGGTTGCTGCCTTCTGTGCATCCGGTTTCCAGCCCGGCAAGCATGAAAAGTCCACAGGCTGCTCCACAGGTCTTGCGCATGCGTCCGATGCCTCCGCCGAACGATGCTGATATTTTCAATGCTTGTTCGCGGGTGAGTCCGTACTCTTCGGCATATGCGGCTACAACCGATTGTGAGCAGTTGTAGCCCTCCTTGAACAGTGCGACGGCTTTTTCTATTTTACTTTCCATTCGGTTTCTTGCTTCTTATAACAGGGTTAGTCTATCAAACCTCTTTTTCTCAGAAGTGCCTGAGGGTTGGGGTCGGCACCACGGAATTTGCGGTATTCTGTCATGGGGTCCTGTGTGCCACCCATCTCCAGCAGATGCTGGAAGGCTTTTGCTGTTGCAGGGTCGAAGATGCCTCGCTCCTTGAACAGCTCGAATGCGTCTGTGTCCAGTACCTCTGCCCACAGGTAAGCATAGTAACCCACTGCGTATCCGTTGTTGAAGATGTGCGAGAAGTTGCATGGACGGTAACGATACTCTATCTGTGGAATGAGTCCAATCTCTTCGCGCAGTTTCTTTTCAAAATCCGTAGCGTCAAAGTCTTTGTAGTCTGTGAGGTTGTGCATCTCCATGTCGAGCATGGCCGCTGCTACAAGTTCTGTTGTTTCGAAGCCTGAGTTGAAGTGTGATGCCTTCTTTATTTTCTCTATAAGCTCGTCGGGAATGGTCTCGTTGGTCTTGTAGTGCTTGGCATAGCTTTTCAGCACTTCGGGTTCCATTGCCCAATGTTCGTATATCTGTGAGAAGAGTTCTACAAAGTCGTGTTTTACATTTGTACCGCTGACAGAGGGGTAGTGGGCTCTTGTCATCAGTCCGTGCAGCGCATGGCCGAACTCGTGGAACAGTGTCAGTGTTTCGTCAATGTTCAGCAACGAGGGGGTGCTGCCTGATGCAGGTGTGAAGTTACATACGTTTACAATCATCGGACGTACATTGTATTCTCCCAGATTCAGCTGGTTTACAAAGTTGGTCATCCATGCACCCGAACGCTTTGAACTGCGGGGGAAGTAGTCGCCGTAGAATATACCGAGGTGCTTGTTTTCTTCGTCGAACACTTCAAATATCTTCACACTGTCGTGGTAGGTAGGAATGTCGGTACGGCTCTTGAAGCTAAGACCGAAAAGCTTGTTTGCGCAGTCGAATGCTCCATTGCGTACATTCTCCAACTGGAAGTATGGTTTTATTTCATTCTCGTCGAGCGAGTATTTTGCCTTGCGCAGTTTTTCGGTGTAGTACATCCAGTCCCAACCTTCGAGTTTGAAACCTCCCTTTTCACTGTCAATCAGTTTTTGCAGTTCGGCAGCCTCCTCTTTGGCGCGTTTGATGGCTGCTTCCCAGATGGTGTTCATCAACTGTTTGGCAGCTTCGGGGCTCTTTGCCATCTTTATGTCCATCATAAAGTCGGCATATGTGTCGAAGCCAAGAAGCTTTGCCTTCTCGTGTCGCAGGCTCAGAATCAGCTTTATGTCGGCGATGTTATTGTATTGGTTGGGGTTGCAACCACGATTGTAGTAGGCTTTGTATATCTGTTCGCGCAGCTGGCGGTTGTCGGCATATTGCAGGAAGGGGATGCAACTAGGCTTGTCAAGTGTGAACAGCCATCCCTCGACATTTGCATTTTTGGCGGCCTCTTTTGCTGCTTCGCGATGCACTTCGGGCAGTCCGCTAAGATCTTTTTCGTCGGTTATTATCAGTTGGAATTTTTTAGAGTCGGCGAGCAGGTTGCTTCCGAACTTTATGGATGCAAGTCCAAGTTCTGTGTCAATGTCAAGAAGCACCTTCTTCTCCTCTTTGCTCAGCAGTGCGCCTCCACGGACAAAACTTTTGTAGTAGTTTTCGAGAACAATCTGCTGCTCCTCGCTGAGTGAGAGGCTCGCACGGTTGTCGTAGAGGGTGCGTATGCGGTTGAACAGTGTATCGTTCATGTAAATATAGCCGTTAAGTTCTGTGAGCTTTGGCGATATTTGGTTCTCAATCTCCAGCATTTCTTCGTTGGAATCGCTCTCGTTGAGTGTGAAGAATATGCTGCATACTTTGTCGAGCAGTCTGCCGCTTAGCTCCAGTGCGTCGATGGTGTTGGCATAGGTGGGTGCCTCGGGGGTGTTTATTATTTTCTGTATGTCGGCTTTCTTCTCGGCGATGCCCTGTTCAAAGGCCGGCATATAATCGCTTGTCTTATATAAGCCAAAGTCGGGAGCACCGAATGGTGCTTTGCTCTCTTCGGTCAGTGGATTGCTGTTCTGCGGAGCTTTGTTGCATGATGTTTGTACTAACATTGTCGCAAAGATGATGAATGGGATTAGAATCTCTTTTCTCATTATACTTTTTCTTTTTCGGGGTTCCGTGAAGGGTTATTTCAATGTTTTTAGTATCTCATCGATTACGTGGGGGAAGTGCTTGTATTCTAGTGCGTGAACCTTCGCCGCTACGTCGTCGGGGGTGTCTGTGGGCAGCACGGGGCATATTGCCTGGAAGAATGTTGTGCCACAATCGTAACGCTCGTCTATAAGGTGTATGGTGATTCCGCTCTCGGTGTCACCTGCTGCAACCACAGCCTTGTGTACATTGTCGCCGTACATGCCTTTGCCACCATGTTTGGGCAACAGTGCGGGGTGGATGTTCACAATGCGTCCGGGGTATGCGGCAATTAACTTGGCAGGCACGAGCAGCAGAAAACCTGCGAGTACGATGAAGTCGATGTTGCGCTCCTGCAGCAGAGAAAGTACTTTGTCTGCTTCGCGGAACTCCTGATTGGTTACAACCACCGATTCAATGCCCAGATTCTCGGCTCTTTTAAGAACATATGCCGATGGGTTGTTGGCAAGGATGAGTGAAATTTCGACCTCTGTCGAGCCTTTAAAATAGTTTGCTATATTCTCGGCGTTGCTTCCCGAACCGGAAGCAAAGATTGCAATGCGTTTCATTTTTGTATTTGTGGGTTAAGGGTTAATTACTTCATTGGGACGATGTGTTTGAGTACCTCCTCGCCGTATGTCTTGGAAATAGGTATCTCTTTAAGTCCCGGATAGCCAAGCTCTATGAAGAGGTTCTCTTTCTCACGGCGTAAAACTTTTACCTGGTCGAGATTTACCATGAACGAGCGGTGGCAACGTACAATGTTGGTGTCTGCAAGTTGTGAACTGAGGTCGCGCATGGTTATGCGTATCAACTGTTTTTTCAGTTGACCGTTTTTCAGGTACCATGTAGATATGTAGTTGTCGGCCGATTCTATATAGAGCAGGTTTTCCTTTGCAACGGAGAGCTGAAGGATGCCTCTGTCGTCGTGGAATGTGATGAACGATGTGGATTTGGTACCAATGTTCTCTTCCATAATGGTGCGCAACTTGGTATTCTTGTCCTGATACGAAAGATACATTATACATATCAGGTAGGGAATGAACATGATGAAGATAGTGTTCTGAAGCGCATTCTTGTAAATTTCCATCGGGTCGCGTTCAACTCCTCCGTAACTGGTAATCAGTGCCAATGCTGTAAATGCTGCCGATAGCAACAACAGTTCGACTATAACCCACAGCGTGTATCTCAGAACGGTGATGTTGTGTGTCGGCTTTTTCGCGTAGTGATACATTATCACACGGCTTATTGCCACAATGCTCATACCCATTGTCACAAGAATGGTGGACCACAAAAGATATTGCGTGGGTGTAAATCTACCTTTTGTCATCCACTCCTCGGAACCGAAAGGCTTAAATATGTTTATGAAAATCACCGCGAACACAGAAACAAACAACACCATCATTGTCTGATTCTGCTTCGTGAGCATGAATTGTGGGATTTTCTTGAACAATATGGATTTATATTCTGCCATCTTAATAATTGTCAGTTTAAGCAACAATTTGCAAACTTACATAAAATTCTTGTTTCGTAGAATTTGTTTTAACTTTATTTCCGATTTGCAAAGGTTTTATCATAATTTCTTATCGTGCAAGTTCACGTGCAAGGTAGGGGGCTGTCACTCCAACTCCGCAGGCTGCAATCTCTTCGGGCGTACCTGTAGCTACCACAATGCCACCGTCGCGTCCGCCTTCGGGGCCCATGTCAATTATGTGGTCGGCCATTTTTATTACATCCAGGTTATGCTCTATGATGATGACTGTGTTGCCCTTGTCGACAAGGCGGTTGATGACACCCATCAGCACTCTGATATCCTCGAAGTGTAGTCCGGTTGTAGGCTCATCCAGCAGGTAAAGTGTCTTTCCTGTGTCGCGTTTCGACAGTTCGGTGGCAAGCTTCACGCGCTGGCTTTCACCGCCCGAAAGTGTGGTGGAGGGTTGTCCCAGCTTTATGTATCCAAGACCTACATCCTGCAATACTTTTATCTTGTTAAGTATGACCGGAACATTTTCGAAGAATTCCACAGCCATATTTATAGTCATGTCAAGTACATCGGCTATCGATTTTCCCTTGAAACGCACTTCAAGCGTTTCGCGGTTGTAGCGTTTGCCATGGCACACCTCGCATGGAACCATCACATCGGGCAGGAAGTTCATTTCCAGTGTCTTGTATCCGTTGCCGCCACAAGCATCGCAACGTCCGCCGGTGACATTGAACGAGAAGCGTCCGGGTTTGTATCCGCGGATTTTTGCTTCGGGCAGTTCCACGAACAGATTTCTGATGTCGGAAAAGACTCCTGTGTATGTCGCAGGGTTCGAACGGGGGGTACGGCCAAGCGGTGACTGGTCGACGCTCACCACTTTGTCGATGTTCTCAATGCCCTCGATGCGGTCGTATGGCAACGGTTGTTGCAGTGAGCGGTAGAAGTGTTGCGACAGGATGGGTTGCAGTGTGTCGTTTACAAGCGACGACTTTCCTCCACCCGATACTCCGGTGACGCATATAAGTTTTCCAAGCGGAAACTCTACATCTACATTCTTCAGGTTGTTGCCCCTTGCACCGAACAGCTTTATGCTCTGTCCGTTGCCGGGACGACGTTCTGTGGGCAGCTCTATCTTCAACTTATCGTTAAGGTAGCGTGCAGTCATTGTGCCACTGCGCAGCATCTCCTGCGGTGTTCCCTGAAATACCACATTTCCGCCCTTTCTGCCTGCTTTTGGTCCTAAATCTATGATGTAGTCCGAACTGAGCATGATGTCTCTGTCGTGCTCTACCACCACTACCGTGTTTCCGCCGTCGCGCAGTGCCTTAAGTGAATTTATCAGTCTGTCGTTGTCGCGCGAGTGCAGACCAATGCTCGGCTCGTCCAGGATATACAGCACGTTTACCAGTTGCGAGCCTACCTGTGTTGCAAGCCTTATGCGTTGGCCTTCGCCTCCCGAAAGTGAAGACGATGCACGGTTCAGCGACAGATAGCCCAGACCTACATCCAGCAGAAAACGCAGACGCGAGAGTATCTCCTTGACAATCTCTTCGGCTATGGCGCGCTGTTTGGTTGTCAGGTGTTCGTTCAGATTACTGAGCCAAACATACAGCTCCGAAATGTCCATCGTTGCCAACTGATGTATGTTCTTGCCGTTTATGCGGAAATGGAGTGCCTCTTTGTTCAGACGCGCACCGCCACATTCGGGACACTCCATTGTCACAGAGAACTGTTCGGCCCAGCGTTGCTCTTTGGCCGATACACCCGTGTCGCGTTGCATCTGTATATATTTCATCAGTCCATCGTAGGTGGTGAAGCCCTCGAAAAGCGCCTCTGCCCCTGCCGGACGAAGTGGTACGGGTGAGCCGTAGAGTATTTCGTCTATCGCATCTTCGGGCAACTCGGCTACGGGTGTTTCTAGGTCGGCCTCGTAGCGTCCCAGGATGGTCTCTATCTGTTTGAAAATAGTCGACTTCTTGTATTTGCCAAGTGGTGCCAGCGCTCCGTTGTGTATCGATATAGAGCGGTCGGGTATGATTTTTTCAACATCTACCTGTGTGACAATTCCCAGTCCCTTGCACTTGTGGCAGAAGCCCTGTGGCGAGTTAAACGAGAAATTGTGAGGGTCGGGTTCGTTGTATGCGATGCCTGTGACGGGACACATCAGACGTTTCGAGTAGTAGCGTATCTCGCCCGATGGCATCTCCATAATCATAATAAGCCCGTTGCCTTGCTGCATGGTGGTCTTAAGGCTCTCTTTCAGACGTTGGGTGTCCTTTGCGTCGACGGCAAGTTTGTCGATGACAACCTCGATGTTGTGGTTTTTGTAACGTTCGAGTGTCATTCCATGTGTCATTTCGCACAGTTCACCGTCGATGCGTACGTTCAGGTAACCCTTGCGCATCATCTGTTCGAACAGCTCTTTGTAGTGTCCCTTGCGTGCCTTCACCAATGGTGCCAGCATATATATGCGTTTGCCATCGTAGTCTTTCAGTATGAGGTCGAGCACCTGTTCTTCGGTGTATTTCACCATTTTCTCTCCCGACAGATAGGAATAGGCATCGGCTACGCGCGAAAAGAGCAGTCGCATGTAGTCGTATATTTCTGTTGTGGTACCTACGGTTGAGCGTGGGTTCTTGTTGGTTGTCTTTTGCTCGATGGATATTACCGGCGAAAGGCCTGTAATCTTGTCGACATCGGGACGCTCCATTCCTCCGAGAAAGTTACGCGCGTATGTCGAAAAGGTTTCAAGATAGCGTCGTTGTCCCTCGGCAAACACTGTGTCGAACGCCAACGACGATTTTCCGCTGCCGCTGAGTCCTGTTATCACAGTCAGTGCATCGTGAGGAATGGTAACATCAATGTTCTTGAGGTTGTGTACTCTTGCACCCCAGACCTCTATTTTTCCATTATTCTCTTCCACTTTGTTTCATCTATCAGTTAGAGACATCTTCGGTGTATCCACGCAAAAGATTAACATCGCTGCGTATGTTGTAGTTTATGCCATCGGCACCACGTGCCTGTACCACAACATAGTATACTCCATCCTTGACGGGCGAACCGTTGTATGTCCCGTCCCATCCACATGTTTCACAATCCATTTCGTCAATCCCCCATTTGTAGAGCTGTTGTCCCCAACGGTTGTAGATGGCTGCCGAGAAGGATATGATGGATTTTACTTCGAATACATTAAAGTAGTCGTTGATGCCGTCGCCGTTGGGCGAGAAGGCATTGGGAACCTTCAGTGACGATTCGCTGATGACTATCTGGAAAGGTTCATATTCGTACTCGAGAACAAGGTTCTTGTTTTCGTTGTGTGAATATGTCACATATAGCTGCACCATGAAAGACCCTGCCTCGTTAAAGTCGTAATCGACCTCCTTGTCGTATCGTGTAAGGAAGGGTGTCGGTTCGGCATCGCGTGTGAATCGCCATGTGCATACGCATGTGTAATCCTTGTATTCGTCGGCATTGGCTATGAAATTCACTTTCAGCGGCGCTTCTCCTGTAAAACTCTCGCCCTCGGATAGCCACTCTTCCACATTGTTTTTGTCTATGATCTTTGCTTCGGGTATAGGTGCTTCAACGAGCAACTGGGCTTCTGCATGTATGACGGTTGCTGTCAGGCACACGAGCAGAAATAAAAACTTATATATAATAGTATTTCTCATTGCTTTTTGGTTTTAAATACACTCTTGTTTTTATACTATAACGTACATTTTGCAAAATTAGTGCAAGCCGAGAGGAGAACAAAATAAACTTGTTTATTTTTTCTTCCGAGGCGCCGCCTAATTTATCCAAAATTAGTGCAAGCAAGTATAATGGCAAATTAATTTGCATATCGCCGAGCGCCACCGATAGTCGACGCACTCAATAACATGAGGCCGGTTCAAAAGTACTTTTGAACCGGCCTCCCTTTTGTTCTATTGTTGCTGATTTATATGTTGCTTGACCTATTTCGCAATGAATTTATATCCTTTGCGCACGTATATACAGCCAGGTCTCAATGCCGATGCTTTTACCTTGCGTCCGTAGATGTCGTAGATTGGTGCATTTGCATCGCTATTCTCTCTCTCCTGTTGCGGTTGCTCTATGGATGTATAGTTGTCAAGGTCGCCTACGAGTGTGCCATACTGCGCCCAATCAGATGCCTTGTAGGCCTCCAGCGATGCTGCGTATACATGTATCACAGGGTTGCTCGAGAAAAGGTAGGCCGAAACCTTGGGAGGTGTGACAGCGTATACATAAGCATCCTTCACGGGTGAGCTGTAGAATACTCCCTGTGCCAATTCTGATACTTTGGAACCGATGGTTACTGTTGTCAGATTATTGCAGTATGCAAATGCGTCGCCGTCGACTTTGGTGACGTTGTCGGGAATGTTTGCACATGTGATTCCCGAGTTTGCAAAGGCGGCGCTGTTAATCTTTGTGATTGTTTTCGGTAGAACTATAGTTGTAAGGTTGGAGCATTTGTAGAATGCCTTTGCACCGATGGTGTTTTCAGTACAAGTGTATCCTTCGTAGTGAGCTTTACCGCCACTCTTGATATAGCAGTTCCACAGGTCTATTGAAGAAAGGTCGTTGTTGTTGATGAGTTGGCGCATATATCTGATGTCGGTACTGTTGATGGGGCCGCTGATGACTGCCTTTATAGCTTCGTTGCTTAGTGAGTCGGAGAGTGTGCCCGCTGTGGTAAGTGTTATATGCTGTGTGCCTTCTCCCGATTTTTCAACTTCGTGCAATGTGCCGTCTGCGTCAACCGAGTAGATGGTGAATCCTGTAGTGATGCTGCCGGGTATGCAGAAATTCAAAGAGTTCGATGCATATACGAAATTGCTGTCCTTGTCGAGCATCAGGAATCCGATACCGCCTGAACCCTTCATGCTGAAGAGCGAGTCGGACTGTATGTAGGTGTAACTTGATGGTTCTGAGCCACCGGGAAGGTAACTGGTGAACTGTCCAAGGTCGCCATACTGCTTGTAGTCTTCATAACCCTCGCGCAGTTTCCCCGGGGTAGAGAACATGTCTGTTGTGAGCAGTTTTTCGGTGCGATCTTCGATAAAGAGCAATGTGCGATTTTTGGGGTACACTGCAATCTTCTTAAGCGTATTGTTTATATTTGTTCTGCTTACGGTCAATTCATGGTCGCCATAATCTTCGATGTACTGTTTGTTGAGAAACTCGAAGAATCCCCATACTGTAAAGTAGTCTGTGAGGTCCTCCTGTGCCACTTCGCATACCTTGCGTACAAATTTAAGTACACTCTGGTTACCGTTGCTTGCATCGGGATTATACAATTTTAGGCGATCCTTACGCAATGCTTTGAACAGTTCGGGGTAGAAAGAGGTGTTTTTCTGTGCCTGATGGTAATAGAGGTATAGTTTGTAGTACATACGTCCCTTGGCAGCGTGTGCGAAGAAGGGTTTATGCTCGGCATATTCATTCATAATGTATGAAAGCGGTTCGCCACGGGTGATGGTGCGTCCGAAGAGGAAGCAGCAGAGATTAGAGAATAGGTCATTGGAACCCTCTGTACTACCTTCGAGGTTGATGGCTCCTTGGTTGTTGTGTCCGCCTTCATGGCCAATCACCCATCCTCCATCCATTAGTTCGCTGTCTACACAGAAGGTGCGGGGGACAGCATCTAACGAATACATGGTGCGATACGGTGAAGAGTTTGCGTAACTACCCTCTCCCTGAATGGCAAAGTTGGGGTTGTTGTAGTAGATAGGGGCTATAGCATCACCTCCTGACATGTAGTAGGGAGCGCAGTTGCGCTCTCCGTTTGCAACCTCTGCGCGGAAGCCCATGAGTGACTGTTGCCATACTGTGGCGCTATCGAAGAATTCGATGCTGCGGTCGATGGTAGTGGGCCAAAAACTCTTGTAGGAAGATTTTGGGAAGTGGAATAGAGCATGTGTGCTTTTGACGGTGAAGAGCTCGTGGGTGGCGGCATTGAGCAGGTCTACGTATGCTTTGTCGCTCTTGCGGGCAACGTCGTAGTATCCGTTTACCTTACCTCCTTGAATGTGAATTTTTATATCGGGCCACTCGTCGAGAGTCTTTGTCATCGATCTTGTATCGGCAATGTACAGGATGTAGTAGAGTGCATTCTTAGAACCATCAATGATGTTCAATCCCTTTCTAAGGCGCTTTCCGCTCTTGGCACTTGTGATAAGGTCGTTGCCAACGCAGCCTCGTATGTATAGGGTTGCATCATCGGGGATGTCGCTGTCGACAAATACGTACAGAGAGTCGAGCCCGGTGGAGTAGATACCGGTGGGGTTACCCATATACGAACCGCCCGTACTCATTAGTTTTTCGTTCCAATATTGTGCATCGCTATAAGCATTGTAACTATGTATGCGGAAGTCCTTTTCGTATGCTGCCCACTTTTCATTTTTTAGTTTCAGGGCAATGTCTGCCATAAACGCAGGCATTCCGCCTTCGGTGAATGCTGCGACAAGCGCCTCATCGCTCATGGCGAGGTACTCGCTTTTGAGTTGTGTGCAGGCCGCATCTTCGAAATAGTTCTCACGCAATTTGTTTACGATAGTTGCATAGTCATCTCCTAAGGGGTAAATATCTTCCAAACCTCCTACGAGTGTACCATAATCCTTCCATCCGCTCTCCTTGTAGTCGTCGAGGGCGCTTGTGTAAACGCAAATGGTGGGGTTGGAAGAGAAGAAGTATCCCGGAGTTTCTGTGGGTGAAGTGGATTTTACATAGGCTATCTTGACCGGTGAGTTGTAGAATGCGCCTTGTCCGTAACTCGATACGCTGCGACCGATAATTACGGTGTCAAGGGTGTTTATGTAGCCTATAGCGTCACGGTCGATGCGGCTGACTGCGTCGGGGATGTCAATCTTGCGCAAGCTGGTATTGGCAAATGCTGCAGCCTTTATCTCTGTGATACCGGGGGGTAACACGATGGATTTAAGATTTCCACACTGATGAAACATTGACTCGCCGATTATGCCATTCTCCGTAGTGTGGTTTCCGTTGTATGCTTCACCGCCGCTTACAATCTCTGCGCCGGAAATGTCGAGGTCTGTCACGGTTCCGGCATTGATGAGTTTGCGCAGATGCTTCACGTCGCTGCCGTTGATGGAACCGGTTACTTTTAGTGTAGATTCACTTGTTGTGAGCAGGGCAGACAATCTGCCGGCTTTATCCACGTGTACTTCGGTTATTGCCATTGTACCCTCAATGCCACAGAAGAGAATAATGAGTGGTAATAACATCTTGAACAAATAGGTGCGGTTTCTTTCCATATGTGTTTGATTTTATTGTCTTCGGATAGTTGTGGATTATTTGAAATTCAAAAATGTGTTAAATTAAATCTCAAAATAGTATGTTGGTTTTTACAAAGTTACTGAAATGTTACTGAATAGATTAAATTATATAGCCATTTTTTTGAGGCTGTGGCAAACATATTGCTTTTTATTGGTGTCCGGTAAACATATTTAATCCTTTTAAAATTCGATATTTAAGCTTGTATAAGCCCCTACTTCTTTGTTGATGCAAATTTGAGTGCAATGGTTGGAACTAACTCCCTTTCCGAAGGAGTGCCGAATTTGAGAGGTCTATCAAAAACTTGTTTTTGAAGACGGAGGAGTTCAAAAGCCTGTTTTACCCTTATTTTTTGGTTGCAATCATTTTGGGCAGTAATTTCTGTTCCCTTCTTTTGCCGGGCAAAAGAAGCAAAAGCCTCGGCACACGGGACGCATCATTGCTATCTGCGAACTTCTGCTGCTCTCGTTTAAAATGTAAGTAAAC
>CAJGDX010000054.1 GCA_904502185.1 uncultured Bacteroidaceae bacterium | reverse complement strand
CTCGCTTTGTAACTTGCAAGTAAACTTGCGTTACGCTCGTTTGCACAAACCTTCGCACTTAATCCGAAAAACAGACGGCCTCTCGGCTGTGATGCTTACGGTGCCGGTTGAGTTTTAAGTTACCAATGCTATGGATGGAACTGCATAAATACTGCGGATTGAGACACACTTTTATACCCTTTTAAACTTTTAGCGGACACCAATAATATTAATTGTATTATTCCGATGTTACTTCGCAAAAGTCACCTCACCGAAAAATTCGGGCAGATGGAAATTGGGACGTTCAAATTCAATGCTGTTCCATGAAAGGAAGTGAGGGTTGGGCAGATTATCGCCACATTTGTAGAAATTTGCACGCATTCTCTTTCCATCCCAACTCTCTATTTTGTGGTTGAAGAGTGTTGCAACGGGTATTACCTCTATCATGCTCCAAGTTGTTTCGCCCTCGCGCAACGCGAAATTATCATTACCCAGACTGGGGTAGCGTTCAATGGTGGCAAGTGTTTCCAACGACATTCTTTCTGTCGCTGTGTCGGTGCGATGGCATGCAGCAAGCATGCGCCCAACGCAGGTACATTCATAGTTATAGTAGCATCCCTCTTCGGGTGAAATGAACATTTCAACACAGGGGTCTGTCCACACTTCTCCGAAATTCTCAGTGATAACCGAATGTATATCCTTTTCGGTTACGCAGAATTGCAGGAATAGCTTCTCGCCATTGTGAAATGCCTTGAATGATGCTTTGGGGATGTAGGGGAATTGTTCCGGCCAGTTGCAGCATTCAATCTTTTGTGCTTCCAGTGTAGCGAATGTTTCGTTAAGCTTTTCTGCGTCGTAGTTGCCAATGGCAATCTTGGGTATTTCTAATTTTTTCATGGCTTTTACAGTTTGTGTTCTTCAGACTGATGGCAAATGTATGCTTTTTTATTCTTTTTCTTTCATTTTCAGACCGCTTTTTCTCAACTGCTACAATTTATGTGTCTTTTGCAAACTCCTGCCGCTATATATAACAAGTGCGGCTGACCCAAATTCGGGCCAACCGCACTCTCGTTGGTTTTATCGTTCTGGTATTAGTAAGCAAAGAGAGGATATTCGCTCATGTATTCGTTTACTCTTCTGCGAACGGTTGCAATTACCTTTTCATCCTCGGGAGCATTGAGAACTGTTTCAATCATCTCAGCAATTACAGGCATGAAGTCCTCTTTTACACCACGTGTGGTGATGGCGGGAGTTCCCAAACGGATACCTGATGTCTGGAATGCGCTGCGTGAGTCGAAGGGAACCATGTTCTTGTTTGCAGTGATGTCTGCTGCAACCAATGCCTTCTCGGCAACTTTACCTGTCAGCTCGGGATATTTGCAACGGAGGTCAACAAGCATAGAGTGGTTGTCTGTACCACCTGATACAATGCCGAAGCCGCGCTCGATGAGAGCTGCTGCCAACGCTGCCGCGTTTTTCTGAACCTGTGTCTGGTACTCTTTGAATGAGGGCTGCAGAGCCTCGCCGAAGGCAACAGCCTTAGCTGCGATAACATGCTCCAGAGGACCACCCTGAATTCCGGGGAATACAGCAGAGTCGAGAAGCTGTGACATCATCTTAATCTCGCCCTTGGGAGTTGTCTTGCCCCAGGGGTTGGGGAAGTCTTTGCCCATAAGGATAACACCGCCACGAGGACCGCGCAGGGTCTTGTGTGTGGTAGATGTAACGATGTGTGCGTACTCAAGAGGGTTGTTCAGCAAGCCTGCAGCGATAAGTCCGGCAGGGTGTGCCATGTCTATCATCAGCAGAGCACCTACGCTGTCAGCAATTTCACGCATGCGTTTGTAGTCCCAGTCGCGTGAGTATGCCGAGCCACCACCGATGATGAGCTTGGGACGCTCGCGCTCTGCAACCTCTGCCATCTGCTCGTAGTCTACACGTCCGGTCTCTTTGTTGAGGTTATATTCGCAGGGAGTATAAATCAAACCCGATGTGTTAACTGCTGAACCGTGTGAAAGGTGACCTCCGTGTGCAAGGTTCAATCCCATGAACTTGTCACCGGGGTTCAGCACTGCAAGGAATACAGCAGCGTTTGCCTGTGCACCTGAGTGGGGCTGTACGTTTACCCATTCAGCGTTGAAAAGTTTTTTCAGACGTTCGCGAGCCAAGTCCTCTACAACGTCCACTACCTCGCAACCGCCATAGTAGCGCTTGCCGGGGTAACCTTCGGCATATTTGTTGGTCAGGAATGAACCCATTGCCTGCATAACTTCGTTACTTACGAAGTTCTCCGAAGCGATAAGCTCAATGCCTTTCAATTGGCGTCTATGTTCTTTCTCTATAAGTTCAAATACTTTGTTATCTCTTTCCATAAATCTTATGTTAGTTGTTATCTTAGGATTGATTTGTAAAATGTTAGTATGTGCTGAGTTTTTGTTCAGACCTTAGATTACTGCAATGACTTCCACCTCAACGAGCACATCCTTGGGGAGAGTCTTTGCAGCTACGCATGAGCGTGCAGGCTTGCTTGTGAATACTTCGCCGTAGATTTTGTTGAAGGCTGCAAAATCGCCCATGTCTTTCAGAAAGCATGTGGTCTTTACAACTTTGTCGAATGATGTTCCGGCCTCGGCAAGCACTGCTGCAAGGTTTTTCATTACCTGCTGTGTCTGTCCTTCAATGTCTGTAGCTTCAACTTCGCCGCTTGCGGGGTTGATTGCTATCTGTCCCGAGGTGTAGAGCATGTTACCACAGATTACCGCCTGTGAATAGGGGCCTATCGCCTGGGGTGCGTTGTCTGTATGTACTTTTTTAAGCATGATGTTTATTTTTTTTGTTTATTATTCGCAAATATGAAAGCCTGCGTCAAGCAGTGCTTTTTTTATCTCTTCAATCTGTTCGAAATTACGTGTCTCCATGTTTATGCGCAGGAAACAGCCGTTGACTGCCATTGTGGCATTGGCGCGTTCGTGGTGTACGCCTATTACGTTTCCGCCCTTTTCGGCTATTATTCTTGAAATGTTCAGCAGCTGTCCGGGTTTGTCGATAAGCTCGACTGTGAGCATGCACGAGCGTCCCGATGTGAGCAGACCGCGCTTGATTACTCTGTCGAGGATGTTAACGTCGATGTTGCCACCCGAAACAAGGCAGATGACATTCTTACCCTTGATGGGTACTTTGTTGAACATGGCTGCTGCAACCGATACGGCTCCTGCTCCTTCGGCAATCAGCTTGTGCTGCTCTATGAGGGTGAGGATGGCCGATGAAACTTCGTCGTCAGTCACGGTCACAATGTCGTCGACATACTGACGGCAAATATCAAATGTGTTTACTCCTGGCTCTTTTACCGAAATACCGTCTGCAATGGTTGATACATCGCTGAGTCGCTCTATTCGGCCATGCTGCAAAGAGTTATACATGCTGGGTGCGCCACTCGACTGCACTCCATATATTTTAATGTTGGGGTTCAGTGTCTTTATTGCATATGCAACACCCGAAATAAGTCCGCCGCCACCTACGGGAACTATCACCGCGTCAAGTTCTTTCAACTGGTTGATAAGCTCAAGACCGATTGTGCCCTGACCGGCAATCACCGCTTCGTCGTCGAACGGGTGGATGAATGTGTATCCCATCTCCTCTTTCAGACGGAGTGCCTGTTGGTAGGCATCGTCGTACACACCCTCTACCATGCAGATTTCTGCTCCGTAGTTTCTTGTAGCCTCAACTTTGGAGATTGGTGCGCAGTCGGGCAGGCAGATGATACTTTTTATATTATTCTTTGTAGCGCCGAGCGCAACGCCCTGTGCGTGGTTGCCGGCTGAGCATGCTACCACTCCTTTTGCCTTTTCTGCATCCGACAACTGTGATATTTTATAGTATGAACCTCTGATTTTGAACGAACCTGTCAACTGCAGGTTTTCGGGCTTCAGATATATGTTGCTCTCAGGGTTTATCTTGGGAGCGCTTATAAGGTCAGTGCGACGTATTACATTCTGCAGAACGTATGCCGCATGGTATATTTTGTCAAGTGTAAGCATTTGCAGTTCTTTGTGTGTATGTGGTTGTGTTTGCTCTTTTTACGGGTCGTGCCCGCAAAGAAGTGCAAAAGTAGTAATATTTCTTGGAAGCTGTTTTACTTTTTGCGAAAAATATTCATGCAGAATGCTTTTTGACTCTTTTTTCGTGTTTCAGTACCTTACAATTGTGCGCAACTTCCTTTTTATGAACCTTTTTACCCTTTTCTTTATGCGAAAATACAGAATCATGAAAAGTGAAGCCTCCATGTCCAGTTCCTGGCGCGTGGTATATTCTTTCAAGGCATTATATAGATGTTCGGCAGGTATTCCCAACTGCTCGAACGAGTACATGGTATCCTTGTAGCGCGATATTTTCCCGAATTTAGCCCTGTTTATGTCGGTCAGTGCAAATTTGTATCTGTTCTCAGCTGTGTCTCTGTAATAGAAGATGTTTTTAGGATTGTAGTCAAGTGGCAGTATCCCTTTTTGGTGCAGCGAAATGGTGAACTCTGTAAAGTCGAGTTTCAGTTGCAGCAGCATATCTCTGTCGGGATTCTCCACAACGAAATTTTCCAGTGTCGGCAGATTAAGATATTCCGACACAAAGTAGCCTGTGTGAAACAGCTTGCCCTTTTTTATCTCGATGTATGCCACGGGGAAAGGTGTGCATACACCGCACCTTAGTATTTTAAGTGCGTTGTCGTATGCACGCTGTGCCTTGCTCCTTCTGAAAAACGTATATGCTATACGGTTGGCAAAGTTAGGCACTTTGTATTTCTTGATAACGAATGTCTGTGTTGATATTTCTGCAAGTTCAACGGTGTTGCGCATGTTGCAGAATGTGTGCAGTACCTTGTACTTTTCGTTGGGGATTTTTTTAAATTCTTCTGTCAGTGATTGGTATTTCTTGTGTATATGTATCTTCATGTAAACAGCTTTAGGTTATTTTTTTGCAAAGTTATGGTAAATGTTATCCCAAATGCGTTAAATTTTTCATTATAACTGCTCGGTTTGAGTTAAATAAAGTTTATTTATGCGCTTGTTTTTCAAAATCACCACACATTATTCCATATATGTATGTTGCATTGTTGCTGTTTGCCGGGTTTTTGTGCAAGAAAGTAGCCATCCTCTGCGGTACTCAAAATGCAGGATGACAAATAACAATTGCCCTAATTCTTTTGTTTGTTGGAAACATTTGCTACCTTTGTTACATACATAGTTCAGAATTATTAATCACGGAATTTAAAGGTTAAAATTTATGGAAGTAAAGAAATATATTCAAGAGAATGAACAGCGTTTCCTTGACGAACTTTTTTCGTTGATACGTATCCCCAGCATCAGTGCGCAGAGCAGCCACAAGGATGATATATGGGCATGTGCCGAGCGATGGAAAGAGCTGTTGCTCGAGGCCGGTGTCGACAAAGCCGAAGTGATGCCCTCTACAGGTAATCCGCTGGTGTATGCCGAAAAGATTGTTTCGCCCGATGCTCCCACAGTGCTTGTCTATTCACACTACGATGTGATGCCTGTGGAGCCTCTGGATTTGTGGAATTCCGACCCCTTTGAACCGGTAGTTAAAGATGGCAGAATATGGGCGCGTGGTGCCGACGACGATAAAGGTCAGGCAATGATTCAGGTAAAGGCATTTGAATATGTTGTGCGCAATGGATTGTTGTCGCACAATATGAAATTTATCTTCGAGGGCGAAGAGGAGATTGGCTCTCCCAGCCTCAATGCCTTCCTTGCCGAACATAAAGAGCTGCTGAAGTCTGATATAATTCTTGTGTCGGACACAAGTATGCTTGCTGCCGAACTTCCTTCGCTCACCACCGGTCTGCGTGGTCTTGCATACTGGCAGGTTGAGGTTACCGGTCCCAACCGCGACCTTCACTCGGGACATTTTGGCGGTGCAGTAGCCAATCCCATAAACGTTCTGTGCGAAATGATTGCGAAGATGACCGATGAGAATGGCCGTATTACCATCCCCGGCTTCTACGACGATGTTGAGGAACTCTCTGCCGAGGAGCGCAGCATGATAGCCTCAATTCCCTTCGACGAGGAGGCATACAAAAAAGCAATCGGTGTAGATGCTCTTCGTGGTGAAAAGGGTTACGCCACTCTCGAACGTAACAGCTGCCGTCCATCGTTCGACGTGTGCGGCATCTGGGGAGGATACACAGGCGAGGGTTCAAAAACGGTTCTTCCCTCTAAGGCGTATGCCAAACTGTCGTGTCGACTTGTGGCTCATCAGAACCATGAGAAAATTTCACGTATGTTTGCCGAATACTTTGCCTCTATTGCTCCCGACTGCGTAAAGGTGAACATCACTCCTATGCATGGTGGCGAGGGTTATGTGTGTCCCATCACTTTGCCTGCATACAAAGCTGCCGAGAAGGGCTTCGAAAAGGCATTTGGCAAAAAGCCTCTTGCTGTGCGCCGTGGCGGAAGCATCCCCATCATCAGCGATTTTGAGAAAATTCTTGGTGTAAAGACTGTGCTTATGGGATTCGGCCTTGAAAGCAATGCCATCCATTCGCCCAACGAGAATTTCCAGCTCGATATCTTCCGCAAAGGAATAGAGGCTGTTGTGGAATTCCACAAGAACTATAAAGGATGATTCTGAATAACCAATCAGTTTGATTCCATCCGACTATATCATAGGCACCGTAAACAGTTACGGTGCCTATGCTGTTTCCGGTATTAGTGTTATATGTCTTTTCTGCTTGGCTTATTCGAAGAAGTCCAGCATCAGATACTCATTCTTGCAATTTTCTATATATGCGTTGTTGTATTTCTTTGCGTGCGACTTAGGCAACGGCAGCTTTTCGACCCACGAACCTGCGAATTTGTCGGCCCACGACTTTGTCCAGTAGTGCTCCTCGATGCTTAGTTTCTGTTCTGTCTTATGGGGGTATTTGTCGGTGCCCTCTATCCATGCCATATGCATTATGAAGTCGGGCGAGCAGTAGTTCTTTTTCACCTCTTCCACCAGTTTTATAAACTCCTCTTCGTCCTGTCCTACAAAGAAATTGTCGTCCAGGTACAACTGAATGACAATACCTTTGTACTGCTTCAGCTGGTCCAGAATGTCGAACAACTTCTCTTTGTAGATGCATAATCCGTGTGATATGTGCCACTCTTCGTTGTACCTGCACACCTGAAGGTTGAAGAGTCTTACTCCGCCTTCCAGCTGTTCTTCGATGCTCTTGTTCTGGCAGCGCGATGTGATGTCCAGCAGCCATTCAAAAGGGCGTTGCCACCATACGGTTGCTCCGCTGGTGGCGCTGTTGTGTGTTCCCAATATCACCTTTTTGCCACTTGCCGACTGTGGCACGTTGGCTGTGTCAGACTTCTGCATGCTTGGTTCGTCGACCGGCAATGACAGTGACATTCCATTCACACAGAATGGAAAAACCAATTGCAGACAACATATAACTGCTATTATTTTTGTTGCTTTCATCTTCTTTGATTATAGAAACTTCAGACAAATATACGAATAAGCGAGCGAAAAACATAAAGCTTGCTTTAATGTTTTTCAATGCGAGCGAAAGTATATTCGCGGTTTACCGCAAATCTAAAATATGAAACTTGTTTCTTTAAATTGTGATAACTTTCTACGGGGGTGCCATACGGTTGTCTGTTAAAAACAGTATCTTTGTGATATGTTACTAAATCTCTCCTGTATGAAAAAAAGAATCTTTTCGGCTGTTTTAATACTGTTTATGAGCTTGGCTGTTGCTTCGGCGCAACGTATGAATGTGATTTTCGAAACAGATATGGGAAACGATGTGGACGACGCATTGGCGATAGATATGTTGTACAAATATCATCGTTCCAGGAAAATAGATTTTATGGCGGTAATGCTGAACAAAGAGGGGGAATATCCGCAACGCTTCATCGATCTGCTCAACAGATGGTACGGATGCAAGCGAATCCCCATCGGTGTGCTTTCCCGTAAAAACAATACTTCCAAGGCAGGTGTAAAGTATTTTACCGAGTATGTATGCAGTTTGAAAGACGAAAAAGGTCGTCCGTTGTACAAACAATTGCCACAAGGGTATGATGATTGGAAGGATGCTGTAAAACTCTATCGCGAACTTCTGTCCAAGGCTAAGGACAGCAGTGTGACGATTATCTCAGTGGGATTCAGTACAAATCTGGCGGCTTTGATGGAGTCTGCCGGCGACGAATTTTCTTCTTTGAACGGTCGCGAACTTGTTGCTAAGAAGGTGAACCGTCTGGTGGTGATGGCTGGTCACATGGAGAACCCCAACTACCGGGAGTTCAACGTGAAGGAAGATGTATCTTCGTGTCAGAAAGTTTATAACGAATGGCCCACTCCTATCTATACCTCTCCCTTCGAACTGGGCCTGCGCATCCTTTATCCAGCACGCAGCATAAAGGAGGATTTTTCGTGGACAAAGCATCATCCGGTTGTAGATGCCTATAAATACTATCTGCCAAATATGGATGATCGTCCCACCTGGGATCTCACTGCCGTGCTTTACGCCATAGACCCAGGACAGATGTTCAACATTTCCCCTGCAGGACGCATACAAGTGAAGGAGAAGGGGGAAACTGTTTTTACTCCCGATGCATCCGGCTCGCATTTTTATATATATACAACACCTGAGCAGCGTAAGCAGATTCTGGACTATTTCGTGAATATGATAACAAAGAAGCCTTAGAAATAACTCCGACACATACCGCAAATAATAAGATTTGTTGATAGAAGTGATGACGCCCGAAAGTCAGAAAAGACTTTCGGGCGTCATGTTGAAAATGAATCAATATTTTATTTCTCGGTGAATGCTTTTGCAACTCTTTCGTAACCATCGTTGTTGGGGTGCAGTCCATCAACGAAGAGCGACGCATCTATTTTGCCATCTTCCAGAAGCATATTTACACCCGGGTCGCGGAATTCCACACCCAAACGACGTGCAACGTTTGCAATGCCGACATTCAGACGTTTCACTCTGGCCTCCAGATTGGCGCGTGGGAATATACCAATGAGGGTAAGTTTTGCTTCGGGGCGACGTACACGAATGGCATTTACCAGATGTTCGATGCCTCCGATTATCTCTTCGTCACTTGAAATGCCTATGTTGTTTGTGCCAATCATCATGTAGATGTTGTCTGCTGTGAATCCTTCAAGTTCATCGTGGTAAATGCGCCATAGAACATTCTCTATGCGGTCCCATCCGTATCCCATGTTGAATGCTCCTTTCAGGTGCTTTTCCCATGACTTTTCGCCACGGTTGATGAATCCTTCGACACCACCCCAATGGTGCATGATTGAGTTTCCTATAATCACGCTCTTGAAGTGTTTCGCCTCGCGTCCCTCTTTAATTATTTTATTGTGGCGCTCCATCCAGTTGTATGAGTCGCGTGACTGTTGGATGGGCTTTGTTGTGCGGTATTCTCCGACAGGCTCGTTCAGTATCTCGAGCATCTTCTTTTCATAGGCATTGGCGTAAAGCACCATTCCATAGTCCGACGGGTGAACGCCCTCGACGGTAGCATCCAGTGTCATTCCGAAATCCTTATATGTTATGTGGTAAACCTCTTCGACACCATCGGCAACCAGTTGCTCGTAGGCAGCCTTCATTGTTTCGTTAGAGTATGTCTCCTCGCCTCTCCAGAATTTTACCGTGCCACTGTGGGGGTAGCCATAGTGGTCGGCAAGCAGAATGGGGGTGACGGGGTGTTTTTCGCGCAACAGCTTGACTGCCTTCATTATAGTGTCTTTCAGGACCTCGGCAGGCTTAATCATGTGCGAGTTGGGCAGTGCATCGATGATGTATGCTTTTGCATCAATTTCGCTGAGAAGTTCAATGACTCCTCTCTCGAAAAGTGCGTTGCCCGAAAAACCGAAGTTGAACACAGGGCGGTCGAGTCGGCGCTGAAGGATGTTGCACCATGCCATTCCGGGACGCGATGCACACGCACCGTGAGCAATGGATGTTCCGTAAACAACTACCGGACGTTCGGCACGCAGTCCCTCAAAGGTGAATTTGTCACCTTCGGGTACACCAATCTCCATCCATTTTACTTCGTTGTAAAGTGGCAGAAAGAGTGTGTAGGTGTGAGGGTGGCTCTGGTTGGAGTCAAAGTCGATGCGTCTGGTGCCCTGAGAGCCGAATCTGTACTTGACTGTGTCTCCCATAGAGTAGTGTGCTGCTGCCACCCACATCTCTTCGCCGTTGCGGCTTTTTGTGTAAAGGTCGACACCGGTAACTCCTGTTGCAGGCATGTGGTTCATATATTTGCCGCCGCCAACAGTGTAGCGTACCTGTATCTCTTTGGCGTTGGTGGTAAAGACGATGCACTCTCCGGCAGAGTGGTGCGACAGTGACCACACTGCTTTACGAACCTTATCCTTTGCACGCAGGGGGAAACGGTTGTATGGGTTCTCGCGCTCTTCGCCCACCCATGCCTGGCTCTGTATTACGGGGAAACCGGCCTCCATGGGGTTGTACCATTTGATTTGTGCTGCGGCGTTCAGCGCGAACAGTGCCGCAATCAACAGTAATAGATTCTTTTTCATTTATAAGTGTGTTATTTGGTTGTTGTTTCGATGTTTGTGCTTGCTTTGCTCGGCAAAAGGTCGTTTATAGCATTGCGCAGTGTCTCCTTGGGCAGAAAACCGGTGCCTGCCGATGGTGTTCCCTGCATTGGGATGAATACAATGGTCGGCAGCGATGTTATTCCAAAGGCCTGTGCAATCTCCTTCTGGTCGTCGACGTTCACTTTGTAAATGTAGACTCTGCCCTCGTATTCGGCTGCAAGTTCATCGAGCAGTGGGGCAAGGCGACGGCAGGGACCGCACCAGTCGGCGTAGAAATCTATCACAGCAGGCTTGTCGCCCAGGTATTTCCATACAGTGGGTGACTCTTCGTAGTTGGCAACTCTCTTTAAGAAACTCTTTTTGTCCAGTTTTATTGTCTTTGAACGGCCGTGGTCGCGACTGTTTTGAGCAACGATGGCATTTGTCGCAAACATCAGCAGAAATGCTACTATCCAAAAAATTGATTTTTTCATAATTGCTATGTTGTTTTTCTTTTTATCAACGTACAAATGTAATATATGTTTGTCAACATTACAAGATTGCGATGTAGTCTATTTTATTTAATTTATTTAAATGTGACAAAAGTTGCCGTTTATTCATCTTTTTTTCTTAAATTTGCTCTTTAATAATTGGAAACTCATTCGGGTAGAATAAAAGTTTAAAAATACTATAATTATGAATTTGAGAAAATGTTTTTGTTTTGCGGCTGCCGCCGCAGGTCTGATGCTCGCTTCATGTGGCAGTCAGATTGCTCAGCAAGAGGTCTCCGTTGAAAAGTTCGGAGCAGTTCCCAATGATGGAAAGAACGATTTCGAGGCATTGCGCAAGGCTACTGCCTATTGCCGCGAGAATCCCGGTACAACACTCTTCTTCCCTCCCGGAAAGTATGATATCGACAACGAAAAGGCACGTAAAATAGAGTTTGAAGCTATCAGTGGTGCCTATGGCGAAAATGTACAGGGTGTGTTGTTCCGTCCCGACGGCCCCTATGTCACAGCACTCGATCTCAGAGATTGTGACAACACAACAGTTAAGGCGCATGGCGCGACACTCTTCCTGCATGGTTGGTACGAGGTTATCACAATGCAGGGTGCCGAGAATATAACAGTAGAGGGTATCTCTATCCTTTACAACCGTCCCCCCTCAACAATTGGTCGCATCGTAGAGAGCAACGAAGAGTGGTTTGAGGCAGAGTTCGACACAGAGCGCTACCGTTTCATTGACGAGAAGGTGACAGGCCGTCTGCACTTCTTCGACAACGTTCGCAACAGACTCTACACAGGCTGGGCTTCAAAGAAAGAGCTTGTAGCTCCCGGAAAGATACGTTTCACCTCAAAGTCAAATCCCGCAGTGGGCGACAACTTCGTGCTTCGTCACGGTGGTCACTACCGTCCCGCCATCATGGTCAAGGAGTGTGAGAATGTGACATTCCGCGATGTCAAGATTCACAGCCAGCCGGGTATGGGTATCGTGGGTCACCTGACAAAGGATATTATGATTGACAACCTTCAGGTTGTTCCCGAGGTTGGCAGCGTAATCTCTTCTAACACTGACGCTACTCACTTCACATCTTGTTCGGGTACCATCACCATCCAGAACTCAAAGTTCAAGGGACAGGGTGACGACTGTACCAATATCCACGGATACTACTACCGCATGTATCCCGAGGCTGACGGCAAGGTTGAGATTAAAATCGAGGGTGCCGATCTTCACGCTCTTTCACTCGACTATCCTCAGGTTGGTGACACAATGGTTATCATCGACAACAAGAATATGTCCGAGCAGGGACGCTACACCGTGCAGAGCGTAGATACATCATCGGTAGACTGGAAAGTTGTTATTGCACTTAACGAGGCGATAGCTCCCGAACTCATGGAGAAATGTTATATGTGGAACCACACACGCTTCCCCAAAGTGCGTATTTACAACAACTCGGTACACAGCCACCTTGCACGTTCGTTCCTCATCAAGAGCCGCGACGTCATCATCGCAAAGAACTGCATCCTGAACAGTACCATCACAGCTATCAAACTTGGTGCAGAACTTGGCTGGCGAGAGAGTGGCCCTGCCGAAAATGTTCTTGTCGAGGAAAACTATATCACAGGTTGCGGTTATGCAGCAGGCCCCAATACCCCCTCATGTATAACATTGAGCACCGAGGCTCGTGAGCTTCCTCCATATCTCAACAAGAATATCGTAATCCGTAATAACGTATTCGACACAGACAAGAATGTTGCAATTCTCCTGAAGGATGCCGAGAATATCGTGGTTGAGAATAATATGGCAAACAAGCAGGATTATGTAAAGGTTGAGAACTGTCAGAATATCAACATTAAGTAATCTGTACCGTAATTGATGATTTAAATGTTTTAAAATTAAGGATATTATGCAGAAGAAAAAGTTTTTGTCGACCTTCCTTGCCGCTATGTTTGTTGCGGGAGGTTTGTGTGCGCAAGGCCTTGCAGGATTCGCATACGGAGACGTTGCCGCTCCCGCAGGCAATGAATGGGAATCGCCTCAGCAGCTCTCTCTGAATAAGGAGCAGCCCAAGGCATGGTTCTTTAATTTTGCAACTGTCGAGAATGCACGTAAGGTGCTTCCCGATGCAAGTGAGTACTATCAGTCGCTTGATGGCACATGGCGCTTCAACTGGGTGCCTACACCCGCTGAACGTCCCGCCGATTTCTACAAGACAGATTTTGACGATACAAAGTGGGACAATGTGGAGGTTCCCATGAACTGGAATGTTTACGGAATACAGAAGGATGGCAGTCAGAAGTATGGTACTCCCATCTATGTGAACCAGCCTGTGATTTTCAAGCATCAGGTGGCTGTGGGCGACTGGAAGCATGGCGTCATGCGTGAGCCTGCTCCCCACCACACAACCTACAAGCACCGCAACGAGGTAGGTTCATACCGCCGCACATTTACAATCCCCGAAGAGTGGAAAGGACGTGAAATCTATATCAATTTCGATGGTGTCGATTCATTCTTCTATTTGTGGATTAACGGACAGTATGTAGGTTTTTCAAAGAATTCTCGCAACCTTGCAGCCTTCAACATCACAAAGTATCTTGCAAAGAAGGGCGAGAATATTGTCGCAGTTGAGGTTTACCGTAACTCCGATGCTTCGTTCCTCGAGGCACAGGATATGTTCCGCTTGCCGGGTATCTTCCGTACAGTGTCGTTGACTGCAACTTCGCCTGTCGAACTTCGCGACATTCGTGTACGCACTGATCTTGATGCAAACTACTGTGATGGTACAGCCAACATCGAAGTTGATGTACGCAACCTCTCAAAGAAAGAGATAAAGAACTATACAGTGGAGGCTACACTTTATGCCAACAAACTGTTCAGCGACGATAATGAGTTTGTAAGCGGTTCTGCAACAAGTGCAGCTGTTGCTGCAACAGCAGTGGGTGCTACAAATACATCAAAAATGTCAATCACCGTGAAGGCTCCCAATAAATGGTCGGGCGAGGCTCCCTATCGCTATACTCTCGTTGTTCAGTTGAAGAACAAGAAGGGTAAGGTGCTGGAGACTGCATCTACCTATTTCGGATTCCGCGAGGTTGAAATTAAGGATACTCCTGCCGAAAAGGATGAGTTCGGACTTGCAGGTCGCTATTTCTATGTGAACGGTCAGCCTGTGAAACTCAAAGGTGTCAACCGTCACGAGAGCAATCTTGAGCGCGGACATGCCATTACACGCGAACAGATGTACAACGAAGTGATGCTGATGCTTCGCGGCAACATCAACCATGTACGTTGCGCCCACTATCCCGATGCTCCCTTCTGGTACTATCTGTGCGACAAGTACGGTATCTACCTTGAGGACGAGGCCAACATCGAGAGCCACCAGTATTATTATGGCAAGG
>CAJGDX010000053.1 GCA_904502185.1 uncultured Bacteroidaceae bacterium | reverse complement strand
TATATTTGATTCGTAATACTTAATATAAGCCATGTTAGCCATCTTGTTACCACCGGGGGTGGGATATTTGCCACTGAAATACCAATCGCCGGGGTGAGCGGGACAGGCCTTGTGCAATCCCTCCATGCTCTGGAACACAATTTCCAGTTCAGCATTAAAATCAGCCGGTTTCAGCAACTCGACAATTTTCTGCGAAATTTCATCTGCCGTCAACGAAGAATATAAAGCACGTGTGCAGTTTGTTATATCCTTGTCCTCTTTCTTGAGTTCATCTACACAGTTTTTATATGTATCATGTATAATGTGTTCCATGCCTTTATCCTTCAGCAGGTCAAGTGCTGCAAAGAATGCGACAAAGTGGTCGAACTCCTCCATATCTATACCATAGTAGTCGGGATAGCGTATCTGGGGACTTGACGATGCTACGACAATCTTTTTAGGCTCCAGACGGTCGAGTATCTTCAAGATGCTCTGACGCAATGTCGTTCCGCGAACAATACTGTCGTCTATTACAACAAGGTTGTCTACCTTGGGACGGATTGTTCCGTAAGTGATGTCGTAAACGTGGGCAGCAAGGTCGTTGCGTTTGACATCAGACGAAATAAATGTTCTCATCTTGATGTCCTTGTTGGCAACCTTCTCCTGACGGACCTTGCGTGAAAGAATATCTTTTATCTTAGCATCGGTAAGACCCTCTTTATTTGCCGAAATCTCCTTTATCTTCCATTCGTTAAGATAGTCCTCCATGGAATCAACCATTCCATAGAAAGCCATTTCTGCCGTATTTGGTATAAACGAGAAGACAGTGTTGTCAAGGTCGTTATTTACAGCTTTGAGTATTTGGTCGCGAAGATTGGCACCAAGTTCCTTTCTCTCAAGATAGATATCTCTGTCGTTTCCACGACTGAAATATATGCGTTCGAAAGAACAGGGCTGCATAGTCATCTGAGGCAGCAACTGCTGCTGACGCAGTCTTCCGAATTTATCCATAATCAGCGCTTCACCGGGCTTCAGTTCCACTACCTGATCGGTCTTAAGATTAAGAGTGGTCTGTAACGCAACACGTTCGCTGGCAACAGCAAGAATTTCATCATCGGCATACCAGAACGCTGTACGAATGCCCCAGGGATCGCGCATGGTAAACATCTCTCCACTTCCGGTTATTCCGCAGAACACATAACTTCCGTCCATCAAGGGAGTAGATGTATTCAGAACATTTGCCATGTCTATACGCTCCTCGATGGTGTTGGTAATATCCATCCCGGTAAGTCCCTCAGCCTCACACTCCTTGAAGACTCTTTCAACTTCGCGATCGAGACGATGCCCCATAAGTTCAAGCAGAATATAGGTATCTGCATATACTCGGGGGTGCTGGCCATGTGACACAAGTTCCTCAAACACCTTGTCCACATTTGTTATATGGAAGTTGCCACACAATGCTAGATTCTTTGCTCTCCAGTTGTTACGACGCAGGAAGGGGTGCACGAACTGTATTCCCTCTTTATTGCTGGTTGTATAACGAAGATGTCCCATGTACAGTTCACCGGCAAATGGAAGATTTCGGTATGCATAATCAGCATCATTTCTCAACTCTTTGGGAGAATTGATGTATTTCCTTTCTGCAGCATCGAATATTTCTGAAATGGCGCCTGCACCTTCAGCTCGTTCACGGAACATATAATCCTCGCCCGGATTGGCTTCAAGCTTCACACAAGCAATACCGGCACCTTGTTGTCCTCGGTTGTACTGCTTGTTCATCAGCAAAAAGAGCTTATTCATTCCGTATGCCCATGTACCGTACTTCTCTTGATAGTAGTTCAAGGGTTTACGCAAACGAATCATCGCTACGCCACATTCATGCACTAGTGGTTCCATACAATTATTTAATTACAAAAATGGTCGTTCCATAAAGGAAACGACCATAAACAATATATCTATATAACTAACAACGAAATAACGCTTGCGCGCTTATACAAACACAAAGAATAATCAACGAAGGTGGATATGCGGGTTACACCGTTATCCATCGTATAGTCGTGTTGTTTATTCGTAAATAGCGTTGCTCGTGTTGTCATCTTCGTCATCATAGTGTCAAACCGGCACGCACTATGGCAAAATTGTCTTTACTTTTGCACAATGCGCATAATTTCTGCAAAGATACATATTTTTTCTACAAAATAAAAGTTGTTACAAAGAATAATATTCACTATGAAATTATTTTTTTCACAAATAGAACATTCTACGGATTGACACGACAAAAAAAGGAGTAAAAAAAGCAGCAGCGATTATTGTAGAAAAAGCTTTTTATGTTTACCTTTGCAGCGCAAAAACAAATACCGCCGAATTGGCTCAGTTGGTAGAGCAACGCATTCGTAATGCGTAGGTCCCGGGTTCGAGTCCCGGATTCGGCTCCGTTACGGGATTGATGATTCAATCTCGTTTTTTTATTTATATATCTTCTGATTTCCAAAGAAAAAACAATGGACTATGCCACAATTGACATAGTCCATTAATTCCAAAGAATGTATTAAAGAATATTTACATCCTTATGTTTTATTACTTCAAGTTTGAAGCGGGATCAAGATTTTCTCCTTCAATATCTTTGAAGTAGTTCACTGTACCAACCTTCAATTCGACAGTTGCAGCATCGTCGCAGACGATAATTCCATGCTGATGAAGTTGAAGAACACTGATTGTCCACATCTGTGTAACACAACCCTCAACTGCATGATAGAGAGCCTGTGCCTTATTGTGGCCGTTTACAAGAATCAGTACCTCTTTTGCATCCATAACAGTGCCAACACCAACAGTTACGGCAGTCTTGGGAACCTTGTTCACATCATTATCAAAGAAACGTGAGTTTGCAATGATAGTATCAGTTGTCAAAGTCTTCTGACGTGTACGTGAAGTAAGCGATGAACCGGGCTCGTTAAATGCGATGTGACCATCGGGACCGATACCGCCAAGGAACAACTGAATGCCACCATAAGATGCAATCTTCTCTTCGTAGCGAGCACACTCAGCAACGAGGTCATCAGCATTACCATTGAGAATATTTACATTCTCTTTCTTGATATTTACATGGCTGAAGAAGTTATTCCACATGAATGAGTGGTAGCTCTCGGGATGATCCTGAGGAAGACCAACATATTCGTCCATATTAAATGTCACAACATTCTCGAAGCTTACAATTCCCTGATTGTAGAGATTGATAAGTTCTTTGTATGTGCCGAGAGGTGTTGAACCTGTCGGAAGACCAAGTACAAATGGTTTTTCAGCTGTGGGCTGGAACTCATTGATTTTCTTTGCTACATAAGTAGCTGCCCATGCAGAAATCTGCTGATAGTTAGGCTCGATGATTAAACGCATAATATACTAAATTAAAATTTATAATATCTCTTTATTTTCAGTTTGTCAAATTGGCGGTCCATTTCAATGAAACGGGGAACACTTGTTCTTTTACCATTCATCACAGTATCCTTGTGAACAGCCATCACCAATGTTCCGTCAAAGTCATTGAACATCATGGGATGACCATTATTGTCGCGCAATAGTGGCTCGGGCTCTATGTGCCAAGGTCCATTGAGTCCATGATTCTTTTCAGTGTATGCCACACCAACAGAATACTCTCCGTCGATATATGTCGAAAAGAGCATACCAAGTTCACCACCCTCGGTGTCGAATAGGAAGGGCCCATCCATAACAGGACAGAAAGACTTTTGTCCAAGACTGTCAACACCTGACGACCAGGGATTCTGCGATGCAGTAAACATCACGTAAGGCTCACCCATCTGTCGGCAGAAATCATCTGTCAGACGTATTATCTGCACAGTTCCGTCCCAATTCTGTATCCACTCGTGGCTGTATATGATATATCCCGCGCCATATTCATCATTGCAGAATGTGGCATCGAGCGAAGGCTGGTCGGCACGAAGCAAGGGACGCTCATCCACCAGCGGCTTGTAAGGTCCTGTGAGATTGTCCGAAACAAACAACTGACATGAGCGACGTGGTATATCACGTCCGGCAACCTTGTCGATTATTATCTCGGGACGGGTAAAGGTTGCCATATAATAGAATTTCTTGTTAAACTCATGAATCTCGGGTGCCCAGATAACCGGATTGCTTCCCATCCACATGGTAGTATCAAGCTGCAGTATATTATACGGACCAGTCCAGAGGCTAAGGTCTTTACTTTTCCACACGGCGCCACCGGTACCTGTCATGTAATAGACCTTTTCATTCTTGTCGAGAATAACAAAAGGATCGCGCAACTGCATTGTATCGATAGAAACAGTACGTTCGGGCTGACCATCAACAGTACGCAGTTCCCATTTTTCGCCCTTCTGCTGCGAAGTACATGCAGCAAATGCCACAATGGCAATCAGCAGGAGAATATATTGACAAAATTTTCTCATAAAGCAAATTTTACATTTGATCACAATTCCGTTTCATCACGCAAAGAAAGCAACCGGCGAAGCGAGCGAAAAAACGCCTTATTTATTCAGCCGGATACTCTATTCCTTCACAGTTATCCGCAAAGATAATGAAAGATGTGCTAATAACCAACTTTGCAATGATTTTTCACATTCCAATATAGTCAGGCGACAACATAAGTCATAAATTGTTTTTAAACACACCATGCAAATTCATGCTTCTAGTGATATTTAACACTCATCAGAAAACATAATATCACTTTTGTTTTTTATAGTAATAAAACCAACAGATGTATACAACTATTTAAATTTAATGAATATGAAACGTTATTTATTTGTACTCTTCATTTTCACACTCTGCATGCAGGCAACTGCCATCGCCCAAAAGAACAAAATGAGCCGTGCCGAGCGCGAAGCTGCGTGGCGTGCCGAAAGGCTTAAGAAAAGAGAGGCAGAGCAGGCCAGAATCGCCGTTGAAGATTCCGTGTCATTTGCTCAGGCCGTTGCCGCCCTGCAAAGCGGTTCATGGGCATTGGAAGCCTCTAACATAACATTCAACAATGGCATAACCCGTTTCGTAACATCAAGCACAAACTATGTAGCCGTCAATGGAGGGCAAGGAACCGTCCAGACTGCATTCAACAACACTAATATCAACTCCCCAAACGGACTTGGTGGAGTTACTCTCGAAGGCAATGTTTGGGGCGAGCGCATAGGTAAAGATGCAGATGGAAACATATTTTACAGCTGTTCTATTCAGGGCAATGGCATTTCCGCCGTAATATATGTGACACTGACCGCAAACAGCAACCAGGCAAGTGCAAGGGTCAATGCCAATTACAGCGGTAACTTTATGGTGTTCAATGGAATGTTATACCCGTACAATTCGGCAGGAATTTTCGAAGGACAGCCAAGTTACTGACTGAACGACAACGCAGGCTGCGTACCGACTGCTGCATTTCCACACGGATTGTGGTATCCGAGAGTACCTCCCGCCATACGACCGCCAATGCCTCCACCACCCCGCCCACATCCGCCCATGGGCTTCCCACCGGGAGTAAACAGACCACCATCAATGCCACCACCCGGCAGCGGAGGTGTACGTCCCCCATCTTTTCGCCCGTAGTACCTTATTAATAATATAAAAAAGGTTCAGGGTATATGCAGCTGCATATACCCTGAACCTTTAAAATTTATATATCGCATCAACGACTATTCTGCAGGACGCATGTTTGTGTAAACATTCTGCACATCGTCATCCTCTTCGAGACGCTCAACAATCTTCTCAATTACAGCACGCTGCTCGTCGTTTACATCCTTAAGATCGTTGGGGATGCGTGTAAACTCGTTACCGGTAATTTCGAAACCCTTCTCCTCCAAAGCTTTCTGCAAAAGACCGAAAGATTTGGGATCGCCGTAGATTGTTACCTCATTCTCCTCCTCATCGTACTCATCATCGATGCCGAGGTCGATGAATTCAAGAATAAACTCATCCATGTCGAGGTCTGCGGGTTTGTTGAATGTGAAAACACACTTCTGTGTAAACATAAATGCAAGACTGCCTGATGTTCCAAGTGTACCACCGAACTTATTGAATACTGAACGTACGTTTGCAACTGTACGAGTTGTATTGTCTGTTGCAGCATCAACAAAAATTGCGATTCCGTGAGGACCGTATCCTTCGTATGTTACCTCCTTGTAATCTTTCTGATCCTTGCCAAGTGCGTTCTTGATTGCACGTTCGATATTGTCTTTAGGCATATTCTCGTGCTTCGCATTGGCGATGATAGCTCTCAAGTGAGGGTTTGTTTCGGGGTCGGGACCGCCAGATTTTACTGCGATGGCAATCTGTTTTCCGATTCTGGTGAATGTACGCGCCATATTACCCCATCTTTTGAGTTTGGCAGCTTTGCGATATTCAAATGCTCTTCCCATTGTAATATTTTTTATTTGATTATTATTATCGTTGTATTGCTCCAAGACGTTTCACGAAATTATCGAGCAATCGTGCCATAGTCTTGTCTATCTGTTTGTCATTGAGAGTCTGAGTCTCGTCCTGAAGAATGAAGCTGACTGCGTAGCTCTTCTTTCCAGGCTCAAGGTTCTTTCCTTCGTAAACATCGAAAAGTGAAACATCCTTCAACAGGCGTTTCTCTGTTTCGCGTGCTATCTGCTCAATCTGCGCAAAAGTAACAGACTTGTCGACGAGCAGTGCAAGGTCGCGTTTCACCGCAGGATATTTGCTGATTTCGGCATAACCCACCTTAGCATTCTTTATTGCACGCATAAGTTCATTCCAGTTGATATCCGCATAGAACACCTCGTTTTCAAGATCGAATGCTTTGAGAATCTTTTTACGAATGATGGCAACCTCTGCAACCTTTTTTCCGCCACGAGTCTCGAACTGGATTGCAGCCGAATAAACATCGTTGCTGAAAGTTGAGATTTTACGCGCCTGTGCTGCAAAGCCGAGACGGTCGAAGATATGTTCAACGTGGCTCTTGAGGTCGTAAATGGTTATTGCACGACCTGCATCCATCCACGATGCTGCAATATTGTTTCCTGTCATCCAAAGTGCCAGATGATAGCTTTCGCTGTAGGGGCTGAGGATTTTTTCGGGGACGCGCTTGTCTGCATCGAAACGGTAACAGTTACCAAATTCAAAGAAGCTGATATCTGTGTATTTACGGCTGACGTTACGCTGTATGCTTTCAAGACCGCCAAAGAGCAATGTCTGACGCAGTACGTTGAGGTCGGCACTCAAGGGGTTCATCAAACGAACAAGATTTTCGTCCTTGTAAGTTTCAAGACCTTCGTAATATGCCGAGGGGGTAAGCGAGTTGTTGAGTATTTCGCTGAATCCGCAACCTACAAGCTGCTCAGAAATCACATTCTGCAATTTGTGTGACTTATCCTCGCTGCCTTTGGTGATGATTGACGAGTGAAGTGTGGTAGAGATTTCCACATTATTATATCCGTAGATACGAAGAATATCCTCGACAACATCACAGGGACGCTGTACGTCTACACGATAGGGAGGAACCTGCAAAGAGAGGCCTTCTGCTGTTTCCGATGTTATCTTCATTTCCAGCGAGCTGACAATGCTCTTCACTGTTTCGGGGGCAATATCTGCACCTATAAGATTGTTTACATATTCGTATGAGAGTTCAACGGGGAAATCCTCGATGGGGTTAGGATATACATCTTTTATATCCATTGATATAGTTCCACCTGCAAGTTCCTTAATAAGTATTGCAGCCTGCTTGAGTGCATAGATTACAGCGTTGGGGTCGGCACCACGCTCGAAACGGAACGAAGCATCTGTCTGCAATCCGTGACGACGCGCTGTCTTGCGCACCCATGTGGGATGGAAATATGCACTCTCGAGGAACACATTCTTGGTCTCTTCGGTTGTTCCCGAGTCGAGTCCACCGAAAACACCGGCAATACACATAGGCTCTTCGCCGTTGCATACCATAAGGTCGCGTTCGCTGAGTTTGCGCTCCTCGCCATCGAGAGTTACAAAAGGTGTACCTTCGGGATATGTGCGAACTACAACCTTGCCACCCTTGATCTTGTCTGCATCGAAACAATGCATGGGCTGACCGTATGCGTGCAGTATGTAGTTGGTGATGTCGACAATATTGTTTATGGGACGCAGACCTATCAATTGCAGTTTGTCCTTCAACCAGTCGGGAGACTCTTTCACTGTTACTCCCTTGATGGTTACTCCGGCATAACGGGGACAAGCTTCGCTGTTCTCAACCACAATATCAATGGGAAGAGAATTGTCCTCCACCTTGAATGCCTCGCAATCGGGACGCTGAATAGTTGTCGCGCCTACATTCTGTGTAAGGTAAGCATAGAGGTCGCGTGCAACACCATAGTGTGAGCAAGCATCAGCGCGGTTGGGAGTGATATCAACCTCGATGATATAATCGCTCTTGATGTTGTAATAATCTTTGGCAAGTGTTCCGGGTACAGCGTCGGCAGGAAGAACTATGATGCCTGCATGGTCGTTTCCGATACCAATTTCATCCTCGGCACATATCATTCCGTTAGACTCCACACCACGAATCTTTGATTTCTTTATAGTGAAGCAGTCGTCACCGTCATACAGTTTTGTACCGATGGTGGCAACAACAACTTTCTGTCCTGCTGCGACATTGGGCGCACCGCAGACAACCTGCACAGGATTGCCGTCACCCAAATTCACTGTTGTCACGTGGAGATGGTCAGAATCGGGATGCTCGGTACATGTAAGTACCTCAGCAATCACAAGTCCTTCGAGACCTCCTTTGATTGTTTGAACCTCTTCGACGCCTCCTGTTTCAAGACCCATTGAGGTTAGTGCTACGGCTACTTCTTCGGGAGTAAGGTCAAAATTGACATACTCTTTCAGCCAATTATAAGAGATATTCATATTGTTTTATTGTGTCTTTACCGTAAATATTATTTCAATCTGCGAAATTACATTTTTTTTCGCAAACAATAAAGTCTAAACTAAAAATATTACGTTTAGTGTGTGGATTATTAAGAAAATGAGTTCTAAAATGCAAAGTCATCCTTAAGAATTAAGCTGAATTTTCGCGCACCGACATCCGAAAGATGGTCAACGTCATAAAAATCATCCTCGCCGAATCGTTTGTCGCGCAAATAGTCGCAATAGCGGAATTCATACTCCTGCCGCAAGGCTGTTACAGTCTGATACATCTTGTTCAGTTGAGCCGTATCAAGCCTGTCATAATAGAGATGGAAAGCCGGCAATGTCACAACAATCAGATCGATTGAATTCTCATTACACAGTTCGGCAATCTTACGCAGATAGCCGAAATTATATTCAAAATAGCCCCAATCATCTGCCGTATGCCTCTCCACTGTCATCAGAGCATCCTCTTTCCAGGTTGCCGACCTTGTGGCGAGTGTGTAACCCATTCCAAAGCCTAAGGAATCGCAAAGAGGAAGTTCGCCACCTGAAACAATCTCCATCAACCTTCCACTATAAACGGGCAGATTGGACAATTCAAAATTATATTTGGAATAGTCGGAATGAACATCAATATCCATATACTTTTTGTAGTTGATGGCATACCACCAGTCGTCACACTCCTCGAAACGTTTATCGAACAAAGAGCAATAAGAGAGTGGCAAAACTACAGTTTTAAGTCTTTTCAACTGGGGTATATGATGCTGCAACAGCAGATAATCGTACTCGAAATTCTGAGAAACATTGGCCATATTAAATGCCTTTTCGTGGAGTGTCGACGAATGCAGTCCATAATACCCGTGAGAGCTGCCTAGTGCCAACAGTTCCACCTCTGCGGAATTTTCGTTCATCCATTGATTCTTGTATCTATACGAATTTGGCTGCAAAGATATTATGCACTCACCCGTGATTAAAGTAAGCAACACTATTGCAGCAAAAATCAGCGTAAAATTCACAAACTGTTTCATACCCCGTCAGAATTGAAAATAGATAAAATCCGTTTCTCTTCCCGCCATAAGCAACGTCATCATAAATAGCAGATAATAGGTTGCCCAACGCACACCACGACAACGGAAAAAGGCATTATCGGGGAACTGCAATCCATGCTCTTTTCCTCGTTGCAACCATTCGACAATCACCAGCAACAACACAAAAAGCAGAGCCTTTCGTCCTACTATCGGCATAGTAAAACTGAAATCAGACAGCATACGATGCAGATATTCGAATGCGATTGAAATATTATCGGCACGGAAAATAACCCACCCGACAACTACCAGCAGGAACGTCCCTGCCATTTGCAGAAGTTCTTTTATATTGGGAAGCACCCTGCCCTGCGCCACCATATTGACATTCCTGCGATTCACCCCCAACAACATCAGCACACTGAAAAGCAGAGCATTATACAGTCCCCAGCAAACAAATGTCATATTGGCGCCATGCCATAGTCCACTAACAAGGAATATAATAAAAGTATTGCGCAAAGTTTTCCATTGCCCGCAACGGCTACCACCCAAAGGAATGTAAATATAGTCGCGGAACCATGTTGTAAGCGAAATATGCCATCTACGCCAGAATTCAGCAATATCACGTGAGAAGTATGGGGTGTTGAAATTCTGCATCAGTCTGATTCCAAGGAGTTTGGCAGAACCTATTGCAATATCTGAATAGCCCGAAAAATCTCCGTATATCTGAAAAGCAAAAAGAACCGCCCCAAGCAACAGTGTAGCACTGTCGCACTGCGCATAGTCGGAGAAAATTGCATTTACTGCCATTGCACAATTATCGGCAACAACCATTTTCTTGAAAAGTCCCCAAAGGATACGCCTCATTCCATCCACAGCCGAAGCATAGTCAAAGTGTCTCTCCGCAAGGAACTGAGGCAACAGATTGGTTGCTCTCTCTATCGGGCCTGCGACCAGCTGCGGAAAGAAACTAATATATGCAAGAAATGCCACAACATCATTTGTCGGTCTTATTTTTCCGTAGTAGACATCAATTGTGTAGCTAAGTGCCTGAAATGTATAAAAACTTATTCCCACAGGCAAGATTATATTAAATGTCACCCAATCTGCCTGAATGCCGAGTGCATTCAATAAAGCCGTAAAGCTCTCACCGAAAAAGTTGAAATACTTAAAATAGCAGAGAATACCCAAATTCAGCAGAATGTTCGACAATGAAAGTATTTTTCGCCTGACATCTGTTTGTGAGAATTTTTGCATCCATGCCCCACTTGCATAGCTACACAAGGATGTGAGCGCAATAAGAAGAAGACAACGCCAATCCCATGCGCCATAAAATATGTAACTTGCAACCACAATCAGCACATTCTGCGCATCGCGTCTTTTAAAGACGAACCAATAGAGCAGAAACACCGCAGGCAGAAAAAGCAGATATTCAAAAGAATTGAAAGACATTTGTATCGTGCAGCTGTCAATTTAAAAAACATCACTGTAAATTCCAGAAAATAGAATCACTGACGACAAAGTTACATTATTTTTCTCAAACGCAGGGCTAGATATGTTGTTATTGGCAATTATTTGATAACTTCGCACACACAAACAAGGGAAAAGAATGAACAAAAGCGACAAAAGAATAGAATTCATAGACCTGGCGAAGGGGGTATGTATAATACTCATCATTTTGGGACACACCGGAATAGCAGTTGATTTACCCGGATTGACAGCTATGCGCACACCCCTCTATTTTGCCCTCTCCGGACTTTTTTTCAAAGATTATGGAGGCTTGCAACAGTTTTTTATTCGAAAGTGCAACAAAATCCTTATCCCCTTTCTGTTTTTTTTACATCGGCAGCTATGCAATTTTCTACGCATGCAATGCGCTTTTCCCTGGACTTATAGTGAGCGATGCAAAAGGTATTCTTGATGTTTTCACACAAGCACAATACTTCAACGGACCAATATGGTTCCTGCTTGCACTCTTCTGGTGCAACATTTTTTTCTGCATTATATCTCTGAACATCAATAAGGAGTTTCTGCGTTGCGCAATAGTTGTTGCCATGTTTGCCATAGGCTATCTCCTCGAAAAAGAGTCTGTTTTTCTCCCATGTATGATAGACGTTTCATTGGTAGGAATGCCTTTCTTCTATTTTGGTTACATACTGAAAAGAAGTTCACTGCTCTACCCGAACAAATGGGACAGATACAATACAATATTTGCGATACTGCTGTTTGCCGTTGCATACACCACCGACAAGATTTTTGCCCCAATCATCTATTTCCACGACAAATATATCTCAGGGAATCTGTTGGCACTGGCAATTCTATCAACTACAAGTGTTATTGCCCTGTTATTGTTGTGCAAGGTTGTCAAACGACTGCCGGTTGTGTCATACATCGGACGCTATTCAATAATTCCCCTATGTACGCACCACCTTATTTATCGCCCCATACAATTAGTTGCAAGAGGATTGCCTGTATCTGAAACAACCGGCAATTGCATAGTGGCAGCTACGACCATTCTTCTGTGCATGACTGCAATTCCATTGTGCATAAAATATTTGCCCTATTTCACAGCACAGAAAGATATCCTGAAGCTACACACAAAATAAAAGTTCGCCCAACAGAGCGAACTTTTAATATCTTTGCAAAGGCCGGATCCTTTGAATCTAATATTAGAAAGGAACATCACTGCCAGAACTTTGAGGCGGCAACATATCCGATGGCAGAGCCCCTCCACCACCTGCAAGATAATCGGGAAGCGGCGGCAGTGGTGCATCCATTTCGGGAGGCAGAGGCGAAGCATTCAGACGCGAAGTCTTTACCATTGGAATGTCACCGGTTGGAACTGCCACTAACGACTCATCATCAAGGTTCATAAATCGGGCATACTCTCCACGGAACGAAAGACGAACATCGCCAATGGCACCATTTCGGTGCTTGGCAATAATAATCTCAGCCTTTTTGCGCCAATCGAAGTCACCATCCTTATATATATGGAAATACTCGGGACGGTTAACAAACAATACGATATCGGCATCCTGCTCGATGGCTCCAGACTCACGAAGGTCACTCAGCTGCGGACGTTTACCCTCAACACCTTCACGTCCTTCAAGGTTACGGTTCAACTGACTAAGAGCCATTATGGGAATATTAAGCTCCTTGGCAAGACCTTTAAGCGCACGAGAGATTGTACTGATTTCCTCCTGTCGGCTACCCTTACCCACATTGGCACTCATCAACTGAAGGTAGTCGATGAATATCATCTTTACACCATGCTCACGCACCATACGACGAGCCTTTGTTCGAAGTTCAAACACAGACAGCTGTGGTGTATCGTCAATATATAAAGGAGCATTGTCGAGTGCAGTGATTTTATTATCGAGCTGTCCCCATTCATACTTCTCGAGCTGTCCACTCTTAATCTTGTCACCGGGTATCTGACACACATTACTTATAAGACGCTGCACCAGCTGCACATTACCCATCTCAAGTGAGAACATTCCAACGGGGATATTCTGGTCGACAGCCATGTTGCGTATGATAGAGAGCGCAAAAGCAGTCTTACCCATCGCAGGACGCGCAGCAAGAATAATAAGGTCGGTATTCTGCCATCCGGCTGTCATCTTGTCGAGTGCATGGAATCCACTGCTGAGTCCGCTAAGACCGCTGGTGTTTTTCGAAGCCTTTTGAATACCCATGTACGCCTCTTTAATAACAGGGTTTATCTGGGTAAAGTCGCGTTTCATATTGTTACGCGAAATATCGAAAAGTTCCGACTCGGCGCGCTGCATGAGTTCCTCGACATCCACCGTTTCGTCAAAAGCATCCGTCTGAGTCTTGCTGGTGAATGTAATAAGGTCACGAGCCAATTTCTTCTGCGCAATAATGCGGGCATGATATTCGATATTCACAGAAGAAACAACCTTGCTTGTCAGTTCAGTAACATAAAAGGGGCCACCTACCTCTTCCAGTGTTCCTTTACGGCGCAGATAATCCGTTACCGTCAGAATGTCTATAGGTCTGTCGTGCAAATCCATCTCACGAATAGCATCAAAAATAAGCTGATGACGTTTATCGTAAAAAGATTCGGGTTTCAACATTCCACCCAAACGTCCGATAGCATCACTATCCACCATTAACGCACCAAGCACTGCAACTTCTAGTTCCAATGCCTGAGGTTGAAGATGTCCATATTCATTCACCAAAGGAGCCGAGGCAGCCGACTGACGGCTACGAGTTTTTCGTTTAGGGGCTGTTGTTTCTTCCATCTTATATTTGTCGTTTTCTTTTTTTGCAAAGATAGCAACAAACGAGCAAGAAAATGAAGTTTACTTCAATTTTTTTACAGCGAGTGCAGTCCATCTTATCTAAAGATAGTGCAAGCCGAGAGTAATACAAAAAAAGCGTCGTTTTTTTTATTACCGAGGCGCAGCCTATTTTATCCAAAGATAGCAACAAACGAGCAAGAAAATGAAGTTTACTTCAATTTTTTACAGCGACGACGCGAATGAGCGTTGTTTGCGACGACGGGAGGTTTATTTCCCCAAAGGAGTACGGCAAAGCCGTCCATCAGTC
>CAJGDX010000052.1 GCA_904502185.1 uncultured Bacteroidaceae bacterium | reverse complement strand
GGCCTAACTGTTTCACCCCTTGCAAAAGATGAAAAGTTATTGGTGACAAGGTTTAACCGACTGAAGGATATTGCCGTAAGGCAATTCCTGAACAAAGGGAGAAACCAACTGCCCTGTCCAGTGTGCCGAGCCCTTTTGCCTACTTTTCGGGCGCCGAAAAGTAGGGATAGAAACATGGACCGTGCTAATTGCAAAGACAATTAAGGGTAAAATATACCTTGAAGATTATACGCCCTCAATCAATAGAATAGTGGAAGAAACTTATATCGAACTCATGTTAAATATTAAGAGAATGGTTCAGATGGGGTTGCTTTACAGGAAAAGGCAAAAATAAGGCCGAGTCAAATATATTTTTTGACACGGCCTTATTAAAAATAGTCACGTTAATATAACAAAATACAAAGGTCCGAACTGCTTCGAAGTAAATTATCCGGTACAAAAATCCTCCTCATAAAGTTCGAAACTTTATGAGGAGGATTTTTGTATGCTTTCTGTTTGTTTACTTCACTATCTTCATTTCGTCGATAAGGCGTTTGCAATTGCCATATTTCTCAATGATGAAGAGTACGTAGCGAATGTCGACATTTATGCAACGCTGTTTGTCGTTGTCGAAGTTTATGTCGCCGCTGAGCGATTCCCAGTTGCCGTCGAATGCAAGTCCTATAAGCTCTCCTCTTGAGTTGAGCACACCGCTGCCACTGTTTCCGCCGGTGATGTCGTTGGTGGTGAGGAAGGCTACGGGCATCTCTCCATTGGCAAGTGCATATTCGCCGTAGTCTTTCTTCTCGTATAGCTCTTTAAGACGTGCAGGAACGATGAATTCGCTGCTCTTGGGGTTCTCCTTTTCCATTACTCCCTTAAGGGTGGTGTAGTGGTTGTAGGTTACTCCATCCTTGGGCTGGTAGGGTTTTACACTACCATAGGTCATACGCATTGTGCTGTTAGCATCGGGAGCCATGGGGGTGCCGTTTGCCTTTTCCAGCAATCCCTTCAGATATGTCTTGTGCAGGGGATTCATTCTCTTCGCAAATTCGCTGTTCTTTTTAGAAAGTTCGCGTTGTACCGAGAGGATTGCGGTGCGAAGTTTGTATGCCGGATCACTCTCCATCTTCTTGAGCGAGGGTTTTTTGAGGAATTTGTTGAGGTTCTTCTCGCTGGCAAGGATAGAGTTGTCATAAACCTCGTCGATGTATTTTGCGAGTTTGCCCTTGTACTTCTTCTCAACCTCGTTGAGGTAGTCGTTACGCTCTTCGGGCTTTGTAAGTTCGAAGTAGAGGGGAAGCACCTCTTTGGCTATGCGGCGGTCGATGTTGTGGATGTAGTCGCGGTTGTGAAGCCACGAGTAGAGCGACTTCATCTGTTCGCTTATCTTTTCCGGGGTGTCGAACATCTTTTTGTTGCCATCGCTGAGGTTGCGTGAAAAGAATTCCACATTTCCAAGAAGTTCACTTGTGAGCATTGTGAGGTACTGTGTGCGGTTCATCTCCTCTACACAGGCGTTTATCTTCTCTACAACATTTGCGTAGTCGTTGTTGCCAATGCTCTTGGCCCATGCCTTGAAGGCTGCCTCTTCCTGCAGTTTTGTTTCAATTACCTTGTTGTCGATGATGGCTTTGTTCATGCCTATCGAGTTTTTCCAGTAGTTGCTTATGCGGGCGAGCTTGCTGGCATATTTGATGTTTATATCTTCGCTCTTCTCCATCTCCTCGCGGATGATTTTCAGAGTTACGTCGCGCATTGCAATTCGGGGCTCGTTCTTCTGGTACATGCGCTGTTTCACCTCGTCGGCTGTGAGGTAGCGCGATGTGCTGCCGGGGAAGCCCATAATCATTGCAAAATCTCCCTGCTCGAAACCTGCTATCGAGATGTTGAGGTGCTTGGGAGTTTTCAAGGGGACATTCTCTTTGCTGTATGCCGCAGGGTTGCCATCCTTGTCACCATAGATGCGGAATACCGAGAAGTCGCCGGTGTGACGGGGCCACATCCAGTTGTCGGTCTCGCCGCCGAACTTACCTATGGCAAAGGGAGGTGTTCCCACGAGGCGTACGTCGGTGTATCTTTTATAGTATACAAGGTAGTATTTGTTTGCTTCGAAGTAGGGGAGAAGCTGTGGGTACATGTGTTGCTTGCCTTCGATGTTGTCAGCGTCGAACAGCTCTTTGCCTATCTTTGCAAGTGCTGCTCGGTTGAAGGATTGTTCCTCGGTAATCTTGCCGCTTGCTATGCGTGAGTTTATTTCGTCGGTTACATCTGTTATTTTTACAACAAAGGTGAATCCGATATTTTCGCAGGGAAGTTCCTCTTCGTTGCTCTGGCTCCAAAAGCCATTTTGCAGGTAGTTGTGCTCCACTGTACTCAGCTGCTGTATGAAGCTGAATCCACAGTGGTGGTTGGTTACCACAAGACCGTTGGGCGATACAACTTCGCCGGTGCAACCTCCGCCGAAGATGCCTATGGCGTCTTTCAGGGATGGGGCATTGGGTGAGTAAATCTCGTCTGCGCTTATCTGAAGTCCGAGCTTGCGCATCTGGTCTTCGAGGTTTTGCTGACGCATGAGCTGCAGCAGCCACATACCTTTGTCTGCTCGCAGTTGTGTTATGGCAAGAAGTGCCACAAGTGTAGTTAATAATATTTTCTTCATTTGTATGTTGGGATTTTGGTTTTTCTTTGCTAATATACTGAATTTAACTCATATTCAAACATCTTACGATAATATTCCGCTTTTTTGTCGAGTGCCAGTGGATAGGCCCGCGACGAGGAGGGCATACGCCAAAAGTGCAGTGTGCGTCCATCGGCAAGGGTGATCCTCTCCATGCTGCCGATGGGCGGTTCCTTGCAACCGAATTTCTCTACTATTATATCAGTTGCTTTCTGTCCGGTAGTAACTATTGCCTTGCACTGCGGTATCTGTTTTAGTAGTGCTGTAAGGTCGGTTGGAGTTACTATTTCGAGGAATTTGTCCGAGGCATTGTCCTTCAGACGTCGCACTTCACAGGCTGTGTCGTAGAGAGCTATGCCATGCCTGGTGCAGAAGTCCACTATGCGCTCCCGGTCGAAACGTTTTTCGCCCTGTACTTCGAAATGATGTTTGTCGCCGTGGAATATTGTGCCCACTATCCGCCACATGTCGTTTATCCAGTTTGGGTAGAAGAAACGCATCGACCATTTGTCTTCTTTGGGTGGAAAACTGCCGAGCATCAATATCCGTGCTTCGTCTGGCAGGAATGGGGCGAGAGGGTGCTTTTCGGTATCAAACATTATATTAAAACAGGGATAACTCAATTGCAATGTCAAAGGTAAGCATTTTACGTCAAAATACGGGCTTACCATTTAGAGATTTTCCTACTGCATTGCTTTTTTGAAAAATATTTTCCGAGTTTGCGATGTGTAGCTTTGTTTGTCTTTGTTATAGAATGTTTTACTAACTTCTGCTACTATCAATTGACTCGTATATTTTGTGTGTAAAAAAGGCAATCTTGCATGCAAGATTGCCTTAATTTAGTGGGATATTTTCTTCTATTATTTTTTAGCCTCATTTTCGCCACCTTTTGAACGTGGCTCCTTCTTTGCCAATGTAACTATCTTGTAGACATATTCAGTCATCCATTCGGCAGAGTAGCAGAGACGCTCCTTCTGTTGACGGATGGCGTAGACGGTCTTGAATGTTGCCTCGTCTTTCCAGTTGTTCTTGGTGAGGATGTCGTTAATAGTCTTTGCGGTCATGTCGCGCAGCATTTTGTGGAAGATGCCGGGGATGCGGAATTTCCACTGCATAAGGTTGCTGACAAGCATCATCAGGTCGTTGTTGAAACCCTGGAACGCAAAGAGGTAGGTTCTTACGTCGTTCACGGTCTTGCAGTTGCGCTTGATAGAGTGGTCTATCTCTTTGAAGAAGTTCTCGTTCATGCCGTAGAGCTGTTCGAGCATCTTCTTACAGCGGCTGCGCTCTGCAACGCCTAATTTGTTGTTCTGTGTGGCAACTTTCAGTGTGCGCTTGAATGTTGCAAGGTCGGGCAACATACCGATGTTTGTTATTCCGAGGTTGGCGGCAAGCACCGACTGGTAGTATACTCTGATGAGTGTCATGAAGTCTTCCATGCCTCCCACCTTTTCGGCGGGCTGCTGTTTTTTCTTGAAAAAATCGAATAAACCCATTTTTTATATCTGTTTTATTTGTTTCTTTCTTTTTTCAACTCCTCGTTGCGACGCTCAAGCTCTTTCTGCATGGCCTCAAGGTTTGCCATGAAGTTGGTGCGCTTTGTGGGGTTGTTTTTGTTCTTTTCGTAGTATGCTTCCATCTTTTTCAGCAAGTCATTCTCGTCAACCTTGTAGCGCAGGTAGATGAAGATGCATACACTGATGAGTGTAGAGAGGAAGTAGTAGTAGTTGAGTCCCGATGAGTAGTCGTTGAAGATGAAGAAGAACATGATGGGCATCAGGTACATCATCCAACGCATGATTTTCATCTGCTGTGCCTGTTCGGGTGAACCCATGTTGGGCTGCATCTTCGATGTGTAGTAGGTGTTGGCTATCTGCACGATGCAGAAGAGCAAACAGAAGAGGCTGATGTGGTTGCCTATGGGCCAGATTGATGTTCCCCAACTGATTACGTCGTCGTATGTTGAAAGGTCGTTTGCCCAGAGGAAGCTCTGCTGACGCAACTCGATGGCATTAGGCACGAAGTTGAACATTGCGATGAAGACAGGCATCTGTATGAGCATGGGCAGACAGCCTCCCATGGGGCTTGCTCCATATTTGCTGTACAGCATCATTATCTCCTGCTGTTTCTTCATAGCATCCTCCTGTTTGGGGTATTTTGCGTTTATCTCGTCGATGTAGGGCTTCAGGGCGCGCATCTTTGCCGACGAAACGTACGACTTGTAGGTGAAGGGGTAGACAATGGCTTTCACTATCAAGGTGAGCAGCAACAGTACAAGTCCCATGCTGAGTCCCCAGCTTGTGAGCCAGTCGAAGAGGTACATAATGAAGAAACGGTTAATCCAGCGTACGATGGGCCAGCCGAAGTATATGAGTTTCTGCAACTGAAGGTCGTTGTTCTCGCCACCTATCAGTTCGTTGCTCTCCTTGAGGATGCTGAACTTGTTGGGACCGAAATAGAATGAGAGGTCTGTGGCTGTACGTCCCGAGGGGTCGAAGGGTGCAGTCATGTCTGCCGAACAGTTCTTGAGGTAGCCTCTGCCCTCGTGCAGGGTATCCGATTTCACAGTTACATCGTCAAAGTTATCCTTTGCAACCATTATGCAAGAGAAGAACTGGTTCTTGTATGCAATCCACTGTATAGGCTCGGCAAGCTTCTCGCTGTCGTCTGTTCTCTCGTTCAGGTAGTCGGTGTCCTCGTCTACGGGTTTGTAGGTGAGTGAGGTGTACTGCTGCTCGAAAGTGTAACCCTTCTCTTGCTGACGCAGAATCTGGTCCCATACGATATTTATCTCTTTGGTCGATGCAGAGAAGATGTTTGAGGCGTTGTGTGCCTCAATCGACAGATTTACAACATAGCTTTCAGGCAGTATGTTGTAGCAGAAGTCTACATATTTGTCCTGACCGAGGGGTAAACGCATCACTACGCTGCTTTCAGTTGCCTCTACAGGTGTGAAGTAGAGCTTGCGTGTGTCGATGTTCTCTTCTTTGCCGTCGATGGTGAAGTAGAGCTGATTGAAGATTTTGTCATCGCTGCGACGTACGTTGCGCACTGCAATGTTGTCCTCTTCGCTGAAGAGTGTCACAGGCTCGCCCTGCTGGTTCTTGTAGTCGGCAAGTGTTGCCGAGCAGATGCGTCCGCCGAGTGTTGAAATGCGTATGCTTAGATTTTTGTTGGCAAGTGTGATGAACTTCTCTTCGCCGTTGAGTGCATCGAACAGTACAGATGTGCTGTCTTTGCTCTGCTCCTCAATTTTCTTTGCCTCTTCAAGGGCAACTGCTCTTGCGGCAGCCTCTTGTTGCTGAGCAATGGCGGTGATAGAATCCTGATAACGTTTTTGTGCTTCAATCTGCTTGGGGTCGGGCTGGTTGAAATATACGAATGCCACGAGTACCAAGCCTATCAGACCAAATCCTATTAGGTTGTTTTTGTCCATGATGTTTTAGTGGGTTATTGCTTGTTGTTCGTAATTGGGGTGCAAAGTTAGAAAAAATAAACTATTTTGCCCTCTGTTTCTTGCAAAATTCTACATTAATAATGTAAATTTGCAGTCGGAAAGGGTTGGCGTGTGAATTTTGCCGCCACTTTCGATGAGTTCCGGGTTTGTCCTGCCTCTTTTTGCACTGTTTCTGTGTAAATGGGGAGATGCGGCACCCGATTATTGTGTAAAGTTTATTCTATGAAAAATCTATTTATAGCGTTTGTTTGTCTGTTTGCTTCGCTTTCGGCGATGGCGCGGGGTAGTGTGGCGGTTGTCGGTGGCGACACTGTTGTGGTGGCGAATGATTCCCTGACAGTGAAAAATGACACATTGGTTGCTGTCGAGGGCGATTCGTTGACACTTGCAGGTGATACTTTGCCCCAAATGAGTGAAACAACCGAAACGGCTGAAAGTGAGGATACACTGCCGATGAACATTACCGATTCGTTGACGGTGGCAGTATCGGATTCGGCTGTCCGCGATTTTTTCCTCTCTCGTCTCGACTCGCTGGTAGCACACTACGATACGATGCAAGTGGATATGAGCAATGTCGATGGCGATGAACGCACAAACCCCACTTTCGTCCGTTTGTTCATGCGTCCTACCCTGTATCGTTCGGTGCTTGGTCAGAGCTATTTCAGCGACATCAGCTTCTCCGACAATTCCACAGATACACAGCTGGCTGTAGATTCCAAACGTTCGCAGGTCATCGATGGCTTGCTGCTCGACCTCTACAAGAATAACCCTTCACGCGTGTGGGCTACCGAGGACGAGATACGCAAGGAGACAAGTGTCGATAATACAAAGAATCAACAGGTTGCAGGCATTACAATGACTGTTATTCAGCCTATCGCCATGCCCGATAACCTCGCCGGTGACCTCAAGACCAAGATTGTAAAACCCAACTATTGGCGTACCTCGGGTGCGTTCGGCATTAACTATACGCAGCATTTCTACTCGGACAACTGGCGCAGTGGTGGTGAGAATACAAAGAACATGCTGGTGAACCTGGAACTGAAACTCAACTACGACGATAAGAAAAAAGTGAAGTTCGAGAACCATCTTGAAGCAAAACTGGGCTTTTACACAGCTCCTTCCGATACCCTGCACAGCGTAAAGACCAATCAGGACCTTTTGCGCTTTACCTCGAAACTGGGATACAAGGGATGGAAAGATATCTACTATTCTGTGAAGGCGCAGGTGTGGACACAGTTCATGCCATACTATGATGCGAACCAGGCCGATTTCCGTTCGAACTTCATGGCTCCTTTCAATGCCAACTTCTCGTTCGGTATCGACTACAAGCCTCAGATTTCAAAAGGAACCCTTTCGGTTTATCTTGCACCGCTCTCGGCCTACAACTATCGTTTCGTAAGATACGGCGACCTTGCGGTGGCACACTATGGCATAAGAAACGGCAGACACCACTACGAGGACTTTGGTACCATCCTCGAGGTTAACAGTACTTTACAGCTTCTCAAGAACTTTACGTGGAAAACCCGTTTATACTACTATACAACATATAAACGTGTGGAGCATGATTGGGAGAATACCTTCTCGTTCAGTTTCAACAGATATTTCTCTGCGTCGATGTTCATACACACACGTTTCGACGACAAGGCTCGCAGTCAGTATAGCGAGGATTATGGATATTGGCAGCTTTATCAAAATATGATGCTTGGATTGACATATACGTGGTAGGCATAAATTAATGAATCGAAGATGATGGATGCGATGAATTTTGAGAATTTATTTCCGATTACGGATACTACATGGATATTCTTTATAGTACTGTGTATCATACTCTTTGCGCCTATACTTTTCACAAAGTTGCGCATGCCGCACATCATCGGTATGATTTTTGCCGGACTGCTCATAGGCCCTCACGGGTTCAATGTTCTTGCTCACGACAGCAGCTTCGAACTCTTTGGCGATGTGGGACTCTTCTACATAATGTTCCTTGCCAGCCTTGAGATAAATATGCAGGAGATGAAGATGGCGAAGGGTGGTGCGGCGCTTCTCGGAATAACTGCCTTCGTGTTTCCTCTTGTCATAGGTGTGGTGGCCAACCTTACTATCCTCGATTATGGTCTTGCAGCTTCGGTGTTGCTTGCCAGTATGTATGCTTCGCACACACTTATTGCCTATCCCATTGTAGCACGTTACGGTCTTTCACGTCTGCGCTGTGTCAATTTTGCTGTGGGTGGAACAATCGTTACCGACACGCTGACACTCTTTGTGCTTGCCGTCATTGGTGGACTGTATAAGGGTGAGGCCGGTGCGTGGTTCCTGCCTGCGTTGCTTGTGAAGATGATTGTTCTTACACTGGCGATTGTCTTTATTTTCCCACGAATAACCCGTTTCTTCTTCCGTAAATACAACGACGGAATTATTCAGTATATTTTTGTGATGGCAATGCTGTTCCTGGGTGCCGGACTTATGGAGCTTGTGGGAATGGAGGGGATTCTTGGTGCTTTCGTCACCGGACTTGCGCTGAACAGGCTTATTCCCCGCTCGTCGCCTTTGATGAAGCATATTGAATTTGTAGGCAATGCGCTGTTTATTCCTTACTTCCTTATAGGTGTGGGAATGATAATAGATCTTAAGGTACTCTTCGGCGAGGGCAATGCTCTGATGGTTGCGGGATTGATGATAGCAATTGCTCTCTTCGGCAAATGGCTGGCATCGCTGGTTACGCAGAAGGTGTATAAAATGACCGGCGAGGAGCGACGTCTGATGTTCGGTCTCAGCAACGCTCAGGCGGCAGCTACACTTGCTGCTGTGCTTGTGGGATACAATATTATTCTTGCAGATGGTTCGCGTCTGCTGAACGACGATGTACTCAATGGCACAATCATACTTATACTTGTCACCTGTGTGGTAAGTTCAATCATTACCGAAAATTCGTCGCGTAAGATTGCAATGTCGGGCGAAATTGTGGAAAAACCGGCAGGTGCAGATGACAAAACCCTTGTCAGTCTTGCCAATCCCGAAATGGTCGACCGTCTGATGAGTCTTGCACTTATGTTGCGTAAAGAGAATTCCAAGGCTCCTCTGTCGGCGGTGAATGTGGTACTCGACGAGGATGAAAAATTGATGGCTCGCGGAACAAAACTTCTCGACCAGGCAGCTGATATTGCTGCTACGGTAAATGTGCAGCTGCTTACCAAACTTCGTCTTACGACCAACCTCTCGCATGGTATCATCCACGAAATGAAAGAGAATGATTACCGCGAACTTATAGTAGGTTTTCACGAGAAGGCGTCGCCCAACGATTCTTTCTTGGGAACTGTGCTTCCCGAACTTCTGACCGGACTCTATTGCCAAATAATAATGGCGCGTCTGACAATGCCTATCAATACCATCAGATGTATACACATTACTTTCCCTGCAAAGACTGAATTCGAGGCCGGTTTTTTCCATTGGGTAGAGCAGACCGAACGTTTGGCGGCAGGTCTTGATTGTCGCATAAAATATCACGGACACATTGATACAATGACTCTTATACAGAAGCATCTGCGCGATACTAAAAGTCGCGTGCGTGCCGAGTTTTATGAGACTGACGGCGGCAACGACCTTAAACGTATTTCGGAACTTGTACGTCCCGACCATCTGTTGATAGTTGTCAGCGCACGTCGCGGTTCAATATCTTTCCGTCCTTCGCTCGACCATATTTTTACACAGATTCAGCGTAATTACACAGGACGTAGCATATTGCTTATATATCCTAACGGCTATTCGATAGATTCTGATATGACGGAGTTGCCCCCTACAATTTAGGACGGTTCATTGCTCTTGTTTTCAAAAAGTTACTTTAATTCCTCCACTTGAAGAGGATGTGGATTCAACAGCCCAAAGGGCGATTGAAGACGGAGGAGTTCCAGACAATCAGGGGATTCATGCTTTACTAGCGTTATTTGGGAACTCCCTCCCCCCCTGCGGGGTACTCCCTCTTCAAGAGGGAGAGTTTTTATTGTCTTTGTTTTCAAGATATTATGTATTTTTTAGTGCCTGTCCTCGGGTTTTGTGGGGTCGTTGATGATGTTCAATGGAACAAATTCTATAAAGTCGAGTATAAATACCAAGTCAGACAAACATTTTACTCTCAGCCAATGTTCGCCACTTCCAAAATATCTTGTAGTAAGTATTCTTCGTAAACAATCCTTGTTGTCGCGTGCAGAAAGCCAAGTTCCATAGGAATTATAACAGCCAAAAGAGTCGGGTCCTTTCATCCATCCTCTGTTACGCATCTGCTTGTCATTGTCAACGCCATTGTCTACCGTCTCTTTATCCGCTTCGTAGCCAATATCTTCTGCTCCAAAATCACTGCCATCTATGGGAATACCTGTTACTTTGCCATCAATATATAGCTGTAAAAAACCATACATAAATGCTAATCTTATTTCGTATGTGCGTGGGGGAACATTTGGTAGTTTGAAAGAGCAGTCGAGTCCTTTGTCTGTTCCTATTATGTCTCCATAATAGTTTGAGCTGCCAAGCGGGCGATACAAAATGGGGCGTGAGGTGTGAAATTTGATGTTTTTGGAAAAGTTCTCACCAATGAGGTAGAGACAATGATTCTGTGGGGCATAGAACCTCATTTTGTTACATTGCAGTTCAGGAATCAGCGCCGATACGTCAAAGCGCATGCGTTCGTTCAGGATGTTACCAACCATTTCACCCTCGTTGTAAATTAGAATATTCTCTATGGGATGAATGATTCCGTTAATTGCAGTGGGATAGAATCCTGTGTACTCTTTTTTCATATTGCAGAACTCTGTCGGGGGGATTATGCGCACGCTGACATGATTGCGCATTTCGGCGTTGAAAGGTATCTCGCGCTTGTTATAATTGATAAATATATCTCCCCCCTGCGTAGTGCTTAACGGCTTTACAACCTTCATCAGCGGACCTTGCATTGTCTCGTAATATTCGATACGGTCGAATCCCTTCACCATAAGTAATTCACTGTCGAAATTTCCTGAGTATTTTGTCGAATAGCGAATGTTGTGAAATACAATATCGTTGTAGGCAAGTTCGCGTGGTACCAGATGGTAAGCTACGAACTTGTATAGTGCATTGTGTGTGCTTTTGGGGTTGTCCCTATCCTCAGTGCCGTACCACTTTTCGGCAAACGCCTTCAGGTCGTCAAGGGTGTATATGCCTTGCGAATTAAATACATCGTCAGGCTCGACAAAGGCAGTGTATTTAAAGAATTTTGTGTCTATAACCATTCTTGGCGCCTCGTTGCTTCCTCCGAACCCCATTGCATTATAGTCAATCGGCACATAGTTCTCGTCCCTGTCGAGCAGCAGCGAGTCTTGCAAACCAGTCTCTTTAAGAGCTGCGCTGAATAACGAAAAGTATTTGTATTCGTCAATCAATCCCGGTACATTACGCGATGTGGGGTTTATGGCTCTGTCAACTACATGTACAATGCCGTTCTCCACCTCGTTGTCGCCGTCGATGATGGCCGAGCGGTTGTTAATCATTATGTAGAAGCGCTCGTCTACTACCTTGTAGCTGATACCTAACGAGCGCATATTGAAATTGCGACGATGCAGTGTGCCTTCGCTCATTTCTGCCATTGGATAGCGTGCTTCTATAAGGTGTGTCTTTGCTATGACGGTTGCCATGGAGTCGCTTAGGTCCTCAATATGCGGAGATGTTATTCCTGTTTCATATGGAACGTTGTCGTTGCGCGTAGCCCAATAGAGCGAATCCTGCTCAATGAGGAATTTTTCTACTGCCTCGTTGGTGGGAAGGAATAAAGTGTACTGCCCGTATGTGGATAGCAGTCCGAACATTTCGGCCTGTTTTAGTATCCTGATAAAATGGGTGAAATTCTCGCTGCGGTTGAGTATATAGTCAGCAATTGTTTCACCGGTGAAGGTGTAACGGTTGCTTTTGTCAATCTCCTCGCGGCAGGCGAAAAGTGACAAGACTAATGCCAACAGGCATAAAAATCGGGTCTTCTGTCTGTTCATTTATTGTTTCTCCTCTTATGATGGAGAAGGGGTAGTGCTGTTAATAAATTTTTGTGCTGTCATGCAAATTTATTAATATTTTCAGAAGCAGAATTACCCCCCCCGTTTTTAGTATTTGTTAACAATTGTGCTTGTTTGCTTATTTAGTAAATTGTATAAACTGTATTAGTCAATCTGCATTTGCAAATATAGACTCTTTGATTATTTATCGGAGTCAATATGGATAAATATTGATGAAAATCGTCGGATTTCGTCCCTAAATAGCGAATTTTACCACATTTCTCTATAAAAATGTGAGTTGGATGTGAAATTATTTGGTTTGCGGTAAATTTTATCCTTGATTGTAGTTGCAACCATTTTGGGTTACTGTTTCTATTTTTCTTGCTAGGCAAAGATAAAAAAGTCTAATACCGCTATGTGGAGTATTCGTTTCATTCGGTTCTTTGTTGCTTTCTACGTGGGGTTCGGGCACTCCCTCCGAGGCTTTCAGCCTCTCGTCCCTCTTCGAAGAGGGACAATTCTTTGCTAATCAATCTCCTAAAATTCCTCCTCTTGAGGACATTGCGGGTGAGCAATGTTTGCGACGACGGAAACTTTAGTTTCCCTAAGGAGTATTCAAACGCCCTAAAGGCAATTGAAGACAGAGGCGTTCCAAAATCCGCAGACTTTAGCTTTATTAATGCCTATCCTCGGGCTTCGTAGGGTCAGTGATTATGTTCAGCGGGACAAGTTCAATGTAGTCAAGACAGAAAACTAAGTCACTTAAACTTTTAATTCTCAACCAATGATCGCCACTGCCCAAATATTTCGTGGTTAGTATTCTTCGTAAAAATTTATTTGAGTCACGCGCTGAGGTCAATTCATTTTCAGCCTTAAAAGAATCAGGTGATTTCATCCATCCACGGTTGCGCATCTGCTTATCGTTCTCCACACCATTATCATCTGTCTCTTCATCAGGCACATAACCTATTTCTTCTGCTTCAAAATCACTGCCATCTATAGGAATACCAACTGCCTTGCCATCAATATACGCTTGAAAAAAGCCCAACCAGAAAGCTAATCTTATTTCGTATGTACGTGGCGGGACATTAGGGAGTTTAAATGAACAGTCGAGGTTTTTCAGTGATCCTACATAATCCCCATAATAGTGCGGTCCACGTGCGTCACCAGCCACGTAATACAATGGCACAGATGGAGCATGAAATTTAATATTTTTTGAAAAATTCTCTCCAATAAAGTAAAGATAATACTTTTGTGGAGCATAATACCTAATTTTGTTGCACTGCATCTCAGGAATAAGTGCAGATATGTCGAACCTCATGCGTTCGTTGAGTATGTTACCCATCATTTCGTCCTCGTTGTAGATAAGTATTCTGTCTATGGGGTGCAGTATGCCGTTTATAGCAACGGGATTGAATTCGACATATTCCTCTTTCATATTGCAGAACTCAGTAGGAGGTATAATGCGCACATTTACATGATGACGCATTTCGGGGTTAAAAGGTGTGTTGCGCTTACTATAATTGATGAAAATATCTGCTCCCAAAGGAGTACTCAGTGGCTTTGTCGCCTTCATCAGCGCTCCCTGCATTGTTTCGAAATAGTCGTAGCGGTCGAAGCCGGAAACCATTAGTTCTTCGCTATTTATGTCATGGTATTTTGTTTCATAGGTGATATTGTGGAAAATAATCTCGTTGTATGCAAGTTCGCGTGGAACAAAATGATAGCTTACGAATTTATATAGTGCATTTTTCGGGTTTTTGTAGTTTCCTTTTTCCTCGGTGCCATACCACTTTTCGGCAAAAGCTTTAAGGTCGTCAAGGGTGTAGATGCCGTTGGTATTGAATACGTCATTCGTTTCAATGAAAGCTGTGTACTTGAAGAATTTTGTGTCTATAACCATTCTAGGCCAAGGCTCATAATTGAATCCAATCGCATTATAATTTATCGGCACATAGTCATCGTCCCTGTCGAGCAATAGCGAGTCCTGAAAACCCGTCTCCTTCAGCGCAGCACTGAAAAGCGAAAAATATTTGTACTCATCAATCAATCCCGGCACATTACGCGACATCGGAGTTATTGCATAGTCTATTACATGTACAATGCCGTTCTCCATTTCGTTGTCACCATCGATGATAGCCGAGCGATTGTTAATCATTATGTAGAAACTCTCGTCGACTACCTTGTAGTTGATACCAAGTGAGCGCAGATTCAAATTGCGACGGTGCAGTGTGCCTTCGCTCATTTCTGCCATTGGATAGCGTGCTTCTATAAGGTGTGTCTTTGCTATGACGGTTGCCATGGAGTCGCTTAGGTCCTCAATATGCGGAGATGTTATTCCTGTTTCGTATGGAACGTTGT
>CAJGDX010000051.1 GCA_904502185.1 uncultured Bacteroidaceae bacterium | reverse complement strand
AGTTCAAGAGCCATTTGCGGATACTGTCGTTCTTTAAAATGTCGGGAGTAGAAATGTAATATTTGTACCCGTTTGAAGGGTTGCATTTTATTTCAACTCCAAACAATTCCTCTACAGCATTTTTATGCTGGTGGAATGTACGTAATGGCAACGGAGTGCCATCGCCCAAACAACTCTCTTTCCACAACACATTTATCTCTTCAAAGGTTACTTGCTTATATTGAAGGAGAGTATTCATAAGCCAAATATAACGGTTAAATGTCTTGCTTATCATAACTTATATTCGCTATTTACCGCAAATATAATGAACACCTATGCAAAATCATTGCATAGCATTAAAAAATATTCCCAATTTGAAATTTTTACTACGGTATGCAGTGTTTTTGCACACATCTGTATTGTTTTATATTGAAGGCAACAGAAACTTTCGTATTTATATTATAGCAACAAAACAATACTATAATGAAAAGCAAACATCAAAAAAAACGAAACAACACAGTTAAGCAAAAGGCAATGATTGAATCATTGATTTTTCAAACAAATTGGGGAATTAAAAAACTTTATAAAAACCCAAGTGATTTAATATCAACATTAGTGAAAGTTGAATTGGAGTATATTATAGAATTGAATTTATTTGAAGACCTATTGCTGTTGAAAATGTTTATAGAAAATGTAAAATCAGTATTCGGGGTTGAGCCTATTGCTGAATATGGCGATTTTAACAGAAGTCTCGTAGCCCTTGCTTTGGGAATTGGAAAAGTTAATGATATTGAAAAAGTTGGGATACCTATAGCGTGGCACGAACTTTTAGAAAAAAAGATTCTCAGCATATACTACACTAATGATATTCGTAACACGATTGCTGATTATGCAAAACATAACGGATATAATGTTTCAACATTCTTGGGAAAACCAATAATTAAATTAAGTAAGATTTTTGTATTGTTGGAACGGGCAAGATAAATATTAGTTGCCTCATTATTTGTGACAACCCACTATACACATTATCACATGTGCAAAATTTGCACATACCAAGAAACAGTACTACTTTTGTGTTGATTATTCACGAAATTAAACAACCAATGACAAACGAAACACCCATACTAAACGAGCACAACAAACAGGAGTTTCCTCCAATGCATACTGCCGAACACATTTTGAATCAGACAATGGTGAGATTGTTTGGTTGCAAAAGAAGTAAAAACGCGCACATTGAACGCAAAAAGAGCAAATGCGACTACCTGTTGACTGCTGAACCTACAGCTGAGCAGATAGCAGCCATTGAGCAGCAGGTGAACAGCGTAATAACGGCAGCAATGCCGGTGACTACGGAGTATACAACTAAAGAGAATATTCCGGCAGAAGTGGAGGTAGACAAACTGCCCGAAAATGCCAGCGACACCATACGACTGGTACGCATTGGCGACTACGACCTGTGCGCATGCATCGGTACACACGTGGAGAACACTTCGGAGATTGGCACATTTAAAATCATCAGCCATACTTGGGAGAATGGCACATTGCGTCTGCGATTCAAACTGCAAACCACAAAATAAATAACAAGCTTTTATACAGCTATTTGCAACAATGATATATTTATTGTATCTTCGCGCTGCAAATTTCAAAGACACAGAATGACAAACAAGAAACAAGAGATATTCTTCTCATCGCAAGAGACATTCGGCAGCATGTGCCACAATCTGCTGCAGCAGATAGGCGCAGCAGATAATCTGCTGAAAATAACCATTTTCCACTGCCCTGCCGACAATGAAGAGTATATTCAGAACCTGTGTCTGCTAACAACCTGTGTAAATGAGTTTTTTGGCAGCAATGCCCCATTGACTGCGTATGTTGCCCAGCCATGCGTAACTGCATCTATGGCAGCCGAGGTTACATATATTCCCGAGGGTGTTGAGTATGAACGTCACGATGGTTACACTCTGTTGCACGGCAACGGCTTCTGCGAACTTATTACAAAGGGTATCACCCCCACCACTCTGTCGGCAAGCATTCGCAGGCAGTCGGAAGAGATTTTCTCTCAGTTGAGCGAAATACTTGTAAAGCATAGTTTCGACATCAGCGACGTCTATCGCCAGTGGAATTACATTGAGCAGATAACAGCCATACACAACGAGCGTCAGAACTATCAGGAGTTCAACGATGCCCGCAGCCGTTTCTACAACAGCGCCGACTGGTCAAACGGCTACCCTGCCGCCACCGGTATCGGCACTTCATGCGGTGGAGTGATGATTGAGGTATTCGCAATCCGTGGCACAAACGTTGTCAACCACGCAATTGACAATCCTGTTCAGGTGTCGGCACACAACTACTCGCAGAAGGTGTTGACCGGAAAGACAGACGAAGCACAGCGCACCACTCCAAAATTTGAGCGCGCACGCATCGTGGGTGACGTTGTATATATTTCGGGTACAGCTGCCATCAAGGGCGAGAACAGTCTTCAGCTCGACAATGCAACGGCGCAGACCGAGGAGACAATGAACATAATCAAGAGCCTTACAGTTGCCGACAATATTCCCGTAGACTGCTCAGCAACAGAATACACTTTGCTGCGCACATACATTAAGAATAGTAGCGAGGCGGCTGAAGTGATAAAATTCATGGACGAACGCTACCCATCTGTGCCCAAGCACTATCTGATTGCAGATGTTTGCCGTCCCGAACTTCTCATAGAGATTGAGGGTACAGCCGTTGTAAGATAATCGCTTCCATCTGTTTTTCTACCACAAAGCCCATCGAGCGGAATTACTCTTATTTAAGTTAACAAAAGCCAAGAACAGCCGCAACTGACACCGGGAGAGCGAGATTGTTGTAACTTTGCAAACAAAAACAGACTGATGGAATTCCTCTTTACACTGATACTATTGTTATCAATATTGCTATTGTTAACAATAATAATCGTAATAATCTCAGGCATACTTAAAATTTTCGGCAAGCCATTCAAGAAAAGTTTCTGCCGTGGAGCATGGATACTATTGCTTCCCCCACTGCTGTTTCTTTACGGTTGGTTGATAGAAAGAAACCTCACACAGACACGCAGCGTCGAAATCTGCTCTTCGCACGTACCGGAATCCTTCGACGGCTACCGTATAGTGCAAATATCAGATATGCACCTGCGCTCGTTCATAGGACGCGAAGAGAGGTTGGCAAAAATCGTAGAGAAGATAAATGCGCTGTGCCCCGATGCAATACTCTTTACAGGCGACCTTGTAAGCCTAAGAACCTCGGAACTTGACACCACCGAGGAGATACTAAGCAGACTCGAAGCCACTGACGGAGTATACTCGGTACTTGGCAATCACGATTACAGTTTCTACACCAGATGGAACGATGAGGGCGAGAGAAAAAAGGATGCCGACGAACTTGTTGCTCGCGAAAGAGCCATGGGCTGGGACCTGCTGCTGAACGAATCGCGCGACATAATAAAAAACGATTGCGACACAATATCCATTATAGGTGTGGAGAACACCTCGATACGCAAAAAGTTCCGCTCATTCGGAAACCTGGACAAAGCGATGCACTCTGCAAACGGCAAATTCAAAATATTGCTTACCCATGACCCCAGCCACTGGCGCGCCGAAGTAATTGGCAAAAAAGACATCGACCTGACACTCTCGGGACACACCCACAGCATGCAATACTCACTATTCGGCTGGTCGGTAATAAGTCATGTGTATGAAGAATACAACGGACTCTACCAAGAGGGCGAACAATCTCTTTACGTAAACATTGGATTGGGAGAAACAATGTTCCCTGTGAGAATAGGTGCAAGACCCGAAATCACTTTAATAACACTGAAAAACGGAGGCGAAGCAGCAAGCCACGCCCCCGTTAAGGAATGAAAAAGCATAGAGTCAGGCTGATCGTTCGCGACGAAGATAGGAAACGATAGCTCCCTGTATCAGACGGTGACCTGCCTCGTTGGGGTGAATACCATCCTCGCACAGATAATCGGAATAATTTCTTCGCTCCAAAAAGACCGAAGTAATATCAATCACGGGTGTACGGGTGAGTACGCCCAAACGCATAATCTCCATATTGTAACGTTCGTGCCAACGGTCGATATTCAACACCGAGCCATGCAACCATTTAAGAATGTTATCGCCATTCAGCCCCTTTGACAAGAAACGGAAATAGCGTTCGGGGTCGAGCACAGGCAGTGTCAACAGCACCGGACGAGTTCCTAAAGCCTTTACCGCATCTATCAGTTCCCTGTACTTTGCTGTAAAAACATCGATAGGCACATTGGGATGGTGGACATCATCGGGACGCTCCGAAATTTCCGCCCATTTATAGTCGCAATCGTTGCCACCATACTCGAACAGCACATAATCGGCCTCTTTCACTTTGTCGGCATACCTGTTCAGGAATTTCATGCCATGAGTAACCATACCCCCGAAACGGGCGAAATTTTCAACGTCGATACCAAAATTCCTGCGACAACGGGCAGCAAATCCTTTGTCACTTATTTTATATTTAATGCCATCGGCGGGGGAATTCTCCCTGTCGACCACAATACCTTTCATCACCGAATCGCCGAATCCACAAACTGCCCTAAGACCTGTTTCCATGTTCAAAAGATTTAGAAACTGTTTAAAATTTTATTAGAAGAATATTTAATTATAGCGAAGCTGGTTTCTGTTTCTTTGACCAAGGTTGATATCCTTCTCGCCTCGGTCATCGACAAGCAAAGCTTCTGTTTTCAAAATTCGACGGCAAAAATATACACCGGCAACAGAGAAACAAAAAACAAGGGATTAATGGTTGTTTTTGGGGTAAAAACAGCTATTTAGGGGTAAAATATGGTATATTGTGGTAAAACAAGGCAGCATTTTAGCGGATTTTACACTAAATGCTGCCTTGAAAAAGAAAAAAATTAAACGTCTGTGGATTCAGACTCAGGTACTGATTGTTGAACCTCGCCGACAGGTTGCTCGGGAAGAGGTTGGGAAGCCGCTGCTTCGGCGGCACCGGCACCACCCATCTGCTGTTGCAACTGTTGAAGCATTTCGGGTGGGATACCCTCCATAGCGGCACCCTGTTGCAACTGCTGCTCGTTGCGCTTGACAGCCTCGAGAATTTTTCGCGCAAAGGGGAAACTACAATTCTCAAGTACTGTCTTGATGTCGACTGCACGAGAGCGGAACAGCTCCATAAGAAAGTCGTTGGCAAGCATCTGATAAGCAGGCGTATTGTAACCGTCGGCAACAGTGAGGTCGAGTTCCACATTCTGCACCTTAGCCGGATTATAGAGTTTTGCCTCGGTACTGTAATCCTTGCCAGCAAGTTCTATGTGACGCTGCTCGTTGTAGAACTGCTGGATAGTCTGCATCAGTTTCGTGTCGCGTCGACGGCGGAAAGTGCGAAAAGCATCAAACAATCCACGCAGATTCAACGACGAGTTATAGGCCTGTTGGGCATAGAGGCTGGCAGGTGTTCCTGCCTTTGGGGCTTGCCCCTGCATGGCACTGTTCACTCCCGAAATTTCATTTATAAGCCGCAACTGAAGATTGAGCAACTCAAAATCGCCTGCAACCGAAGCACCGCTGTTGTACTGACGCACTACGCCATCTATACTTTGTCCGGGTTTAAGACGAACAAACAGGACTCCATTGTAACGCACATACTCGTCGATGACCTCTTCGCGCGACATACTCTCGAAAGCTTCGTCGTCCACCACAAGCACACCCTTTGAAGATGTACCTCGGATAAAGTCGATGAGTGTAGCTGTTCGGTTGATTGCACGCTGCTGGTCGATAAACTGCTCGACAAAATTGCCAAGTTTGCCCTGTATCAGCGGATAAAGATGAAGCACATAATTGTGCTCGCCGTGCCAATAGGGGGTGCGTCCCTCCTGCAACACGTCGCCATAGGGTGTCATATAGCGATAGTACCAGTAGCGCTCGGTGGCATAAACATACTCGACGAGCAGCACATCCTCGGGAGCCACGTTCATCTCCTTTGCTCTCTGCCTGCGACGCTCATTCTCTTCGTCGAACTTGCGCTTCTCGGCAGCATTGTAGTCGACGTACCCCCACGTTCCACGCAAAGTGTCGTTCCAACAGTAGGCCTCGCGAGTCTCAAGATGCCATCCGAGAATGACGCGGCAAAGGTCGTTGCGCGAGGGGGAATAAAAAGAGAGGTTACGACTCTCTTCGCCCTGCATTCCCAGATTTCCGTCGTGATAGTATGGCGAAGGGTCGGCATAGATATTGCTGATATACTCCTTCTCCTCGGGAGTGTGGGCAAAATGGGCAAGAACATCGGCAAGCGGCATATCAAACAGCTCGCCAATGCAGGTCAAGTCCCATTGACGGACATCCTCGAGATTGGTATTGAAAAAGAGGCGGGCAGGATTTACGCCATAGAGCCACACATCGCAACGGTCCTTAGCCGGATTCATACCGAACTCTATGCGCTGAGCAACCATTCCTCCATTGAGCAGCATACGCATTGAGTCGGAGTCGACCTCTTCGACATCATTTATGTCGTGAACATACTCGATGGCAATGCTCATCATTTCGCCCACAGCAGCCTCGCTCTGGTCGCGTGCCACGCACACAGGCCTTGTCAGTTGCTGACGCAACTGGCCGTCGATATTGCTGAGAATGGGAGCAATCATATTGTTCTTGAGCGGAACCTTACCGTTCTTTTTTATGAGGTCGCCCTCCGTCATCACACGACCCGTATCAGGGTCGCGCACAAAGTCGCCCCACTGGTCGCCATAGCTGTACATGAGGCTGCGCCGCATTTTGCGGCGCGCCTCGTCAAGAGCGTCCCAGCACGATGCGCACATATTCAGAAAATCGACCTCCTGTTTATATATGGTAGATCTCTTCTGCTCGACACCATGCTTTTCGGCTCTAACACGATGATTTAAAAACTTATTCATAATAGCATATAAGAAAACTGCCTTGTGCAATCCCCCGAAAAAGGTAATTGCCCGCAGTTTTATGACAACTACAATTCGCTGTTAATTATTAGGCAAGCCCTCGTCGTAAGGCAAATTCAACAAATCCAACATATTGAATTTGGGAGGCTCGGAACCTCTCCACGGAGTACGTCTTTTTATATAGTCGATGGGACCTTTGAGCGCTGCCTTGAATTTTCCTTTTGTAGGATAACCGACCTGTTCATCGCGTGATAAAACCTCGGTATATTCTGCGTTTGAATATGCACGCTCCTTTGGAGAAAGGTCGAAACGTTTCCTGACATTGACTATCTCCTGATTTCCATGCTGTCCGGTCATTTTTCCTCTAAGCATACTGAGGCGTGCCTCCTCTTTTTCATACTCGGTCTGGGGCATCTCTTCAGGGAAAAAGCCATACTTGCGATGAAAATCGTCACGTTTGCGTCTGTATCCCTGAGGGTCAATATCCTTAAATAATTCCAACATTTCGGCGCGCTCGATGGGCTCGTTGATTTTGTCGTAAACTTCGGGCGGAACAACATCCCTCATGGGGTAAGCTCGGGAAAATCCCTCTGCATACTGAATCATTTTCTGCATTTCGCCTGCCAGAGTGACGTTAAGTTCCGGAGTACCCATACAGTTTTTATCAACATACAGGGTCTTTGATGCATGGTCGTAGTAACATTCACTGTCGAGATATTCGTCGAACTTGACCTTTACACTCTTAAACTCGGGATAGGCCTTGAAAAAGATGTTGTCGGAGAGCATGTCAGATAGTTTCGGATTCTCCTTGGTATACTTCTTCAACAGTTTATTGAGCTTATCGCCCATCTGTCTGACCTCCGCCTTATCGCGCTTGTACACTACATCGCCTGACTTAATATCCTTGTAGAACTCGTAGTATTTAGGATGCTCCTCGCGCAAACGTTTTTCGTGATAGAACTCGAGATTCAAGTTTCTGTCATCAATTTCGTAGCGCAGGTTTCCATCAGCACCCATTTCCCAGCCTAGCCACATCTTGGCATCCTCCAAGGGGGTTCCATTCTCCAGCACTCTCTTTGCTGCAGCAAGTTTTTCAGATGTAAAATCGGCTTCGCCCAACTCGACAAGTCTGTTGTAACCCTTCTCGCCAATGAAACGGAACTTATTCTGCGAAAGCAAAGAGTTGTTACCTCCTCTGAAATTGTTGTCGGAAGTAGTAGCATAGGGCTCACCCGAAGAATTCATGCGAGAGGCGCGGAACGAACCGAATACATCCTTACGGTGCTTGTCGGCTGCAACATTATTTTCGAGTGCCTTTCTGTGTTGCGACATCAGAATTGCAATCTTGCGGTCATCTATGCCGCGAACAGGAATATTCATGCGATAGAGTGCGTCGCCAAGAAAATCCTTGAAACGCTCCACAACACCACGTTCGGCAGGGGTTTTATTGCTCTTTTCAGCGGCAAGTGCCAAATATTCATCCATAGCCTCGTAGTCGTTTCTGAGTCCGTTGAGAGTGCGGCATATTCTGACCCTTTTACGCACTTCGGGGGTTGCACGTTTCAACATCTCGTCAAGGAACTGCACATAATGTTCGCCGAAGAGGTTGGCAAGTCCCTTGTGTCCCACAGTCTCGTGAAGAACCGTAAAATTGGTATCCTCTACATTGTCATTCGACGCCAGATTGATGGTTACTTTGTCGTTGGAGGAGTCGTGCCAGCCTTTTGAGGTGAGTTTACGTGCATAGTAACTGTCGGCAGCATCAAGCTGATGAGGGTCGTAGACCAGTTCAATGTCGCTGTTCAGTTTTTTGGCAGTTTCGTTTGCCATCACCGTCATGCGAGCCAACTGGTCGTGACTGTGCAGATAGTTTGGCATGGGATTACGGGGGTCGTTCATGTGCAACGACGCTTCGCCATCAGCAGGATAGGGAATACCATATTTTTTAGCATTTTCATACTCTTGCGGATAAAACGCCTTATAGCTCTTTTTTATATCAAGATTGCCATTGGCGGGACGTTTGTCGACAGAGGTGTTGTAGGCACGTTCATAGTCGCGTATCTGCTCGTTGCCATAACCATCGAAATTCTGACTCTCGATAAGCCGGCGAGCATCATAGTGCATTTCGTCGGTCACACCCGAACGCTGCTTTTCGGCCTGCTGACGTATGATAGCCTCGTAATCGTTCAACGCCCTGTTCTCGGCTTCGGTACACTCGCAGATGTTCTTTTCGACAGCAGTAAGCAATGCTCCGCGTCCAAGGCCGTAGCGCTGCTCCACACTATTGCGGATGTCATGCATCACATTGCCAAGTTCGGCATCATTGTAGCTCGAACGATAAAGAATGTCATCGATAATCTGCTGCTGACGTGCATCAAGAGGTCTCTTTTTCGCCTTCCTGTACATGATGTCCGAAATTTCATCGGCAGCAATACCTGTTTCGCGAGCATACTCACCTGCCTGACGGAAAAAGTTCTCGGAATCTATGCCTTGGCGGAACGACTCTTCTATGGATGCAATGCGATTGCGACGCAGCACACCGCTGTTTCTTTCGGCAAAATTCTGAGCTTCGTCACGCGAAGCAAATTTCAGACGCTGCACATTCCTGCCGGCATTGTCTTTCACGTTGAGCAATACTCCATCTGCAGCCTCCTCCATATTATAATCAACGGGAACAGGAGGAGTGCTTGTCAATTTATTTTCGACAATGTAGAGCAGTTTTGCACGTGTCGAGGCCGACAAGGCATCATTCGAAATAAGACCTTCGTAGTTGCTTATAAAATCGCGACGGGCATTTCCGTGCAACGACGGATAGCTGGGTTTCAGGGCAGACTCCATCGACGAAATAAAATTATCAGGGTTGACTCCAGCCTGTCGCATCTCTTGACGTTCAACATCATTGAACGAAAGTTCGGGCTTCAGACGACCATCGCGGCCCAACTTATCCAGCGAGCCTTTAGGACGCCAGTGAGCCATGCGCATGGCAAGCAGGGTAGCTGTACTTTCGCCAAAATCGGTAAGCAGGTCGATAGGCTCAATATCCACCCCAGCCGCCAGTTTTTCAGCCTCTGTACCTAAAGTAAACACAGCAGACTCTGCACTGAGAACACCTGCCGATGCTGCCAGTTTCCTGCCACCGGTTAGTCCACGGGCTTTCATTCTGAGCGGAGTACCCACTGCACCGAGCGCCATACCCGTGCCAAAGCCTTTTGCAAAAGAGCTTGCAGCCATTCCGGCATCTACATCCTCGCCATAAAGAATGTCATCGACAACGCTGTTGGTTGCATCGTAAGCTCCCAGAGTCAATCCCTGTGTAGCTCCACTCGCAGCAATACGTGTGCCAAGAGTATTTACAAAAGTTCTGTCCACAATGCGTTTGGCAGTTTCACCTGTTAGTCCGCGTGCCGCACCCTTTGCCAGTACACGCGACGTCAGATTACCAGCAATGGCAGAGGTTGCTTTTCCGGTAGCAGCCGAAGCGGCACTTCCAATGCCGGCAAAAATTCCGCTATCTATTAACAGTCCGCCCACGCCGGCAGTGAAATCCTCGGCACGGCTTGCATTATAGCGTCTTTTAGCCTCATCGTTGATGAAACCACGTGAACCGGAACCATCGAGAGCAAGAGTGGATAATTTGCCTGTAAGAGAATTGTCCCATGCACCACGCGCCACATACTCCAGGCTGCTACGGGGAACAGCTTCGTTAATATACTCCTCGGTCATACGGTGGCGAAGAGAGGGTTCAAGCATTGCACGACGATAGCTGTCGGTGTCGAGACCACCGTAACGCGCATAGGCATCGGCAATTCGGTTCAGTTCAGCACCATCGATTCTATTCATGGTGCTATCTATCACCTTTGCAGGGTCAGAGACCGAGTTAGACATACGCAGTGCAGTCAGCGGATCGGCACCGGGAACCGCCGAGTAACTTCTGTATGTGTCGGTAGCCTTTTTGTCGAAGAGTTCACGCTGACTCTTAAACTGAGGCTGCACCTTGCTGTTGTAGAAATCCTTTACAGCATCGTCGGCAATATTACGCGACAGCACAAACTGACGACGGCGACGCTGCTCGTTGTCGGTGGGTACCAGCGACTCGCGGGCAGCATTATAATGGTAAGCACTGCGCTCACTCTTGTTGCCTAGAGCATTTGTAAGATCATTTATACGCTGCACGGTCTTATCCACCGAAGCCAGTCGTTCGTCAAGCACAAAGCCATCAAGCGGCTCCCCCGTATTGCCGTTGGCAGAAGAGGCATTAGCGGCTCTTTTCTCTTTGGATTCATCGTATCCATAGATGCCATTCTGTTCTAATTTGTCATTAAACATTTTTTATTGATTATTAAATTAATATTACTTTTCTTTTACGTCATTCACAGGCAAGAGAGTAAACAGGATGGTACTCTTTTGCGCGGCAGTGGAGGGTGCTATCTTTTTCTTCAGCAGATTATCGGCCTTTTGTGAAGTATAATCAACAGCCGTACAAAAACGTTTGAAAGCCTTATCAACCTGCTTGGAACAGTTGTCGCATTTACCATCGCCATGCGACTTAACACTACCCCGCTGCTGTAACACCGAATGTAAAATATCAGCAAGAAGCAACATACCGCCGACACTTGCCAGAAACTCCGACCTTCGCCTTTTCATTCTCACATCAGATTAAACGTCCAACATTACTCAGCACCGCCTTATCATTCCTCTGTGGGAGTTTTTTTCTCCTTGCCCCAATTGACACCATCTATTGCCCTCTCTATAAGCGACAATCCTCCTATGAGGTCAGGGTCGATACTACTACGGTTGTTAAGGTCGAGCGACATCTGCTGGCCGTTGAGCGAATTTACATTCTGTAAATGCTGTGCGTCTACCGAGGCACGACGCGCACTCTCCTGCGAGGCAAGATTGCTCATCATATTGTCCACCACTTGCAGATTCTGCTCGTTGCGAGCCAGCGAAACTTCCGGCGTAACACCCATCACAGCAGCATAGGCTCTGTTCTGTCGGCTGTTACGGCTCAGCGTATCCTCGACACGCTTCATGGCTGCGCGCGCCATGCTGCTGTTCAGATAGTCGTTATAATAATTACGTCTGTACCAAGCATTTTCCGCTGCACGCGACTTGTCCAAAGAATTCTTTGCACGACCATAATTGTCACTGAAAAGATTTTTCACTCCCGAATAGAGCTGCAGCCCACCGGCCAGCCCTGTCAAAATCGAATTAAATAATGCCATAACTTTTTTTGCTGCAAAAGAAATATCCAAACACTGGAACATGGTTGCAGAATTAACACTATCAACCCTCGAAGGCTGTAAATGTTAATACAGCAAACTAATCATCGCGGTTGCGTACTATCTTTGTAGATAACTGTAAACAAAGCGAATAGACAATGACAAGAAGAGGGAAAAAGGAGGAAATTACGATTGAGGATGTACGCAGCGAAATGCTGAGCCTCTTTCACAGGCTGATACAACGGCTCGAAAAACTTACGAACGATTGCGAGGATCCATCGACCATAAATCAGGCGATAAAGACAATGACAGATTTTTTGGTTAAGCTGAACAAGGAGCGCGACAACGACGACGAGAGTCTCGATTCATTACTGAAACAGACTCTTAAAGGCATCGAAGATGTGTGACAGATTAAACTATTCCAAAAAAATAACTACATTTGCAACACCTACATAAATGAAACTACAAACAGATATTTATGGCAATTGTAAAAGAATTAAACGGAATAACCCCGACAATGGGCAGTAACTGTTTCCTTGCCGAGACAGCAGTGGTGATAGGAGATGTCAGGATGGGCGACGACTGCTCCATCTGGTACGGCAGTGTGCTTCGAGGCGATGTCAACAGCATCAGACTCGGCAACAAAGTAAACATACAGGATGGTGCAGTGATACACACCCTTTATCAGCGTTCAAAGACAATCATAGGCGACAACGTCTCCGTAGGACACAATGCCGTGATACATGGCGCAACCATAGAAAGCAACTGCCTTATAGGCATGGGCGCAATAGTTCTTGACAACGCTGTGGTGGAGAGCGGTGCCATTGTTGCAGCCGGAGCGCTTGTAACATCGGGAATGAGAGTCGAGGGAGGATATATCTATGCAGGTGTCCCTGCCAAAAAGATTAAAGCTGTCGATGAGAAACAGCGCGACGAAATAATAAAACGCATAGCCGACGACTATGTGATGTACGCATCGTGGTACAAATAACCGTCAGCCACAAGCAAGGACATTTGCAATATACAAAAAACAGTCTATGAGGTTAAATGAAACCTCATAGACTGTTTTTATTCTTAATGGTGCCGAAAAGCAAGACAGCTGCTATTTGACACTCCTTGCAAACAAATTACAGATACATCTGACAATGTCCGAAAGAATAAGTACTGGCGATGTAAGCAGCAATATCCAACCCCAGTCGGTAATGCTGAGCGGAGCCACATTGAACATGGCACCTGCGTAGGTGACAATAACTATCTGTCCCAACAATATGACAGAGAGAATCCATACAAAACCCATGCTGTACGACTCTTTCACCTGCTGTGGATTTGTAAACAGACCGAATATATCCTGAATAAGGCTTCTGCCTGTTCTGAAATATTTTGCGTTGAACAGATTCCAGAACTGAAGCATTACAAATATCGAGAAGAAGACTCCATGGTCGTATCCGCTCAAATGTCCCTTATCGCTGCTCATATCAAAGATTCCTGTAAAGAAAGCCTTTACTGAATCGGGAGTCACAAGGTCGCTGACAGATTTTATATCTGTATGCCACAGCAACTGCCACAATCCTGCCAACAGAACAAAGAAGAGGAAGCCTACTCCAACGATTCGACGCAACATCTGACTGTCTATAATATGGCTGTTGGGTTTGCGGGGTTTATCATTCAGCACCCTTTTGTCTGCCGGCAACGACGAGAGCGCCATGGCAGCAAAGGTATCCATAATGAGGTTCACCCACAGCATCTGAGTTACAGTCAGCGGAGAATCCAGTCCGATGAACGAGCCTAAAAGCACCACCAGACATGCACAGACATTGATAGTCATTTGGAAGATGATGAAACGACGAATATTCAGATACAACGAGCGTCCCCACATGATAGCCTTGTTGATGCTCGAGAACGAATTGTCTATAATTGTAATATCACTTGCCTCCTTGGCCCTTGCCGTACCATCACCCATTGAAAGACCTACCTGAGCCTTGCTCAGTGCCGGAGCATCGTTTGTGCCGTCGCCCGTCACCGCAACAACGTGGTTCAAGGATTGCAACAACATAACCAATCTTGCCTTGTCATCGGGTCGGGCACGTGAAATAATCTTGAAACTATCCTTGCTCAGCAGGCTTCTTGCCTCGTCGTCGCTCATTGCTGCAAACTCAGGGCCTGTAATAGTCTGCTTCTCCTCATTCTCGTCGAGCAATCCTATCTGTCTGCCAATTTCATTTGCTGTACCCGGAGTATCACCGGTAACTATTATAACTCGTACTCCTGCATTGTCCTTACAGATGGTGATAGCCTCTTTAACATCATCGCGGATGGGGTCAGCAATACCCACAACACCCAGAAAGAGAATATCGTTGCACTCGTTCTCTCCCAAACGCTGATAAGCAAAACCAAGAGTACGCATAGCCTTTCCCTGATACTGCGAAAGAGTCTGCTCGACATGTTCTT
>CAJGDX010000050.1 GCA_904502185.1 uncultured Bacteroidaceae bacterium | reverse complement strand
TTGACACGAACTGTTTGTTTATTATAGTATGATTGTTTGGGGGATTACTCTTCAACCGGTTCGGTAAGCAGGGTGGCTGCTGTGGCTCCTGTGACGCGAACCTTTACAAAGTCACCTACCTTGTAGTTCTTTCTGTCGAATACTGCTGTTCTGTTCTGCTCTGTTCTGCCGAAGAACTGCTCCTTCGAACGTTTTGAAACTCCCTCGACAAGAACCTCGTAGACATTGCCGATACATTTTTTGTTGTTCTCGGCAGAGAGTTCCTGTTGCAGGGCGATAATCTCGTTCAGACGGCGTACCTTCTCCTCTTCGCTGATGTTGTCCTCGAAGTGGCGTGCAGCGAATGTGCCCGGGCGCTCCGAATATTTGAACATGAAGGCTGCATCGTACGAGCAGTAGCGCATCAGCGACAATGTCTGCTGGTGATCCTCCTCGGTCTCGCCGCAGAAGCCTGCGATGATGTCTGTCGAGAGTCCGCAGTCGGGGACTATGCGGCGTATGGCGTCGATGCGCTCGATGTACCATTCGCGGGTGTATTTGCGGTTCATCGCTTTGAGCATGTCGCTGCTTCCGCTCTGCACGGGCAGGTGTATGCTGCGGCATACGTTGGGCTCTTCGGCAATCACTCTCAGGGTGTCGTCGCTCATGTCCTTGGGGTGCGATGTGGTGAAGCGTATGCGTGTGTCGGGTGCCGAACGGGCTACACGACGCAACAGCTCGGGGAAGGTAACAGTTCCATCCTCTTCCGACTCGAAGCAGTATGAGTTTACATTCTGCCCCAGCAGAATAATCTCCTTATAGCCCTTGGCAACAAGGTCTGCTGCCTCGGCAAGTATGCTTTTTATGTCGCGGCTGCGCTCGCGTCCTCGGGTGTAGGGAACTACGCAATAGTGGCAGAAATTGTTGCATCCACGCATGATTGATATGTAGCCCGACACTCCTTTGCTGCATATGCGCAAGGGAATTACGTCGCGGTAGGTCTCTGTGGTGGATAGTTCTATGTTCATGGCTGCGTGTCCCTGTTCGGCCTGTGCTATAAGTTCGGGCAACGACAGGTAGGCATCGGGGCCTGCAACCACATTTACCGAGTATTTGTTTATCAGCTCCTCTTTCACTCGTTCGGCCATGCAACCGATGACTCCTACAAGTGTCTTTTTGCCGCGACGCATGGCGTTCAGCTGGTCGAGTCGGCCATAAATCTTCTGCTCGGCGTTGTCGCGGATTGAACAGGTGTTCAATAAAATAAGGTCGGCCTCTTTGATGTCCTCGCATGCTTCGTATCCGGCTACGCGCAGTATTGAGCCAACAACCTCACTGTCTGCCACATTCATCTGGCAGCCGTATGTCTCGATAAAGAGTCTTTTTACATCATCTTTCATTCCGATGGTATTGTTTTAGTTTCGTTTGCGAAGATACTGATAAAATTCTAACACTCTCTTATAACCTCTTGAAAATATTTGATGGCATTTGAAAAGGGCGATAAATGTTTCTGTTTTTTTAGGAAAAAAAGTAAATAATAGGTAAGGATTGATAAAGTTATTGTTTATATTTGTACCGACTAAAGAGAAATAAAAATTTACGAAGGACGTATGATAGCTGTATTGAAAAGCGGAGTTACAAAAGCTCAGCGAGAAAAACTTACTCAATGGATTGAATCTCAAAATGTGAGAGTACACGTATCCGAGGGTGAGTTTCAGACAATTATTGGACTCATTGGAGATACCAGTAGAATAGATATGGACCTGCTCTCAAGCCTCGAAATTGTCGAGAAGGTTAGTCGCGTCAGCGAGCCTTTCAAGAGCGCCAGCCGTCGTTTCCATCCGGACGATACTGTTGTAGAGGTAGGCGAGGGCGAAAATAAGGTCAAGATAGGTGGTGGCAACTTCTGTATGATTGCCGGTCCCTGTTCAGTCGAATCCGAGGAGCAGATAATCACCGTGGCAAAAGCCGTAAAGGCTGCCGGTGCCAGAATGCTTCGCGGTGGAGCTTTCAAACCCCGTACATCGCCATACGATTTTCAGGGACTTCGTGGAGAGGGTCTCGAACTGCTTTTCAAGGCGCGCAAGGCAACAGGTCTTCCCATTGTTACTGAAATTATGAATGCAGCACATCTTGATATGTTCGCCGACGTTGATATTATACAGGTTGGCGCACGTAATATGCAGAATTTTGAGCTTCTCAAAGAGTTGGGACGCTCAAAGAAACCTATCCTTCTGAAGCGCGGCCTTGCGGCTACACTCAAAGAGTTCCTGATGAGTGCCGAATATATTCTTGCCGAGGGTAACCCGAATGTTATGCTCTGCGAGCGTGGCATCCGCAGTTTCGACACTTACACCCGTAACGTACTCGACCTTGCATCGGTGCCTATGCTTCACGAATTGTCGCACCTGCCTGTGGTTGTCGACCCCAGTCACGCGACAGGCGTTGCACGCCTTGTGAAGCCTATGGCTTGCGCAGCAACCGTCTCAGGTGCCGACGCACTCATCATCGAGGTACACAACAATCCCACTTGCGCACTATGCGACGGCGCACAGTCGCTCACACCCGAGCAGTTTGCCGAGGTTGCTGAGCGCGTCAACGAATTGCGTACTCTTATAACCAGATAGAATGAAAATAGGAGTTGTAGGTTTAGGTCTTATAGGAGGTTCGGTAGCGAAAGCCTATAAGGCCTTTGGAAACATAGTGTTAGGTTTTGATACGGATGCTACTATCCTGGGCTATGCCAAGCTCAGCGGAGTGATAGACGACCTTCTCACCCCCGAACGATACGGCGACTGCGAACTTATTGTGCTTGCAGCAACGCCAAAGGCTATGGTCGCCTATCTGAACGAAAATGCCCGACACATTCCCTCGCACGTCACAGTGGTAGACCTCTGTGGAACGAAAGAGGAGATTTGTCGTGCAGGCTTCGACCACGCATCCCGTTATGGTTTTACATTTGTGGGCGGACACCCAATGGCTGGTTCGCAATACTCAGGGTTCAAACACTCACGCTCGTCACTCTTCAAGGGTGCTTCCATGATTATCGTTCCTCCCGTGTACGACGACATGGAGTTGCTCGAAAAGGTGAAGCGACTGTTCGCTCCGCTCGAATTCAAGTCGTTTGTGGTGACAACAGCCGAACATCACGACCGTATGATTGCCTACACTTCGCAGTTGTGCCACGTTGCGTCTAACGCATATATAAAGAGCACGGCAGCTCGTAAACATCATGGATACAGTGCCGGCAGTTTTCGCGACCTGACAAGGGTGGCACGCCTGAACGAGGCTATGTGGACAGAACTTTTTCTGGACAACAAAAAGCCGCTCCTCGATGAATTGGACCAATATATAAATTCTTTGCAACAGTATCGCGACGCGTTGGCAGATGAAGATGCCGACAGGCTGTGTGCCCTGCTGCGCGAAGGTCGTGTTGCAAAAGAGCTTTCCGAAGGATGAAAAACAGCACAATACAATATAGAAAGATACATGTAGCCGCTTCAAGCAGTTACGATATTCTTATAGGCGACAATATGCTTGCCTGCCTGGGCGAGGAACTTCACAGCCTGCTGGGTGAGTGCCGTTTGGCACTGCTCACCGACAGCAATGTCGATGCGCTATACGGCAATCTGATGACCGACATGCTCTCCGCTGCCGGTTACGACGTATGCAAATATGTCATCCCTGCCGGTGAAGAGTCGAAGTCGGCAGAGAATATGCTCGCCTTTCTCAATTTCATGGCGGAGAACCGCCTGACACGCAGCGACGCCCTCATAGCTTTCGGCGGTGGGGTGGTGGGCGACCTTGGTGGCCTATCTGCATCGCTCTATCTTCGCGGAATCCCATATATACAGGTGCCGACAACACTTCTTGCTGCTGTCGACAGCTCTGTGGGTGGAAAAACCGCGATAGATGTTCCGGCAGGAAAGAATCTCGTTGGCGCCTTCTATCAGCCCCGACTTGTCTGTTGCGACACTACGCTGATGGACACGCTGTCTACGGATATCTACCGCGACGGATGTGCCGAGGTTATAAAATATGGCGTTATACTCGATGCTGCATTGTACGACAGACTGCATACTGTTCCGTTTGACAGAATAGATGTTGTTGCACGATGCGTGGAGATAAAGCGCGACGTGGTGCAGGAGGATGAATTTGACAATGGCAAACGTGGTCTTCTCAACTTCGGACACACATTCGGACACGCTATTGAAAAACTCAGCAATTTCGCTGTTTCGCATGGCGCCGCCGTGGCAAAAGGTATGTTGATTGCTGCAAAAATGGCTCCTCTGTGCGGATTGGCCGATATTGAAGCATCACTGACTGCTCTGCTTCAACGATACGGGTTCGACCTCGATTGCCCCTATTCTGCCGAGGAACTATACGATGTTATACTCTCCGACAAGAAGCGTCGCGGTGGCAAACTGACACTGGTGCTGCCACGCGCCATTGGCGAGTGCGACCTTGTTACAATGCCGGTGGAAGAGGTTCTTGTCAAACTTAAACAGATTCTTTGATTATGGATAAAAGGTTGACAGGAACATTATCGGGAAGCGTCACCCCGCCCCCGTCAAAGTCGCAGGCACACAGACTGCTCATCTGCGCAGCCCTCAGCAACCATTCCTCAAAGGTCTGTTGCGATGCTCTCAACGACGACCTGTGTGCAACAATGGAGTCGCTGAATGCGCTTGGCGCATCAATCTCCTATGCCGATGGTGCCTTCGATGTGCAGCCGGTTGCTTGCCGAAAGGGTGGTGAACTGCCCTGCGGCGAGAGTGGTTCGACACTGCGTTTCCTGCTGCCGATAGCAGCTGCCCTGGGTAGCGAGTCGACACTTACTGGCAAGGGCAAACTTCCCTTGCGCCCCATGGAACAGCTTACAACTGCTCTTGTGCAGCATGGAGTAGAGATTGTGGAACATCGTGACGACGCACATCTTCCTCTCACCTGCAAAGGGCAGCTCACAGGTGGTGAATACACTCTTCCGGGTGACATCTCTTCGCAATATTTTACAGGGCTGCTCTTCGCACTTCCGCTGCTCTCTGCTCCCAGCAGACTGAATATCAGTGGCGAACTTACAAGCGCATCGTACGTGGAAATGACTCTCGACGCTCTGCGTCAGTCGGGGATAACCATCGAAACTCTCGACAGTGGCTTTAATATCCCTGCTCCCCAGCAATACAATACTCCGCAGCAACTTCGTGTCGAGGGCGACTGGTCGGCTGCTGCCTTTTGGCTGGTGGCAGGTGTCACCGGTAAGCATCCCGTGACAATTTGTGGAATGAACACCGACTCTTTGCAGGGCGACCGTCGTATAGTGGACCACTTGCGCCGTATGGGTGCCGATATACAGTTTACGGACGACGCGATTGTTGCATATCCCTCGCAGTTGCGCGGTGCGGAACTCGATTGTGTCGACACCCCCGACCTTGTGCCCATACTCTCTGTGGCTGCTGCTGCAGCAGAGGGAACAACGCTGTTTACACATGTTGGACGTCTCAGATACAAAGAGAGTGACCGGCTGGCTGCAATGAAAAGCCTGCTCGAGGCCTTCGGTATCTCCTCGGTTATTGGCGAGGATACATACAGCGTGGCAGGTGGAAAGGCATGTGCAAAATGGCCGGTTGACAGCTTCGGCGACCACCGCATAGCGATGTCTGCCGCAATAATGGCAGCTGCCGCCGGATGCGAGGTGACTATAAAAGGTGCCGAGTGTGTGGCAAAGTCCTATCCCCTCTTCTATGAAAATTTTAAAACTCTCGGCGGCAGCGTCGAGGAGGCTTGATATATAGAATGATTTAATGATGAGTTAAAAACAATTTCTTATGAATTTGGATGAATTACGCAACAAAATAGATGGTATCGACAGCGAAATGTGTCGTCTTTTTGCCGAACGTATGCAGGTGGTGACAGACATTGCCCGCTACAAGAAAGAGAACAAGATGGTGGTCTATCACCCCTCACGCGCCCGCACTGTGCTTCACAATATTTCGAAGCAGCTGGGTTCCGAATTCGAAGGCTACGGACGCTCTTTGTATCATACAATCTTCGATCTCAGCGAGTCTTATCAGACAAGAGTGCTGTCCGAGGATGCCCAATTCTTTAAACAGATTAAAGAGATTACTTCAAAACCTCCCATGCCCTTCCCCAAGCGTGCGTCGGTTGCATGTGCAGGATGTGAGGGTGCGTTTGCCCATTTGGCGGCCGAGCGCATTTTCGACCTACCCGAAATGATGTTTGTCAGTAATTTCCATAGCGTGTTCCGTGCCATTGATGGTGGACTTTGCGAGTATGGTGTTCTTCCCATCGAAAACTCGCTCGCCGGTTCGGTGAATGCTATCTACGATCTTTTGGCCGAGCACAATGTAAGTATCGTACGCAGTATACGTCTGAAGGTTGACCATTCGCTGCTTACACACCCCGGAGTGAAGCTCGAGGATATCCGTGAGATTTACTCACACCAGCAGGCAATCAGCCAATGTTCTGAATTCCTCTCCACCTTGAAGGATGTCCGTGTTATTGCCGTAGAGAATACAGCCGAGGCTGCACGCATGGTGGCAATGTCGGGCGACAAGACAAAGGCTTCGCTCTCTTCGCGCCTCTGTGCCGAACTCTATCAGTTACAGGTGCTTAAGAATGCAGTGCAGAACCGCGACAACAACTATACACGCTTCATCTGCATTGCCAAACAGCCTCAGATATATTGCGGTGCCAATCGCACAAGTATCATGATGGTGCTTCCCCACCGTCCCGGTTCGCTCTTCCGCATTCTTTCCCGTTTCAATGCAACAGGTGTCAACCTTGTGAAGCTGGAGAGCCGTCTCATCCCTGAACGTGAATTCGAGTATCGCTTCTATTTCGACATTGAGGCATCGGTGTATAGCTCTGAATTCCAATCGTTGATGTGCGAACTTAATACCAGTGGCGAGCAATTCAAGTATTTCGGAACGTATGCCGAAATAATCTGATAAAATCTCTAAAGGTCGGGGCTGTGTGGCTTCCGGAGTCATGCGCAGCCTCGACTTTTATAATAATATCCTAATTATGAAAGTATTTGTGATAAACGGCCCCAACCTCAATATGCTCGGTTTGCGCAAGCCTGCGCTCTACGGAACCGGCAATTTTGCGGCTTTGCAGGATTTTATCCGTTCGGCAGCTGCCGAATTTGGTATCGAGGTTGAGCTTTTTCAATCGAACCACGAGGGTGCAATAGTCGATGCAATACAGGGTGCCTATGGATGCTTCGATGCAATACTTATTAATCCTGCTGCATACACCCATACGAGTGTGGCAATACTCGATGCGCTCAAGGCCGTGGCTCTTCCATGTGTCGAGGTGCATCTGACAGATATTTCCACCCGTGAGAAGTTTCGTCAATTCTCGTTTGTGTCGCTATATGCCGAGCATACTGTCTGCGGACAGGGCTTCGAGGGCTACAGACAGGGGTTGCTCTACCTAAAAGAGAAATACGCTGCGCAATGAGCTTTTTTGGATTTTTGAAGGATTGGTCGTTGCCGATAGCCATGCTTGGGGGCGTGGCTGCATATTTCATTTATGTAAATATCCCCTTTTTTGACTCGACGCATGCGGCTGTTGGGCAATTTATAGCCTTTTTGCAGCCTGCGTTGATATTTTCGATGCTCTTCGTTACCTTCTGCAAAATAAGTTTCAGCGACCTGCGCCTCGAACGTTGGCACTTTATCCTGCTGGCTTTCCAACTGCTTACATTCATTGCCTTTTCGCTCGTTGCAGCTTATGCGCCGTTGACTCCATCGCTGCGAGTGCTTGTGGAGTCTTTTATGCTCTGCCTTATATGCCCCACAGCAACTGCTGCGGCTGTAATAACTGCGCGATTGGGGGGTAGTGCGGCATCGTTGCTTACATACACTATTACCATGAATTTTGCGGTGGCAATTGTTGCTCCGCTCTTTCTGACACTTGCCCATCCGGTAGAGGGTGCAGGCTTCCTGCCCTCGTTCCTGCTTATATTGGGTAGGGTCTTCCCTTTGCTGCTCTGTCCATTGGTGGCAGCCTCGCTGGTGCGTCGCTTTTTCCCGTCGTTCCAACAGTTCATGACAACCAAATGTCGCAATCTGGCATTCTATCTGTGGCTGGTGGCTCTTTCGCTTGCCATAGGACTGACTGTGAAATCCATTGTCCACTGCGACCTCTCAGTGTTTGTGCAGATGGGAATTGCAGTCGTGTCGCTTGTATGCTGTGTAGTGCAGTTTGCCTTTGGACGGTACATCGGTCGTCGCTACGGGGATGCGGTCACAGGCGGACAGTCGCTGGGTCAGAAAAATACCGTCTTTGCAATTTGGCTTGCTTATACTTTTCTTACCCCGGTTACTTCCATTGCCGGCGGTTTTTACAGCATTTGGCATAATACGGTGAATACGTGGCAGCTCTACCGCAGAAATCATCCCAAGAAGATTGAAACGAACATCAAATGATGGTAATAACCCTGTGTTGATAGGTCGAAAATGAAATTTCTGTCGGAAACGGCATTAAAATATATTTCTTCCTATCCACCATGCTACTACAATGGCAAAGTATCCCCAGATTAATATGGGGTTATGCAGGCGTGTGTAGAAGTTTGGCTTTTTTTCTCTGTTGATTTCTGCATAAATCAACAGCGCGACCAATGGTAACGACAATACCAGCAGTGCGTTAAACCTGAATGCTGCGGCAATGTCCAGATGCAACAGACTATGAATTGCCCGTTGCGACCCACAACCGGGACATTCGAATCCTGTCAGCATAAGGAAAGGGCATTTCGGAAAAATACTGCTACTCGATGGATTGAATATAAAGTATAATACTCCCAACAGCAGCAGGAAAAGTATTATTGTTTTTCTCTTCATTGCAGAGTGAGAGGATTAGAGCGTAATTAGTGCTACGAGCTCGCTGATGTTCAGAAGAATGTTTATGACTGAAGAGATGATTCCGCAGATGAATCCCCACATTATCCACTTTTTGGCATTCTTGCTTGCTTCTTGGGCAAGTACGATATTACCTGCTTCGTAGAGTGAATTCACTTTTGATGCATATACTATGCCTGCAATGCCAAAGGGTAGGCAGCAGAAAAGTGTTACAAGTATAGATTCCAATATGTAGGTTTTAGGACGGGTGTTCATGAATTTAATATTTAAATAGTTGCTGAATTTAATTTGCGCCTCAAAAATAGCTTATTTGTGGTGAAAAAATATCAAAGAGTTTATAAATTCTTAAAAAAATGGTATATTTGTGCACATTAACTAACTATTAAAACTATTATTATGAGTCCTTTTCAAGCAATTAGCACATGTTTTAAAAACTATGTAAACTTCAGCGGACGCGCTCGTCGTTCCGAGTATTGGTGGTTCTGTCTGCTTAATTTTATTTTGGGTATGATTCCCGTTGTTAATATTATTTGGGCTTTAATCGTTTTTCTTCCCACTATTGCAGTAGGCATACGTCGTTTGCACGATACAGGCCGCAGCGGTTGGTGGTTGTTGCTGGCTTTGGTTCCCATTGCTAACATAGTACTTATTGTTTTCTTCCTTTGTGATAGCCAGCCCGGTGCAAACCAGTATGGTGAAAATCCCAAAGGTATGTAATTAATATTAATTCATAAACAGATAGAGGCTGATGGTTACGACCATCAGCCTCTATCTGTTTTATAACAGCAGTATCGTGCTTATGAGTGTTGATGGGTAGCAATAAAACAGCGAAGCATAATTGAATATGCCTCGCTGAATATTGTCTTTTGGTAAACTCTCTTTAATCCTGAAAATTATGATGCCATAGCTGCAGCAACTCCTATTACTATCCAAAATAAGATGTACAGTCCAATTCCTATGAGTGCCGAGAAGAATCCCCAGGTAACCCACTTCTTGGCTTGGTTAGAATGGTAAAGAGCTTGCTCTCGCTGTCCTACACTGAAGAGTGCTTCCACTTTGTTTGCTTCTATTATTCCTACAATGCCAAAAGGCAGACAGCAGAAAAGAGTAACCAGTATTGATTCTACAAGCCATGTCTTGGGCATAATAGATGTTTGAGGTGTGCTTGCTGTTGTTGCTGTCGGGTCGGGTGGAGTGGTGTATATGAAGTTGCTCAGTTCGGGGAACTCTCTGGCAGGTTTCCACTCCTTGAGACCTTCGCGCCATACTAATGTATCGGCATTGATATTTTTGCCGGATAACTCTTCGAGTGTGTAGGGACCCTCTTTCTGTGAATTGATATAAATGTAGTAGCTCATTTTTTTGAATTTAGTAAATAAATACTGCTTTATCAATGCAAATTTAATGTTTTTTATTTTTTAATACAATGTTTGAATAGAAAATATTTACTATATGTTTTTTGTTATTGTAACTTGAATTGCTATTGTGGAGTAATGTCTCTGTATTCAACCAATTTCTTTAGTTTTTTTGAAAATTTTTACATCTTTTGCCAAAGTTGTTGTAACTTTGCAGCCGCTTTTGGGGAAATGCTTTTATTTCTCTCCTTAAATGTTTGATTATTACTATTTAACACTGTCGACGGACAATAAACGGATTTTATGAAAGCAAGTGAATTAATCGACTTTAAGCCTAAGTTCTTTTCGGCTATAAAAAATTACTCTCGCGAGAAATTCAGCGCGGATGTCATGGCCGGAATGATTGTCGGAGTTGTGGCAATACCTTTGGCCATTGCATTCGGTATTGCGAGTGGCGTAGGCCCCACTGAAGGATTGGTGACTGCCATTATTGCCGGATTGATTATTTCGGTGTTTGGTGGTTCTAAAGTGCAGATTGGTGGTCCCACCGGTGCATTCATTGTCATCATCTACGGCGTCATACAGCAGTATGGCCTTGGCGGACTGACCATTGCTACCATCATGGCGGGAATCATCCTGGTGCTGATGGGTATCTTCAGACTGGGAAGTATAATCAAGTTTATGCCTTACCCCATTATTGTGGGCTTTACCGGCGGTATTGCAATAACCATCTTCTCTACACAGATGAACGACCTTTTCGGCTTGGGTATCAGTGATGTGCCTGCCAACTTCATCGATAAATGGATATGTTACATCAGTAATATGTCGAATATCGACTGGTGGAGTGCTGCAATGGGTATTCTGAGTATAGCAATTATTGCGTTGACTCCCAAAATTTCGAAAAAGGTTCCCGGTTCGTTGCTGGCAATCATCGTGATGACCATAGTAGGATGGCTGTTGAAAGAGTATGCAGGTGTTAATTCAATAAAGACCATCGGCGACCTCTACGAACTTCCTTCGGGATTGCCTACACTGCGCATGCCTGTACTCGAGGGTGATATGAGTCTTTTCGCAACTATACAGAATCTGGCTCCCGTGGCCTTCACCATTGCAATGCTGGGTGCTATCGAGTCGCTGCTCTCTGCTATGGTGGCTGACGGTATAATAGGCGACCGCCACAACTCAAATACAGAGCTTATCGGTCAGGGTCTTGCAAATATCGTGGTTCCCTTCTTCGGAGGTATTCCTGCGACAGGCGCTATTGCACGTACAATGGCAAATATCAACAACGGCGGTAAGACTCCTGTTGCCGGTGTGGTACATACATTGGTACTGCTGCTGGTGTTGCTCTTCCTTGGTGGCATTGTTGGCCGTATTCCCATGCCTTGCCTTGCAGGTGTGCTGGTGATGGTGTCATACAACATGAGCGGCTGGCGTACAATCGTCTCTATGTGCAAAAAGTCGGTTGCCGGCGTTACAGTGCTGTTTGTGACTCTGTTGCTGACAGTCTTCTTCGACCTTACACTGGCTATCGAGGTTGGTCTTATCTTGGCTATCGCAGTATTCATGAAGCGTATGCTTGAGAGTACAAGCATCTCTGTCATCAGAGACGAAATGGAGGTTCACCACGATGGTGAGAACGGTGATGAGTGTCTTACTATTCCCAAAGGTGTTGAGGTGTTCGAAATTGAAGGTCCTTTCTTCTTTGGTATTGCTAATAAGTTTGATGAACTGACACGTATGACTCCTCCCGTGCCTATCCGTGTGATCCGTATGCGTAAGGTGTCGTTCATCGACTCCACTGCGCTTCACAACCTTGAAATCTTCATTCAGTCGTCACAGAATGAAGGTCGCGTGGTTATCCTCTCGGGCGTACACGACAATGTTGACAAGGTGCTTACAAAGGCCGGTGTCAAGGAGGCTGTGGGCGAAAAGAATGTATGCTCAAATATTCACCTTGCGCTTGCTCGTGCTGCCGAGGTGGCAAAAGAGATGAATATCGAATAAAAATTTTCAATGGCTGCGCTATCAGGCGCGGCCGAAATACAAAATAACAGAATTGAATGAAAAAGGTCGTTAACGTTAATGGAAGCAATCTGCCGGCATACGTTACGGCCTTTTTTGTCGTATGTATCTGGGGTACGACCTTTGTTCAGACAAAGGTGCTGATAAATGCCGGGCTATGCCCCGAGGAAATATTCCTCTATCGCTTTATTCTTGCCTATCTGCTTATTATCCCATTTGCCGGCAGACGGCTCTTTCTCGATAATTTTAAGGATGAATTTGCTGCATTGCTGTTGGGCGTGACAGGCGGTTCGCTCTATTTCGTCACCGAAAATACAGCGCTGATATATGGCTACTGCTCGAATGTTTCGCTGCTGGTATGTGTTACACCGTTGACTACGGCTCTCGTCATCGGCTGGCTCTTCCCTGCCGAAAAGATGAGGCGTGGTGCACTTGCCGGGTCGTGCGTGGCGCTTGCAGGTGTGGCGCTGGTGGTGTTCAACGGAAATTTTGTGCTTCGCCTCTCGCCTCTCTCCGATGCCCTTGCCTTTGGAGCATGCATCTGCTGGACGGCCTACTCTGTGGTGATGCGATATTTGCAGCCACGTTACAGTACACTGCTGATAATGCGCAAGGTATTCGGCTACGGCATACTTACTATTCTGCCATATTTCTTTGTTAATCCTCCGCGCATGGAGCTTCTTGTCGATGGTGGCGCAAGTGTGTGGTTCAACATAATTACATTAGGCTGCATTGCATCGTTGCTCTGCTACACGCTGTGGAACTATGTGCTCAATCGACTGGGAACCGTACAGGCTACCAACGTCATCTATTTCAATCCGGTAGTCACGATGATTGCTTCGTGGGCAGTCCTCGACGAAGAGATTACCTGGATAGCACTTCTGGGTGCAGCTATGGTGCTGCTGGGTATGTACAGCGCCGAAAAATATAAAAAAGTGGGTTGACGGTCAGGGAGCCGACAGACGTTCTCTTTCTCTGTTTTTTGCAAAATCGAAAAGGCTTCGGAAAAATAACCTAAAAATCGCTTGACGATTCACATAAAAGTGCTACCTTTGGGATTGCTATAAATATAACCAAACTAAAAAATATATCCCATGGCAACAAAACCCGAATTCAAGTACGCCCACATGTTCCAGCAGGGCGAAGATACCACAGAATATTATCTCTTGACCAAGGACTACGTGTCGGTAGGAGATTTCGAGGGTAAACCCATGCTGAAGGTTGCACCCGAAGCATTGACACTTATTTCCCGTACCGCTTTTCGCGACGTGTCATTCCTGCTCCGTCGTTCACACAACGAACAGGTTGCAAAGATACTCAGCGACCCCGAAGCAAGCGAGAATGACAAATATGTAGCACTCACTTTCCTGCGCAACGCAGAGGTGGCTGCCAAAGGCAAACTTCCTCTCTGTCAGGACACAGGTACAGCCATCATCCATGGCGAAAAGGGTCAGCAGGTGTGGACAGGCTTCTGCGACGAAGAGGCTCTTGCACGCGGTGTTTACGATACATACACCGAGGAGAACCTCCGTTACAGCCAGAATGCTCCCCTCAATCTGTACGACGAGGTGAACACAAAATGCAACCTTCCTGCTCAGATCGACATCGAGGCAACCGAAGGAATGGAGTACAAATTCCTTATGGTGACAAAGGGTGGTGGCTCGGCAAACAAGACCTACCTCTACCAGGAGACTAAGGCGCTGCTCAACCCTGCAACACTCATCCCCTTCCTCGTAGACAAGATGAAGAGCCTCGGTACAGCTGCGTGTCCTCCCTATCACATTGCATTTGTAATCGGTGGTACATCGGCCGAGAAGAACCTTCTCACCGTTAAACTCGCTTCTACACACTTCTACGATAATCTTCCCACAACAGGCGACGAAACAGGTCGTGCATTCCGCGACATCGAACTCGAAAAGCAGTTGCTCGACGAGGCTCACCACATAGGTCTCGGCGCTCAGTTCGGTGGCAAGTATCTTGCTCACGACGTTCGCGTGGTTCGTCTGCCCCGTCACGGTGCAAGCTGCCCCGTAGGTATGGGCGTAAGCTGCTCGGCCGACCGCAACATCACGGCGAAAATTAACAAGGATGGTATCTGGATTGAGAAACTCGACGACCAGCCTGCAACCCTCATTCCCGAGGAATTGCGCAACGCCAACGAGGGCGAGGTTGTACGCGTAGACCTCAACCGTCCCATGAGCGAAGTGTGCAAGCAGTTGTCACAGTACCCCGTAGCTACACGTCTTTCACTCAACGGTACCATCATCGTAGGTCGTGACATTGCACACGCCAAACTGAAAGAGCGCATCGACCGTGGCGAAGGTCTTCCCGAATACATCAAGAATCACCCCATCTACTATGCTGGTCCTGCAAAGACTCCCGCAGGAATGGCATGTGGTTCAATGGGCC
>CAJGDX010000049.1 GCA_904502185.1 uncultured Bacteroidaceae bacterium | reverse complement strand
GCAACATCATGGCATTCGGTGCAGCAAGCCGTTCAAACCCCGGATTCACATTCGACGAGTGTAACACAGTTCTCATCAATAACGTAAACGTATATCACTGCGGTGGTATGGGCTTCATCGTTCAGCGCGTTAGAGACATCGAGCTCAACAACGTACAGGTTGTTCCCACTCCCGGCAGCGATCGCATCATCAGTGCAACAGCCGATGCTACACACTTCATCAACTGCGGCGGTTACCTTCGCATGATTAACTGTAAGTTCACAAACCAGAAGGACGATGCTACAAACATCCACGGCTGGTACGCAATGACACGCGAGAAGGTAAACGAGAACACTATCCTCGTATGGTACAACTACGGCAAGGACTTCGTTCGTCCCGGCATGAACATGGAGATTGCCAACCACAAGACCATGATGACATACGCTTACCGTACCGTAAAATCAGTTAGAAAGATCAACAGCGAGCTTGCCGAGATTACCTTCACCGAGGCACTTCCCGAGGAGCTTCAGATAAAAGACCCCATCGCTTGCGAGGATCAGTACCCCGATGTACTCATCAAGGGCTGTCACTTTGCAAACAACCGCGCACGTGGTCTTCTCATCGGTTCACGCGGCGAGGTTATCATCGAAGACAACTACTTCCACGTCCCCGGTTCTTCAATCCTCTTCGAGGGTGATGGCAGCTACTGGTACGAGCAGTCAGGTGTACGCAACGTGCAGGTACGCAACAACGTATTCGACAACTGTCTCTACGGTTGCAAGACATGGGGCGACGCACACATTGCATACAACAGCCGCATCAGCGAGCAGGAGAAGAGCCGTTACCACAAGAACATCGTGGTTGAGGGCAACACCTTCCGCACATTCGACCCCCGTATCCTCTACCTCTGTTGCTTCGATGGTATCACTTACCGCAACAACAAGATTGAGGAGAGCACCGATTATGTTTATGCACGTGAGGAGAAGAATCCCTTCGTCATCAAACACTGCGACAACGTAGTAATTGAATAATACTTCCGAAATAATGAAAAGAATATCATTTCTTTTAATAGCTTTAGCCTGCCTGCTGCCTGCAGCGCAGGCTAAAGTCCTTTTGCCCTCTATCCTCGGCAGCGACATGGTGCTTCAGCGCAACACCAACGTCAATCTGTGGGGAACAGCCGAGGCAAACAAAAAAGTGACGATCACAGCATCGTGGACAAAGGAGAAATTCAGCGTGAAGGCCGACAAGGATGGCAAGTGGGCAACCACCATCCCCACAACCGATGCAGGTGGCCCCTACACAATGACTTTTGACGACGGCGAAAAGACTGAACTTACAAACATCCTCCTGGGCGAGGTGTGGATAGCAAGCGGACAGTCCAATATGGAGATGCCCGTAGGCGGATACATGTACCAGCCCATCGACGGAGTTGAGTCAGACATAGCCGAGGCATACGAATATCCCAACATCCGTATGTTCACCGTTCCCCGTTGCATTTCCGATACCCCTAAAGAGGACTGCGACACCATCTGGCGCACCTCAAACCCCATGACAGTGCGCACATACAGTGCCATTGCCTATCTCTTTGCAAAGGAACTCAACAAAATGCTCGACGTGCCCGTAGGTATTGTAACAGCCAACTGGGGCGGTACCATCATCGAGGCATGGATGAGCAAAGAGAGCATCACAGCAATCGAAGGACGCAATGCAGCCTTTGACTCACGCCGCAAGAACGAGAATGCACACGCTGCGCTCTACAACGGAATGATACGCCCCATCTGCAACTTCACAGCCAAGGGCTTCATCTGGTATCAGGGCGAGTCTAACCGCCCCAACTGGTACGACTATGCAAAACTTCAGAAAGCACAAGTTGCATTGTGGCGCAAAATCTGGGGTAACGACAAGATGCCCTTCTACATCACACAGATTGCACCCTACTGCTACGAAGGTCCCAAAAAGCGCCTCAACGCACTCTTTATCGACCAGCAGTGGAAGGCAGCCGACGAAATTGAATACTGCGATGTTGCAACCACGCAGGATGCAGGCGACTACAGCCACATACACCCGTTGAAGAAAAAGAGAGTGGCTTGGCGTCTTGCCATGCTTGCGCTCGACAACGACTATGGCATCAAAGGCTTGCCCTCAAAGGCTCCCCGTTTCGACTACTTCATTGTAAAAGAGAATAAGCTCGAACTTCACTTCAAGAATATTGCACCTCCCTACACCACAGACCCCCTCGACTACAGAATGTCAAGCTGCTTCTATGGCCGCGAACAGGCCAAAGGCTTCGAGGTTGCCGGCGAGGATGGCAAGTTCTACCCTGCAAAGGGCAATCACCGTTGGTGGACCAACATCATAGAGGTGTGGTCGGACTCAGTTCCCAATCCCGTAGCTGTTCGTTACGCATACTGCAACTACTCGTACGATGCAAACGTGCGCACACAGTTGGGTCAGGCATTGCCCTCGTTCCGCAGCGACCAGTGGGAGATCAAAAACGAAGAATTAAAATAATCAACAAGGTAAAAAGTCATGAAAAAATTATCAATACTTGCAGCAATGCTCGCCTGCGTATTTGGCGCGGCGCAGGCAAAGGTGACTCTTCCCTCGGTAATCGGCAGCAATATGGTGTTGCAGCGCAATACCAATGTCAATCTGTGGGGAACAGCCGATGCTAACAAAAATGTGAAAATCACAGCATCGTGGACAAATGAGAAATTCAGAGTAAAGGCCGATAAGGATGGCAAATGGGCAACTACAATCCCCACTGTGGATGCAGGCGGCCCCTACACACTCACTTTCGACGATGGCGAAAAGACAGAACTTACAAACATCCTCCTGGGCGAGGTGTGGGTATGCAGCGGCCAGTCTAACATGGAAATGCCCGTAGGCGGATACATGTATCAGCCCGTTGACGGAGCAATGGACCATATTAAAGAGGCCTACAAATATTCCGAAATCCGTATGTTCACCGTTCCCCGTTGCACTTCAGCTACCCCTGTTGAGGATTGCGACACAACATGGCGCGAGTCTTCTCCCATGACAGTGCGTACCTTCAGTGCAGCAGCCTACTTCTTTGGCAAGCAGCTTCAGAAGATGCTGAATGTACCCGTAGGTCTTATCACAGCCAACTGGGGAGGTACACGTATCGAGGCATGGATGAGCAAAGAGTCTCTCGATGGCGTAGAGGGTCGTAATGTCGACTTTGACAAGAAATATCGTGGCCCCAACACCAACAATGTGCTTTACAACGGAATGATAAGCCCCATCAACAAATTCACAGCCAAAGGATTTATCTGGTACCAGGGCTGCGCCAACCGTTACAACTGGTTCGACTATGCAAAATTGCAGACGGCAATGATTAAAGCATGGCGCAAGGACTGGGGCAACGACAATATGCCTTTCTACTTCACACAGATTGCACCCTACTGCTACGAAGGTCACAAACTGCGTGGAACAGCTGTCTTTGTCGACGAACAGTGGAAGATTGCCGACCAGGTTGAGAACTGCGACATTGTCTGCACAACCGACATTGGCGACTACGGACTCATTCACCCCGCAGCAAAAGACAAGGTAGGAGAGCGTCTTGCCAACCTTGCACTCACCAACGACTATGGCGTCGAGGGTTTGCCCGCAAAATCTCCCCGGTTCAAATCTTTCGAGAAGAAGGGTAACAAACTGGAACTCAGCTTTGCCAATATGACACGTGCATACAACTTCGACGTTGCCGACCCCACACAGCAGGATTGCTTCAACGCCCGCGAGGCTGCCAAAGGCTTCGAGGTTGCCGGTGCCGACAAGAAGTTCTACCCTGCAAAGGCTAACCACATGTGGTGCAAGAACACCATCGAAGTGTGGTCAGACTCAGTTCCCGAACCCGTTGCAGTGCGCTATGCTTATCAGAACTACTCGTTCGAGGCTAACGTAAAGACACTGCTCGGTCTTCCTCTTCCCTCTTTCCGCAGCGACAACTGGGAGATTGAAGATTTAGGAATAAAGTAAACAGCTCTTAATCAACTAAAAAATGCGCCTACATTCTCTGCAGGCGCATTTTTTGTAGGTATAAATGAGAAAAAATGATTAACTTGCGATTGTATTTTTATAAAACCTATAGCTATGAAATGGAAAACTATAAGCATATTTATCAGCAGTACATTTAATGACATGCAAGCTGAACGCGATTATATACGTAAGTATATAGTGCCACGTTTGAATGACGAACTTGAGCAATATCGTGTAACTGTGCAAACTGTGGATTTGAGGTGGGGAGTTGATACACGCAATATGGATGAAAGTGCCCGTGAAGCAAAAGTTCTACATGTATGCTTAGATGCAATAAAGCATACACGTCCCTATTTTGTAGGTTTATTAGGCAATAGGTATGGTTGGATACCATCTTACGAAAGGATGAATGAAACAATTCAGCACCTTGATAAATGTGATAGAACTATATTTAAAGATATAAATGAAGAGAAAAGTGTTACGGAATTAGAGATTATCTTTGGCGTACTGGGTTTAGAAGAATTTGTAAAGCATAGTTTCTTTTGTTTGCGCAGTATGGATTCTTATAAAGGAATGAACAATGAAGAGTTTGCACAATTTTCCGATGATAATGCTCTGGCGGCTGATAAACTTGAAAAACTAAGAAAAAAAATATATGATTTAGTCGATGATAAAAAAGTTGATTGTGAGGTAATAGAATACACAGCAAAATGGAATACCCATACCGGTAGTTTTGAAAAATTGAACGAATTTGGTGAAAGATTATACAATGCTATACTAAACGATATAAAGGCCGATGTGGAGACGGCAGATACCAATGCAGATGATAGTTATGGTACAGTAAATAGTGAAATAAAGGCGTTGGATAATTTTATATCCTACAATGTTCGTGATTTTGTAGGCCGCAAGCAACTTATTGCCGATTTGCGTGATTTCCTTCTTGGTGGTTCCAACCTTTCTGCATTATTGAACAACAAGAGAGGATTGTTTCTTTGTGGAACTTCTGGATGTGGTAAGAGTTATTTGTTTAGCGCATTGTATAAATCGCTTAACAATGTTATTGGTGAAGGCTCGTTGCTGCTGTTGGCGCATGCTGCCGGTATTACTCCAAAATCAAAATCAATTCATACAATGTTAGATAATTGGTGCAGACAACTTAAAGTGGCGCTAGGTGACAACCCCGATGATGTTTCACACCAATATAATAAAGATGATTTTAGGGATTTGTGTGCAATTTCTCAGATAAAAGGCTATCATCCTATTATACTTATTGACTCATTGGATAGTTTTGTAAATGATAAATTGTTAAGCAAGTGGGATTTCATTCCCGCCAATGTTCCTTTTGTTTGTACTACATTACCCGGATATGCCGAGGATATAGTAAAGCAGAATTCCAAGTATGAATTAATTGATATTGATAATTTTAGTCGCGAAGATGCTCTGTTGTTGGTAAATAGTGTTCTTACGTCTCAGTATAAAGAACTTTCGCAAGCAAATGTTGACAGGCTGCTGAATATAACCGATGAGAATGGGAAGCCCAGTCATACCTCTCCACTATGGTTAAAAGTCGCTCTCACCATATTATCAGAGTTTGGTTCAGATGATTTCAGGCAAATACACAATTGTATGCTTGATGGCGAGGACAATAAAATAGACAACTATTTGAAAAATGTTATCGAACAGATGCCTCCCACACCAGAGTCGCTGTTCAATCACTTTGTTTCTGTTTCTTGTAGATATTTTTCCCCGGAACTAACAAAAGAGGTGATGTCTTATATCGCAATATCGGAGTATGGGTTGACGGAACTACAACTCGAAAAACTTCTTGGTGATAAATGGAATCATTTGGAATTTGCCAGTCTTAGATATTGGCTCAAAGGGATTATCTCCAATAATGGTCTTGATAATAGATGGGTATTTACGCACGCCATTTTCAAACAGCAGATGCGATGCTGTGATAGTGAATATATTGTAACATTGACTGAGAGACTGATGGGTCTATTGGTAGATGAGGTCAATAAAGGCAATGGCAACATCGATGAATTTGTTTTTCAGACAGTAGCCCACGGTGCTTACCAAGATTTATATTATTATTTAGAGAAATTAAATTATAATTACAGCAATTATACAACCAAGATTGCAAAATCTATGTTTACTTTGTTGTTGCACTATGAAGAAATGACTCTTGCATTTTTGGAAGGTTATATGTCGCTGTATTATTCTTGTTCCCGATTTGACGATAGCATTTATTGGGTGGAAACTCTATTGAGTGAAATAGATTACTATATAGAAGAACCCGAGCGCAAAAATAATCTGTTGTTGCAAATATACCCTCTGTTTTTTAAGTTTTTTACCGATGCCGATGTGTATAATGGCGACGGTAAAATGTTAGCAAATTTTCTGGTTGCCCATGAGGTATATTTTGATTACGTAGATTTTAATGATATGTTTCAGGAGTATAAGGCAATGTTTACCAAAATACGTGAAGTATATTTCCGAAACAAAGAAAAATACGATAAGGCAATAAGAAATATTGATTTTGACACATTCTATCGTCGTTGGGTATTGTATAACAGTGCTTTGTCGCGTAGATGTCGCAGAGATGAAGCGTTGATTCCCGAATATTACGAATCTTTTAGTCGTGTAATAGATGAATTGGAATGGTTTGTGAACGAAGCTGATTTTTCTTTGTATAACGTACTTGATGTTTACAGCTGCTTTACCTCTTCTTTTGGCAGATTAAACTTTGCGATTACTCTTGCCGAGTTGCAGAGGCTTTCATCGCGTATGCACACAAATTATATGAATATACTCACTTGGGTTGATTCAAAAGAATTTTATGACGTAAATTCAAGATTTATGAATAAATTCGATTCTATTGCAAGAGATTTGATTGAAGCCTATGTTGAACGTCACGATGGTGAGGAATTTCCACAAACGCTTCTTCTCGAAATGTATCATATAAAATATGAACCCAATGTGCAGGTTGGTCAAACTGATGAAAAATCATATTACGACAGCACTTATGAAGAACCCGATGTTGCTTCAATATCAATAGGTAATATTGAAGACTTGGATACTTTTTATGATAATAACTGTTTGCAAGAGGTTGCCGAAGAGAACACTGATGCCGTGTTGGATGATGTTGTTGTCGAAGATCCGGAAGTATTGTGCGCAGCCTTGGAACAGTTCGTGTTGTTGAATATCCGCAAACTCGATGTCTCTGAGTTCGATGAAGAGATTTTTAATAGTTATTCCGAAAAATTACTCTATGTTATAAAATTATACAGTGAGCGTGGCAACAATGGGATTGTTGATGAATTGATAGAAAAAAATTTAACTATATTATCAAGACCAATATATGATATTCCTAATAATTTTGCAATAAGCGAAAATTATATAAATATCTTCATTTCACTTAGCAAGTGTTATGGCGAAAATGGGTATAAGGATAAACAAGTGAGTATGTTGGAAACTGTCCGTGATGCTTTATGGCAAAGTTATTACCATCATATTGATGGTGATGCACAACTACTATTGTTCTATGAAATAGAAGATGTATATCGTAGAAATGGATTGGAGCAGAGACTGCTTAAACATTTAGAGAAAAGGTTTGAGATTGCATGCCGTTATCATATTGAGCATAAATACAATTATTTTTATTGTTACTATGCCGATCTTGGGTATTTACGTCCTATATATAATCAATTGCTTAAACTACAACAAAACCAAGGATTAATTCATGATGCAGTTTTGACAATAGAGAAGTGGTTACGTATGTGCGATGTGGCTTATCGTGATGATGCAGGCGGTAGTTATAAGGATGAAGATTATCGTGACGCATATGAGGCATTGGCAATGCTTTACGATGGTACTCCCGAAATATTAAGAGGAATGAAAGAGCGAAAATCTGTATTTCTTTGTGAACCACTCATCCTTGTCGAGCACAATAATCTATGGGGGTATATAAATCACGATGGAGAAGTCGTTATTCCATGCATATATAACCATGCTTTACGCATTAAAAACAATGCCGCTGAAGTTTATGATGGCAATTCATGGCAATTATTATCTGTTGAACATATATGCAGGCATGATGTAATTCCGTCTCAAAACAATGAAGATAAAGTTTTATCTGTAATAGAGTTTGACGACAAACAAGGATTTGCCAATGCTGATGGCGATGTTGTAATAGAACCAAAATATATGTATTGTCGACCATTTTATTGGGGCATGGCTGCTGTTAGTGCGCCATCAGGTGGCTTGTTAAACAATAGGTGGGGATTTGTTGATATCAATGGCAATGAGATCGTTCAACATGATAGGTATAACGATGTGGGTGATTTTAGTGAGGGATTGGCTTGGGTGAGCGATGGAAAATCGAGTGAAGGCTTTGGTTTTAAAGGGTCAAAATTTGGCTTTATAAATGTAAAAGGTGAATTGGTTGTTCCTATGGTATATGATGATGCCTCATCATTTTTCGAAGGTAAAGCGATGGTATATTTGGGTGATAAATGTATGTATATCGATAAAGATGGGAATGTTATTTGATTATATGTTTTTATTTCGAATTCACGTTAACTTATAAACTATAAATCCCTGCAACTGATACCGGTTGCAGGGATTTATAGCGTTTGGCGTGGTGATTAGATGTATTCTTTGAAATTCTCTCTTTTTGTAAAACCATTGAAAATAAGTGACTTGATATGCTGTCGCTCTTTAATACGGAGAAGCTCAAAATATAAGCAGAATTATTGGTGTCCGTACACTCCCTTCATCCTTAATTTCAGCGCCTTGCATTTTACACATTCTTACCCAGCTAAAGAGGGTGTGCCGAAGTTTTGCATTTCGACACACCCTCATCTTTTTTTGTTCAGGTTCTTTAGGGAATGAAAAAAATATCATTACATTTGCGTATTCGAATGATAATTAAATACAATGATATGAGAAAAAGATTTGTTTTTATATGCACCATGCTGCTTGCATCTGCAGCAATGGTCAACGCACAGCAGCTCGTCACATATAAAGAGGCGAAAGACCCTGTAAAGGTCTCGGAGAGAAGCAAAGCCGCATGGAAAGAGGCTAAGAAGATGGAGGCACAATGGGTATCTGCCGACTCGCTCTATTCGCGCAGCGAAGTGCCTGCAAAGAGCGGTGTCACAGTGCGCCTGCTCGAAGGCTGGAAAGGCGAACGCGTTTCGGCACAGTTGCTGCTGTGGAGCGGCAATGGCGTTGATGGCATAAAATGCAAGGTCAAGGATTTTGTTTCAGCCGATGCTAAGATGTCTGCCGACATTGCAAAGGCACGCTTCGTAAGATACACCATAGCCGACGAGGGTGGTTACGACTGCCGTTGCGAAAGAGGTCCCAAGCACAAGCCTATCCTTGCCCCCGACATGATAGATACACTCGAGGTTTTCAATATGGAGCCGCAGACCGTACGCCCCGTCTGGGTTACGATAGACATTCCGAGCGATGCTAAGCCCGGCAGATACACCTCGGAGATAGTTGTTACCGGCAAAGGAGCCGGCAAGGCAGTTCTTCCGCTCGAAGTAGAGGTCATAGACCAGACACTTCCCGGATATGAGCAGTGGAGCTACCACCTCGACCTGTGGCAGCACCCGTCGGCAGTGGCACGCGCCCTCAACCTCGAAATGTGGAGCGACGAGCATTTCGAAGCTCTCAAACAGCAGATGAAACTCCTTGCCGAAGCAGGACAGAAGGTCATCACCACCACACTGAACCGCGACCCTTGGGGTTCGCAGACCTTCGACGACTACGAGGATATGATTATATGGACAAAGGACAAGCAGGGCAACTGGAGCTTCGACTATACAGTGTTCGACCGCTACGTGGAGATGATGATGGAGCTGGGTATCAAGAAACAGATAAACTGCTACTCTATGCTTCCCTGGGGCAACCGTCTCAACTGGTACGAGAACAACGGTTTCAAGGTCTCTTCGGTAAATCCCAAGAGCGACCGCTACGAAGAGATGTGGAGTGCCTTCCTTAAGGACTTCGTCAAGCACCTGAGAGCGAAAGGATGGCTTGAGATAACCAACATCGCCACCGACGAACGTTCGCCCGAGGAGATGGAGATTGTGGTGAACCTCATCAAGAAGCATGCCCCCGAACTTGGTTTTGCAATGGCTGACAACAAGGCGTCGTTCCGCCGCATCCCCAATGTAAGGGACTGCTGTGTGGCACAGCGTCAGGGATTCCTCACCCGTGAAGAGATAAACGAGCGTCGCGCCAAGGGTTATGTGACCACATTCTATGTGTGCTGCAGCACATATTTCCCCAACAGCTTCACCTATTCACAGCCCTGGGAGTCGGAACTTCTCAGCTGGCATGCCATTTCCAAGGACTACGACGGTCAGTTGCGCTGGGCATACAATTCGTGGCCGGCACGTCCCGAGTACGACTCACGCTTCAGAACCATGGCATCGGGCGACACATATCAGGTATATCCCTATGCACGCACCACAATGCGTTTCGAGCGTCTCAGAGATGGCATCGAGGCCTACGAGAAGATAAAGATTTTGCGTGCTAAGTACGGCGACAGAAGCGATGTGCTTGCACCGCTCGAGGAGAAGCTCGAAAAGATGGCGACACTGCGTCTTACCGATACTAATCTTCCCTGGCATTCGATGATGGAAGAGGTTGCGGCTATGCTTAATTCCATTTCCAAGAAACTGGCTGAATAACTTTTTGCGTTTATGAAGTAAGAGTTTAGCATATAATAAGTAACGTCTGGCCGATATAAATTATCGATAATCGGTATCGATATATTTGAATCTAATTACGGGATTTTCTTTGAAGAGAATCCCGTAATTTTTTTATTCAGTTCATAGAGGAATAAATTACCATTATTTGACGTTTACTCTTGTATTTTAGGTAGTATTTACCCTTAATCAACAGAATTTAAGAAAATAAAAGCCGTTAAACAGCCCCATATAATATAATTGTAGCCGAGCCAAATGTTTTTGACTCGGCTACTTTATATGTTTCAATTCTGTCAGCGACCTTTATAATCGTTGTATGTGCTTTGCAGTATGGCCTTTGCCCTGTTGAGTCGTTTGTGGTCGTTGTCGGCAGGCTCCTCTTTAAGTATGCTCTTCGAGTCGAGGTCGAGAACCGAGAATCCAGTCGAGTCGATAAACGATATTCCGTTGTTGTACGAATGGTAGGCAAACGGATATTTATATGAAGGGCTCAGAACGTTTCTGCTGAATCTGTACTCATCCGTCGGCAACTGCAACTGCGCCAGCAGTGTGGCTGCAATGTCTGTCTGGTTGCAGATGGTTTCTATCTGTCCGGGCTTTTTCACCGCTCCACCCAGCAGCAACAGGGGTATGCGGTTGCGGCTGCGGTCGGTCTGCTCGGTTCCGCGTGGGTAGCGGACAACCGCGTGGTCGGGTACGCACACTATCAGCAGATTCTCCCACAAGGGGCTTTGCTTTATCTTGTCGATGAACTGTCCGAAGCATGAATCTGTGTATGCAAAGGCATTGGCAATCTCATCGTCGGGGATGCTGTTGTGGGGGACTGTCCATGGCTCGTGGCTGCTCAGTGTAAGGCAGGTGATGTGCCACGGCTTCTCCTGTGGCTGTCTGCCTACAAGGTTATACAGACTGTCGAACAGAATGTGGTCGTTTACTCCCCAACGGTGGGTCTTTTGCGCTGCAAGCGGAAAATCGCTGTCGGCATACAGTTTGTTGTAACCGCCCGAGAAAAGGTAGCTCTTCATGTTTGTGAAGTTTATGTCGCCACCATAGAAGAATGTGTTGTCGTATCCGGCTGCCGCCAGTGAACCGGCAATGGCAGGCAGGCTCTGGCTCTTTACGGGCGACTTCATCACAGATATCTGTGGGAACGACGGGTATCCGCTGAGCAGGCACACAAGGCCTCTGTCGGTGCGGAAACTGTTTGCGTAGCAGTTGGTGAACAGTACGCCCTCGTCGCACAGCGCCGAGAAGTTGGTGGCTACCGGTCTTGCACCACCCATCGCATCTACAAACACTGCACTCATCCCCTCAAATATTATGGTCATGATGTTGGGACGGGTATTGTTCAGCAGTGTATCTGTTATCTGGCTGTCGGTGGCGTAGAGGCTGTCGAAGAGTGCGCTGCGCTCTGCTTCGTCGAAGTAGTTGTATGCCTCGCTGTAGTCCTGCATTTTGCCAAGCGAGTACAGGAAACTGAATATGGGGTTTACGGCCGAATGGTTCAGGAACTGCTCGTCGCTGAAATATACACGTCCCACGTTGTTTGTCGATTCGCTGAGTCCGCCTCGTATGCCCAGAAATATCAATCCGCCGATGAAAATGTGTGTCACTGTGGCTGCTATCTTGCCTTTACCGGGAATGAATTTTTCGGGGGTTATGCGATAGAACAGCAGCGATACGAGGGTTACTGCAGCCACTGTCATTGCGAAGCGAATCAGCAGATAACCTATGCTGACGCTGGCAAAGGCATTTTCGGGCGAGTCGATGTATAGCAGGAAAGTGCTGTCGAGCTTGAATCCCCAGAAGGGGTAGAGGCTTGCATCGGCTATGAAGGCAAGCGCTATGGCTATTGCTGCAATTACATTGTAGGGTTGCACAATCTTTCTTATGGGCAACTTTACAAATATGCTCACAATGCACAGCAACAGCGGCAGCGCAGTCAGATAACCGGCTATGGCAACATCCAGTTGCAGACCTTGCCACGCAACGTTCAAGTAGTCTGTCAGTGTGTAGCCCTTGTCGCTGTTTACTGCCATGAACAGCAGTTTTGCCGGTACGAACAATGCGAGCAGCGTTACATAGTAGCGCAGGATGAAAAGTAATCTCTGTTTCATGGATTTATAATCTATTTTCTGCCGAAGTCAGCCGGAATCTCACCCCACTGCGATGTTTCCCATTTTATCAGGGTGTTGTCGTACGAATTGCTTTGCAGCCATTTTTCGGCTCTCTCTATCATTTCGAATACCTCTGCGGTGTCGGCCATGCGCTCCAGTTTGGTCTTGCACTTTTTCTGTTTTATCCACAGGAGTGCGTTGCGGCTGTCCGAATAGATGGGTATGCGGCTCTGCTGTTTTTTCAGCAGTGCAAGGGCGTGGACTATTGCCAGAAATTCGCCGATGTTGTTTGTGCCCATAATGGGGCCGAAGTGAAAAATCTCTTCGCCGGTGGCAAGGTACACTCCACGGTACTCCATCTGTCCGGGGTTGCCGCTGCATGCAGCGTCCACTGCAAGTGCATTGCGGTGTACAGTGGATGGAATCTCGGCAGGAGTCTTGTTCTCCTTCTTCTCGGCAAAGATATATTGGTAGGGCGAACCATTGTAGGCACGTTCGGCTTCGTCGCGTGTGGCGAAGGATTTGTAGAGTGCCTGCTTTACGCCCTTTATCTGCGTTTGGCACTCGTCCCAGGTATCGTATATACCCGGGACGAGTCCGTTCCAAACGACATAGTATCGTTTTTTGCCCATATTACATCCTTTCGGGAACGTCGATTCCCAACAGGTTCATAGCAGTCTTGATGACCTTGCCTACGTTGCGTTTGAGCTGTATGCGGAATGCCTTTACAGTCTCATCCTCTTCGCGCAGAATGCTGAAGTCGTGGTAGAACTGGTTGTACTCTTTAGCAAGCTCGTATGCGTAGTTGGCAATGCCCGAGGGTGAATAGTCGGTACCTGCCTGGCGCACAACTGCTGTAAAGTCGTAGAGCTGGCGTATGATTGAACGCTCCTTGTCGCTGATGGCAGCAGGTGCTGCAACGCCGTCCACTGCAACGCCGCTCTCCTGTGCCTTGCGCTCGATGGAGCGTGTGCGTGCGTATGTGTACTGTATGAAGGGACCTGTGTTTCCGTTGAAGTCGATAGACTCTTTGGGGTTGAAGAGCATGTTCTTGCGTGCGTCAACCTTCAGCATGAAGTACTTGAGAGCTCCAAGGCCGATGGTGCGTATTGTTGCGTCAGCCTCCTCGGGGCTCAGGTCGTTCAGTTTGCCGCCAAGCTCCATGGAAGTTTCGCGTGCTGTGTCGAACATCTCCTGCATCAGGTCGTCGGCATCGACAACTGTTCCTTCGCGGCTCTTCATCTTGCCCTCGGGGAGTTCCACCATTCCGTATGAGAAGTGTACAAGTCCCTTGCCCCATGAGAAGCCCAGCTTATCGAGCAGCAGCGAGAGTACCTGGAAGTGGTAGTTCTGCTCGTTGCCCACCACGTAGACCATCTTGTCGATGGGGTAGTCGCGGAAACGCAGCTGCGCTGTACCGATGTCCTGTGTCATGTACACCGAAGTGCCGTCGCTGCGCAGGAGCAGCTTCTCGTCAAGGCCGTCCTTTGTCAGGTCTGCCCACACCGAGCCATCCTCGCGGCGGTAGAAAATTCCCTTCTCCAGTCCTACGAGTACAGTCTCCTTGCCCACAAGGTAGGTGTCCGATTCGTAGTATATCTTGTCGAAGCTTACGCCAAGGGTCTTGTATGTCTCGTCGAAGCCTTCGTACACCCATCCGTTCATGGTCTTCCACAGGTTGCGTACCTCTTCGTCGCCCTGCTCCCATTTTACGAGCATCTCACGTGCTTCTGCCATCAGGGGTGATGCAGCCTCGGCCTCCTCCTTTGTCGCGCCGGCTGCCATAGCCTCGCTTATTTCGGCCTTGTAGTGCTTGTCGAAGGCTACATAGTAGTCGCCGATAAGGTGGTCGCCCTTCTTGCCGCTGCTTGCGGGTGTCTCGCCGTTACCCCACTTCTGCCATGCAAGAATCGACTTGCAGATGTGGATGCCTCGGTCGTTCACAATGTTGG
>CAJGDX010000048.1 GCA_904502185.1 uncultured Bacteroidaceae bacterium | reverse complement strand
GGCAATAAAAAAAAGCCAGCTTTTTTTGTATTGCTCTCGGCTTGCACTATCTTTGTAACGATAAAACAAAGCAGACAAACAAAAACTATGAAGATATTTGATTTACCCAAAGCATATAAGCCGTTATTGGATTTGAAACAGACGGAACTTGCAATCAAACAGATTAAAGAGACTTTCCAGAATAACCTGTCGTCCACGTTGTCGCTCAGACGAGTTACTGCCCCATTGTTCGTGTTGAGAGGCACAGGACTCAACGACGATCTCAACGGTGTAGAAAATGCGGTAAATTTCCCTATAAAGGATATGAACGGAGCTGTGGCAGAGGTTGTTCACTCACTTGCAAAATGGAAACGTGTTACTCTCGCTGACTATCAGATTAAGCACGGACATGGAATTTATACTGACATGAACGCGATACGCGCTGACGAGGAACTTGACAACCTTCACTCGCTGTATGTTGACCAGTGGGACTGGGAACGTGTGGTTTCGGCAGAGGAGCGCAATGTCACATTCCTTCGCAAGATTGTAGAGGACATCTATTCGGCAATAGTACGCACTGAGTACACACTCTGCGAATATTATCCCAAATTAAAGCCGATGCTTCCCAAAAAGATACATTTCATACACTCCGAAGAGTTGATGCGCAAATACCCCAACATGACTCCCAAAGAGCGTGAAAATGCCATCACCAAGAAGTACAAGGCTGTGTTTATCATTGGCATAGGTGGTGAATTGAGCAATGGTACAAAGCATGACAACCGCGCCCCGGACTACGACGATTACAGCACACCCAACGAGGATGGCTTCTACGGACTGAACGGCGACCTTTTCATCTGGTCGCACGTACTTGGCTGTGGCATAGAGCTGTCGTCTATGGGCATACGTGTAGATAAGGCTGCATTGGAACACCAGCTTGCAATTTCGGGTAAAGAGGAGAGAAAAGAGCTCTACTTCCACCGTCGTCTGCTGGAAGGCAGCCTGCCTCTGTCAATAGGTGGAGGTTTGGGACAGTCACGTCTGTGTATGTTGCTACTGCAAAAGGCGCACATCGGTGAAATTCAGGCAAGTATCTGGCCCCAGGAGATGCGCGAGGAGTGCAAGAAAATAGGCATACACCTTATTTAAAGAAAATAATGGACGTAAGGATAGACGAGAGCTGGAAAAGGGAACTTGCCGAGGAATTCGAAAAGAGATATTTCGAAGAGCTTACCACCTTTGTGCGAGGTGAGTATGCCACAACAACCGTATACCCACCGGCTCGTCTTATCTTCAACGCCTTTGACCACTGCCCGTTCGACAAGGTGAAGGTTGTAATCATCGGGCAAGACCCCTACCACGGTGCCGGACAAGCCAATGGTCTCTGTTTTTCGGTAAACAAAGGAATTAAAATGCCACCATCACTCGTAAACATATTCAAAGAGATTGCAGCAGACACAGGACGTCCCATGCCCACCGACGGCGACCTCACACGATGGAGCGAACAGGGAGTGCTGCTGCTGAACGCAACACTTACCGTACGCGCCGGAAACGCAGGTTCGCATCAACGCAGAGGATGGGAGGAGTTCACCGATGCAGCCATACGAATACTTGCCGAAAAAAGGAGCAATCTGGTATTTATTCTGTGGGGAAGTTATGCACAGCGCAAGGGCGCGTTCATCGACCGCAACCGCCATCTGGTGCTTTCATCGCCCCACCCCTCTCCTTTGTCGGCACACGCAGGATTCTTTGGCAATCATCACTTTACACTGACTAACGACTATCTTGTCAAGCATGGCAAAAAACCAATAGAATGGTAAATATTGTACGCACAATTACGGACATTACCCAAAGCAACTCATTACAGCAATGATATTCAATTCCTTTCAGTTTTTGTGGCTGTTTCCGCTCATACTTATCACATATTACGGATGCAGCCGTCTATTAAATAAGAAAAGAATACCAAAAGCGAGCAACTACATATTGCTGGCAATTTCCTATCTGCTATATGCCCAGTGGAACCCCGCATATACACTGATATTGTTGGGAGTGACACTATGCACATACCTTTCGGCCATCATCATTGAAAAACAGGAGGCATACGGAAAAAAGAGATACATCATCTACTCGGCAGCTACACTCACCCTGTTGCCGTTGATAGTTTTCAAATATTACGATTTTATAATAGGAAGTTTCAAGGAACTTTTCGCTCATTGCGGCATTACCCTGGGGTTGCAAGGACTCAACTGGGCAATACCATTGGGATTGTCCTTCTTTACATTCCAGGCAGTAGGATACCTGTGGGACGTCTATTACCGCAAGATAAAGGCAGAACACAACCTTGCCGACTACATGCTGTTCGTATCTTTCTTCCCGCAAATAATGTCTGGTCCTATAAGCAAGGCACAGTCGCTATTGCCACAGATAAAGACAGAACGCACATTTGACTACGAGAAATCCGTACAGGGTCTCAAATGGCTTTTGTGGGGATTTTTTCTCAAGACGGTCATGGCCGACAGGCTTGGTGTCTACGTAGACACTGTGTACAGCTGTTACGAGCTGCACAGCGGACTGACTTGCTTGGTTGCAAGCATCTTCTACTCCCTTCAAATATATGGCGACTTTGCCGGATATTCGCTCATGGCAATAGGAGTGGGACGTATGCTGGGCTTTGACCTTATAAACAACTTCAACCGTCCTTACTTTTCTGCAAGCATCACCGAATTCTGGCGCCGCTGGCACATTTCATTGTCACTATGGCTTAAGGATTATGTATATATTCCACTGGGCGGCAGCAGATGCAGTAAACTTAAATGTTACAGGAATATTTTTCTTACATTCCTTGTCAGCGGCATATGGCACGGCGCCAACTGGACATTTATACTGTGGGGAATACTTCACGGCGCATTCCAGATTATGGAAAAGGCACTCAACATGCAGAAAGATGACTGCAAGGGCATCGTACGCGCCGTAAGGATACTTATCACATTCATGCTGGTGAACTTTGCATGGATATTTTTCCGTATGCCCGACATACATTCGGGATTAGATGTTTGCCGGAAAATATTCACAGACATTGGTGGTAGTTTCTTCGTAAATGCACAAAGCATTGTACTGGGGCTTTTTGCCGCCTCCATCGTCTTTGTAAAAGAGTGCTTCGAGGAGTCAGGTTCATCGTTTACCCTCTTCAACAACCGCCACACGGTTGTCAGATGGCTATCATATACAATAACAGTTATACTGATACTCTTGCTGGGTGTATTCGATTCGACACAATTCATATACGTTAATTTCTGATTGGCCATGAAGAGACTCATATATAAGACACTGCTGTTCATTGTTATTATTATGCTTGCAGATTTCAGCATCGGTAACCTGCTGACATACATGCAGAAAAACGTGAAAGGCGGAGGAGTGCATGATAGGAACTATATAGCCAACAATGCCACCGAGGATATTCTGATATTCGGCAGTTCCAGAGCCCTGCATCATTATGTGCCGCAAATAATAGAAGATAGTCTTCCTTTCTCGTGCTACAACTGCGGAGCGGAGGCAAACGGCGCCATTCTCATGTACGGCAGATACAGACAGCTGACCAGTCGCTACACCCCCAAGGCTATAATATACGACATAATGCCTGATTATGATTACGGGATAAACGACAATCTGAAATATCTTTCACACCTAAAGGATTACTATAGTCATCCTGGAGTTAGGGAGATATTCAATGCCGTAGATAAGAAAGAAGCAATAAAAATGCATTCCAAACTATACCGCCACAATTCGAAAATAATATCCATTGCATCCAATTTCATACTTAGCAGGAAAAACATGCATAAGGGCTACATGCCACTTGAGGGAACAATGGAGATTATCCCAGAAAAGCCATCGGCAAATGAACCTTTACATACGGACAGTCTGAAAATAGCATTTTTGGAACGGCTTATAAAAGAATGTAAGCAAAAAGAGATTAAATTGATTTTCACAATTTCACCCTCATACTACGAGACTGACATGTCACAATTCGCACCAATCAAGGAGTTGTGCAACAGATACGGAACAGCATTACTGGACTATGGTTCAAGCCCTATGTTCATAGAAAAGAGAGAATACTTCAAGGATTCCACACACCTCAACCACGAGGGGGCAAGCCTCTTCACCTCAGCAATCATCCACGAGATAAAAAAGGCATTGGCTCTTTAGGCAATATATAAAGAAACACCAAAATCAGCAGCACTGCGCGCAGTGCTGCTGATTTTGTATAATTGGTGTCCGGTAAAAGTTTAAAAGGGTATAAAAGTGTGTCTCAATCCGCAGTATTTATGCGGTTCCATCCATAGCATTGGTAACTTAAAACTCAACCGGCACCGTAAGCATCACAGCCGAGAGGCCGTCTGTTTTTCGGATTAAGTGTGAAGGTTTGTGCAAACGAGCGTAACGCAAGTTTACTTGCAAGTTACAAAGCGAGTGCAGCCAAAGCTCGCCAAAGGCAATGACTGTCTGAGTGTTAGTTATACGCACAAAGTGCGGATAACTGAACGAGTTCCGCAGCACCCGAAAAACTGACGAAAGACTCGAGCGACAAGGCTCGCCACCGACTGAAGAATGTTGCCGTAAAGGCAACTTCTGAACAAAGGCAGAGCCGAAAGTTCTTGCAAACGAGTGAATGGAAGTTTACTTACATTTTAAACGAGAGCAGCAGAAGTTCGCAGATAGCAATGATGCGTCCCGTGTGCCGGGGCTTTTGCTTCTTTTGCCCGGCAAAAGAAGGGATAGAAATTACTGCCTTAAATTATTGCAACCATAGACTAAGAGCAAAACAGACTGATAACTTAAAACAAATCATTAGTCTCCGGTAAATTTTTCTGTTGCTTATATTTAGATAAAATAGGCTATGCCTTGGGATAAAAAATAAATAAATTTATTTTGTTCTCCTCTCGGCTTGCACTATTTTTGTACTGTGAAAATACGGATAGAACGAATGATTAAGAAAATACATCTGCTTTTGTTGGCTATTTTATTGCCGATGAATGTTTTGCTTGCGAATGATATTTTAAATAATGATAGTGGCGATGTTGCGCCGATAACAAAAAATGTTGATTTTGCGCTTAGCCGTACCACTTATGCCCCTTCGACCGTTCCTGCTGAGGACGCTACGGGTGCCCCTTACAATTCTTTGAATCTCGAGATCGGGCTCAGCCGATTGAAACTTTTCGGTTATGCTCAGTCGTTATACTATTATAGCCGTACCAATGGTGTCGATAAGAATGCTCTTGATGTTCAGCGGGTTATTCTTATGGCTGACGCGCAGATTGCAAAGCGTCTGAGTTTCTTTATGATGTTCGACGTGGTGAAGTCCGAAATGCACGAATATTATGCCCAGTATGAGTTTGCGCCCTTTGCAAAGGTGCGTGTCGGACAGTATAAACAACCTTTTACGTTGGAGAGTATCCTTTCGCCTACATACCTGAGTACTATAAATTTTGACCCTTCGGTCCTCTACCTTGCGGGAATTGCCAGCGACCCTCTGATGGGAAATTATGTTGCACGTGATGCGGGTGTGATGCTTACCGGTGATTTTCTGAACAACGGCGAACGTCATCTTTTCAATTATAGTATTGGTGTATTCAATGGCCCCGGTATGAACCGCAAGGAGAACAACAACCAGAAGGATTTGTCGGGTATGTTGCAATATAAGCCTGCTAAAAATATTCTTCTCGAGGGTTCATTCCTTGCTGGTACGGGACATGCGCAGGCACCTTCGCCCTATGGAGTCTTCCCCAAGGATTATAATTATGCGCGTCATCGCTGGAATGTGGGTCTCGAGGCAAAATTATCTCCTTTATACTTGCGTGCCGAATATATCCAGGGATACGATGGCGGTGTGCACTCGCGTGGTGGCTATGTGAATATGCTCTATCGTGTATTCAAGAATTGCGACCTTATGCTCAACTGGGACAATCTCGACAAGAACACCCATACGAGCCGTGCCGAACAGCAGGCTATCTACGATTCAAACGGCTTTGTAACACGCCTGAACACATATACTGCCGGTGTCATGTGGTGGTTCCACCAGCGTTGTCGCCTGCAGGGACAATATATTTATACTAAACCTCGCGTGGGTGCAATATCACGCGAATTTGTTACACAATTACAATTAGTTTTCTAAAAAATGCGTAAATCAGCCATTTTCTCATCTTTCGTACTATCGTTGTTGCTCTTCTTGACAGCCTGTGCGCCCGAAGCCCCTGTGCAAACATCTGTGTCGGGCAGTGACAGCCTTATAATAGCAACATTCAACGACACGACAACATTGCATTTCCGAGTGATAGCCGCTGACGAGGTTGAACTTGTCTGGGATGCCACCGACGGAAAAAATTACAATACCCCTTCGCGCTATCAGCATCGCGGTAGTTTGATAGTTCCTGCCACAGTGAATTTCGATGGCAAGGATTTCAAAGTGGTGTCTATTGGCAAAAATGCGCTTTTCCAGCAGCGCAGCCTTACTGAAATATACATTCCCGATGGTGTGCGACACATTGCCGAAAGAGCTTTGTCGGGATGTGACAAATTGCAGAGTCTTCGTCTGCCTTCGACGCTTCAGAGCATTGGCGATGAGGCTATTGCCCGTTGTAAGCAGCTGACCGAAATGGTGCTTCCTGACGGCTTGACATTGATAGGCGAGTATGCAATGTACGATTGCAAGATGTTGCGCGAGGTTACAATCCCCAAAAGCGTAACAATTCTGCCCAAAGGCCTCTTCTCGGGTTGCTATTCGTTGCAGCAGGTGAATATGCACAACAAGCTTAAGGTGATAAATGCACGTGCCTTTGCCTATTGCGAACTGCTCGAAGAGATTACCTTGCCCTCGTCGGTGGAGCAGCTTGGCGACGCGCTGTTCCTCAATTGTACTTCGCTTGCCGACGTTACTCTTCCCGACAATCTCGAGAAAATTCCCGAGCAGTGTTTTTCGGACTGCACTTCGCTCAAGAGGGTCAAGTTGCCATCTGCATTGAAGTATATTCTGGCCGGCGCATTCCTGCACTGCAATACACTCCCCGAGATAGACTTCCCCGATGGCCTGCTTGCCATTGACATGGATGCTTTTCATGCCTGTCTTGGCCTGAAAGAGATACATTTGCCTCAGTCGTTGCAGTTCCTGGGTAACGATGCGTTTGCCCACTGTCGTCATCTGACTGATATATACATTCCGCATACAAAGCCTTTCGAAATAGACCACGAGTCGGCGCTCCCCGGCGACCCTTGTTGGATAAACATTCCTAAAGGCAGCATCGACTTTTTCCAGTTTGCTCCAAAATGGAAGAAATATAAATACCGCGAGGTTCGCAACGGTCGCAAATAGGACTTTTTGTCGGCTGCCGGTAAAAAGAATGGCGCAAAAGCTTTGTCTTTTAAGCAAAAAGCAGTACCTTTGCAGTCGCTTTTTTAGCACATCGTGTGATGGCGAATTAAGCAAGTTAATTTAAAACTTAATTTAGAGTAACACAAACTAATTATGAAATCAATCAGTGTAAATGGTTCAAGCAGAACCGAAGTAGGCAAACGCGCTACTAACGCATTGCGTAAAGAGGGTATGGTACCCTGCTGCCTCTATGGCGAGAAGAAAGATGAGAATGGCAACCCCGTTGCTACAGCATTCGGTGTACCCGTTGAGGGCCTTCGCAAGCTCATCTACTCTCCCGACATCTTCGTTGTAGAGCTTACAATCGACGGTAAGGCTACAAAGGCAGTTATGAGAGAGATTCAGTTCCACCCTGTAAAGGACAACGTTCTCCACGTAGACTTCTACGAAATCACAGAGGAGAAACCCATCGTGATGGCAGTTCCCGTTAAGCTCGAGGGTCTTGCAGCCGGTGTACGTGCCGGTGGTAAGCTCGTTCAGTTGCAGCGTCGCCTCAAGGTTAAGGCTCTCTATACAAACATCCCCGAGAAGCTCGTTATCGACGTAACAGCTTTGGAGCTTGGCAAGTCAATCAAGGTTGGCGAACTTTCATTCGAAGGTCTCCAGCTTGTAACTCCCAAAGAGGCTCTTGTTTGCGCTGTTAAGACAACACGTGCTTCTGCTGCCGCTGCTGCCGCTGCTGCTAAGAAGTAATCTTTGCCTAAACCATTTAAGCAATGAAATATCTGATTGTCGGCTTGGGGAATATCGGACGCGAGTACGAGAATACCCGCCCCAATATAGGCTTTACAGTATTGGACGCTTTTGCAAAAGCGTCCAATACTATTTTTAGCGACAAACGTTACGGATATGTCGCCGAGGTCTCTATGCGTGGTCACAAACTTATACTGTTGAAGCCATCGACGTATATGAACCTCAGCGGTAATGCGGTTCGCTATTGGATGCAGGCCGAGAAGATTCCTTTGGAGAATGTACTTGTGATAGTCGACGACATTGCGTTGCCATTGGGAACCCTGCGTTTGAAAGGGCAGGGCAGCGATGGCGGACACAATGGATTGAAGCATATTGCTGCAACCCTCGGAACAACCTCTTATGCCCGTTTGCGTTTCGGCGTAGGCAACGACTTTGGCAAGGGACGTCAGGTGCAGTTTGTGCTTGGAACGTTCGACGCCACCGACGAGCAACCTGTTATCGACGAGCAGGTGCCTGTGGCAGTAGACATCATAAAGAACTTCTGTTTCATAGGTCTTGCACGCACCATGAACGACTGTAACAGAAAGAACCCTCCTGCAAAATGAACAGTTCCGCTCGAATAGACAAATGGCTCTGGGCAGTGCGTATCTACAAGACTCGCAGCATAGCAGCCGAGGCATGTAAAAAAGGTCACATAATGGTTGGTGACCGTACGGTAAAGCCGGCATACACGGTGCGTGTGGGGGATATTGTTCAGGTGAAGAAATCGCCGATAACCTATTCTTTCAAGGTGCTGCAATGTGCCGAGAACAGGGTAGGAGCCAAACTTGTCCCCGAGCTTATGGAGAATGTAACTCCCGCAGAACAGTACGAATTGCTGGAGATGAGCCGCATCAGCGGTTTTGTGGGTCGTGCCCGCGGAACCGGACGCCCCACAAAGAAGGAGCGTCGCGACATGGATACCTTCATCGAGGAGTCCGGAGATTTCGATTTCGAAGAGTTCGACTTTGACGAATAGCAGTGGTGCAGTTCATTGCTGCTCACTTCCTTTATAATACCGATGCCATGGAACAGCATGTTCCATGGCATCGGATTTTAGTATGGGCGTATTCCGGCAGGTGCGAAAATGTGCTTAACATTGACTTTTCCTCCCGGTGCTCTACGGATAGAACCTAAGAATTTTATACAGTTCCACTTTCTTTTTACCAATTTCGCTGCCCTGTTCAGCGGCGCGTTTGTACCAATGGTTCGCCTTTACATCGTTCTTGGTGGTTCCGCGTCCCTTTTCGTAGCATTCGGCAACCAGTTCCTGTGCCTCCAGCAGTCCGTTGTTGGCGGCGTGCAGCAACCATTCGAAGCGTTTCTTCTTGCTTTTCTTGAAGTAGCGTCCGCTCTTGTGGCAGTCGGCTATTTTCATCTGTGCCTGAGGATTTTTCAACGTAGCTGCATCTGTGAAATATCTTACTGCCGGAGATTTTCGTGTCGCGCGTTTCTTTAATCCAGTAAGCGAGTCTATGCGTTCCTGGTGGCATCCAAGTTTGTATAGTGCATAAGGTTCGTTCTTTTCGGCTGCGCGACAGTACCACTCATACGACTTTTCACTGTTTTTCTCGATCAGCACACCCTCTTCGTAACATTTGGCAAGCACGGTCATCGACTTTATATAGCCACTGTCGGCAGCAGTGCGGTACCATTTTACTGCCAACGAATCGTTTCTTGCAGTGCCGTATCCCTTGGCATAGCAGTTTGCAAGGTTGTGCATTGAGGTTATCTCACCTATGTTTGCAGCGCTACGGAACATGCGGAAAGCCTTTACAGAATCCTGCTCTGTGCCTTCGCCATTGTGGTAGCACACGCCGGCGTAGAACATAGCCGTAGGGTGTCCCAGGGTAGCAGCGTCGTGGAACTTTTCGAATGCCCGGTCGTACTCTTTCTCCTTGTACAGTTTCATACCCTCTCTTGCAATCTTCAGACACTCTGCCATCAGGGCAGGATTTTTGTGTTTGGTTGCATACTCCCCGCCTTTGTCTGTCTCCTTGCGCTGTTCGTGGGATAGTGTGCGGGTGAGTATGTTGGGGTCACTGCCATATATTGTTCCGTTGCTGCAACCCTCGGCACTTACGTTAATCTTTTGTGCCACACTGCTGTTGCACAGCTCAATGGTGACTTTGCCATCTGTTGATTTCACCGATGGTACCCATATTAACGTGCGGCGATAGTCCTTTTCGTCGGGTTGTCTGCCCTTGTAGTCGGGCGAGTAGAACTGTTTGCTTTCGCTGTAACCCTGCACCGATGTGTAGCGTTTGTTGCTGCCCGTGTGCAGTACGGGGACAATACCCTTTCGTTCTTCTCCCTCTTTGTAGGGTATCATGCAGGCTACGTAGTTGGGATTAATGGGGAACGAACGTCCCAAGTTCATTCCGCTCTTCACCTTGTGATGGAAATTACGTCCCTCGAATCCGTCGACGCCCTCTCCGCATGTAACATACAGTTGCGAGAAGAATCCCATGTAGAAACGTATATAGTGCATCTTGTAATCCATAGAAGTGGATTTTTGTGTCCACACAGACTGATAGTTCAGGAACTGCTCGCGTGTGGCCTTGTCGCTGCGTATGACAAACTCCTTGAAGTTGGTCATTTTAATTGCATCCCTGCCTTTGATATATTCGTTGTCGGGCCGGGGCGCCGATTCAGAATTATATTCTCCGTCGACCACCATCAACTGTACCCAGTAGGCCCAGTTGTAGTTATGTCGTTTCATAGCGCTGCGAACAACATCTGCTGCAGTGTAGGCATTGGGGAAATTCTGCGAAGGTATGCGCATGTAGTTAGGGTCGTCTGACAGTCCTCCCGTACCCTGACTCAGTTCTTTACCAAAGTTTGTTGCGCTTTCAATTGCAGCCGGATGCCAATATCTGGTGTTACCCAAATATTTCACATATGGGGTTTGGAAATTTTTCACTGCTGGACCACGTACAGATGATATTCCCGAAAATGCAACTTCATTGTTCAGTATGTTAATGTAATCCTCTTCATTGTTGACCTGGTTCAGACGCTCCTGTTGCTGCTCTATGGCGTCATCGTTGTGTGTGTCATAATCTTTTGACACATGCAGATAGGTTACATCCTGCGCATACTCCCACTCGTCAAGGTAGTCGAAGCGCATTTCGCTGTGTGGCGGGCGGCTGTACTGCTCCTTCTCTTTGGCGGCCGTAACCTCTACGGATGAGAGCATATATTCAAAAGGACGCAATTTGATGGACCTTGCATCCTTCTCCAGCTTCTCCTTGTCGGTCAACGGCATTCCCAGATGACGCTCCCAGTAATCGTATAGTCGGAACCCCGGCGAATAGTAGCGGTCGAGCGAGTAGGAATAGATTGAATCGACTATCTGATCAGCCGACAGTTCGGGAGTAATAGCAGCAATCCTCTTACCGTAAAAATCCTCTGTCTGCAACTGGAAAGAACCTTTGTCGTCCGATTCAAAATCGTAGTTGCTGACAGTACTGTCTTTGTAGCATATTTCAAACTTCATATCCAGTCCTCTTTGCGGAATAAGGGTAAACAGGCCAAGTCTGCCCAGCTTGTTGCCTCTCTCCTTCTTGTAGAAAGTACCTTTGATGGTAATTCCCTTCTCCATAGGCTGGTCGAGCTTGATATCCTTCTTTGCCAGTTTGCTCCAGTCGTACGAGGTCCAGCCGTTTGTAAGCATCAGCAGGTCAAGCTCTTCTGTGCGGTTTTTGTTGGCAATGTCAAAATAGCGTGCTGCGTCGGGAATGTAACCTTTCAGCTCGGAGCCAAGCAACAGATAGCTATACATGTTGTGTGTGTACGAAGTTGTCTGTCGTCCGGCAGCGTCACTCACTGAAATTGAAAGTTCGCTCTCCTCCTCAATGGGCTTGCCATCCTCGCGCTCAATGGTTACGCTGAATTTTTCGTGTGGTTTCAGCGACAGCTTGTGCAGTGCCTCTCCGTTGGCAGTTATCTTCAGTTTGGCAGTCTCGCGGTCACCCGGCTGTATCTGTTTGTGCATCACAAAGAACTGACGTTCGGCAAGTGGCAGAGTGTCGTCTATGAATACTATTGCGCGGTTCACACCCTCGCGCAGCGAATCCTTGCTGATGGTGAAAACCTTGCTTCTCTCCTGTGAATCGTAGTTTTTATAGTGTGAAAGTTCTCCGCGGTGCAGTATGCCCACACCCATGCGTGTCGAGTGTTCCAGGTTGTTGCAGACCTTCAGACTAATATTCTCTTCATCCTCGCCGACAGCAACAGAAACTCCCTCTTTTTCTACGGCAGGAAGTTCGAACTTATGACTTTTTTTGTCACGTCTGACCTCCGCGCTGTATTTTATTCCTCTTTGCGCAGTCATTATAAATGTACCTTTGCCCGCATGGGTGGGTACGCTCTTTAATAGCTGCTTTTTATCTGCATATATGTAAACGGTATCTTCGCCGGCAATGCCATCCTCACCACGCAGTTCGTAGGCAACGGTTGTTTCAATGCCACCGACAAGATGACCGCCTTCGGGGTAGAATTTCAGGTCAACCTCGGGCAGGTCGCTTGACACCCACTTGCCACGATACATGAATCCGCGTCTTCGGTCGAGCATATTCTTATGCTCCCAGTTGTTGCCGTTCACCTTGTCGAAGATGGGAAAGACTCTGCTGAACACAGCCTCTTTTTTCCAGTTGAGCATATAGCGCGTGTAGGCGCGTACTTCGTAATAACCTGACAGCAACAGTGGTTTTAGTTCAAACTCGCCGTGGCACGTTCCCTTGTCGTCTAGCTTGTATTTCTTTGTCTCAACCACATACCCCTCGGGCGCACACAATTCCACATACAGTACCTTGCTCAGTGTGGAAGGCGTGTCTTTTGCTCCCTGACTGACATACGCCTTGAACCACATTGTTTCTCCAAGGTAGTATGCAGTGTTGTCAAAATGCAGATAGACCCTCTCCTGCGGGAAAAGGTTATTTACCACTGCCGAATTGAACACCATTTTGTCGAGGCTCTTTTCGTCGGCGTGTGCGAAAAGAACTATTGTCAACATCAGTGCCGTATGTAAAATCTTGCGTAACATACTCTACTTTGTTATGTAATAATTATCTCCATTTGTGCCTGTCGCATCAATGTTCAGAATGTTCACCTTGCCGCTGTTGTGTAGTTCTACTGTAATGCAACCATCGTCGCCCACGGTGGCGCTCGACTCCCAAAAGAGTGTGCGTCGGTAGTCCTTTGTATTTTCGTCAGGGCGGTTGTTTGTGTAGTCGGGTGAATAGAATCGCTTGCTTTCATTGTAGCCCTGCACGCGAGTGTAGCGGCGGGTGGTCTTTACTGCAAGTTCGGGTATTATTCCTTGCGTAACCTTGTCTTCCTCTTTGTTGGGAATGAAGCAAGCTACGTAGTTGGGATGTTCGGGGTACATTTTTTGAGAAATTTCATAATCTTTATACTTATAATACCATTCTTTATCAGGGATTTTTCTTGCCATTTGATTCCAAAAAACAGTATGCCCGGGGTATCCATCACTATCCTTATCATTCTGAGGAGTTATAGAAGAACGAAGCAAAAAACCAAAGTAAAATGAACGAAATATTCGCTTATCTAAAAATATTTCGCGTTGATGTTCCCAACGTTCATTCTTGAATTGTATTCTTGTCTGCTCGTCGCTACGGATTACAATCTCTTTGAAATTCATCATTTTTATTGGGTCTTTACCTTTGATGTACTCTTTGTTCTCTACCGGCACTTTTTCGCTGCTGTACTTACCTTGCGGCACAATCATCTTTACCCAATATGCCCAATTGTAGTTGTGACGCCAAAAAGCACTCTGTAACACTTCGTATGCTGTGAGTACATTTTCGTATCCATAGTAACGTGGACCTTCCCAACCGTATGCACGCCATTTGTCCATAGAAACACTTGAAGATACAATGGGGTATCGTTCATCTATATAACTACTTTCACTGACATAATCGTATTTAAAGAATTCTTTAGTTTCTTCCTTTGTGTCATCTGATAGATCAAGATCTTCGGTTATGTCATTTGTATCACCCACTTTGTTTATCATCCAATTGTCGTTGGGCGTATTAATATAGCTCACATCTTGCGCATACTCCCACTCGTCCATAAAGTCGAGTCGAATCTCGCTTTTGGGCGGACGCGTGGCACGACCTTTATACTTCTTAGCAGTGACATCTACCATGTCTAACCTGTTCTCTCCATCGAGTTTAACTATAGACTTATCTCTTTCCGTTCTCTCTTTTTCGATGCTGCTGCCGGCGTTGCGCTGCCAATAGTCGAACAGGCTGAAATTGGGCGAAAAATATTTGTCGAGCGAGAATTTAAAGAGTGTATCTTGTATCTGCTTGCCGGTGAGTATGGGTGTTAGTGAGGCATATTTTTTGCCATAAAAGTCCTCTATTTCCAGAAGGAATTTTCCCTCGTCGCCAGTGGTAAAGTCGTAGTTCGAAATTACACTATCCTCGTAGCAAATATCGAATCGGACATTTACATCCTTCAAAGGTACTATCTTAAACGTTCCTAACTTGCCCCACTTCTTTACCTTCTCTTTTTTCATAAAGTAGCCTTTCACCTGAATACCTTTCTCTATCGGGTGCTTGATGGAAAATGCGCTGTCGGTGCCGGCAAGCATGCTCCAATCGTATGCTGTCCAACCGTGGGTAAGCAT
>CAJGDX010000047.1 GCA_904502185.1 uncultured Bacteroidaceae bacterium | reverse complement strand
ATAAGGAGATATGAATAAGACATTAATACTTTTTATAATTCTTGCAATCATCGTAGTGGCATATATGCTGTTCAAAAGCAGAAAAAAAGGCGCCGAAGTGGTAGAAGAACATCACGATGTAGAGGGTGGTTGCTGTGGCAAACATGCTGTGTGCGAAAAGAATACCGACGCAGAGGCACTCTACTTCGACGATGAGGAGCTTGATGCATACAAGGGACGAAACCCCGAGGAATATACCGACGAGGAGATTGAGGAGTTCCGCAACGTGCTGTACACCATGAAGAGCGACGAGGTAGACCTGTGGGTGCAGTGTCTGCAACAGCGTGGCATCGAACTCCCCTACGACATCAAGGAAGAGGTGCTGCTGATGCTGCAATAACAGATTCACCGTCAAGGAATGGAACTGCTGGAATATCTCTTCTTCAGGAACGCCCTTGCAGGAACACTGCTCGCCTGCATTGCCTGCGGCATTGTAGGAACCTACGTTGTTTCGCGACGTCTGCTTTTCATCAGTGGCGGAATAACACACGCATCGTTCGGGGGTGTAGGCCTAGGAATGTACTTTTCGTTCAGCCCCACCGCGGGTGCTTTCATTGTGGCAGTTGCATCGGCACTCGGCATACAATTACTGGGGCGCAAGAGAGAAATAAGAGAGGACTCGGCAATAGCCCTGCTGTGGGTGATGGGAATGACTTTGGGCGTGATTTTCTGCTTTATGACACCCGGATATTCTGCCGACCTGTCGACCTACCTTTTCGGTAACATACTGACTATCACCGGCAGCGACATTGCCATTCTTGCCATAATAACCACTGCACTTATAATTTTCACTACGGTGATGCACCGCAGCATTGTAGCCGTAGGGTTCGACAAGGTATTTGCACGTTCACGACAACTGCCGGCAGAGTTCATTGAGACCACAATGCTCATATTCACGGCACTGGTGATAGTGGCTTGCCTGCGCATTGCCGGAATAATTCTGGTCATCTCCATGCTTACAATTCCGCAGATGACAGCAATGCTTTTCACACACAACTACAAAAGGATTAAACTGCTGTCAATACTATTGGGGTACATTGCGAGCCTTGGAGGATTGTTTCTATCTTTCACACTTGACACCCCCGGAGGTGCATCTGTCATACTCTGCTCGCTTACCATCTATGCCATCTGCGCAGCAGGCAAAAAGGCAATAATCAGCCGAAAGCCACAATAAAAGGGCGAAACAGGAGTTTATTACTAAGAAACTGCGTTATTTTGACAAAAAACATGTATCTTCGTGGCTAACCATTGATGAAAAGAGTACTTACATACCTGACAGCAGCAGTGTTGATTTTGTGCTTGTGCAACTGCGCAAGTCGCAAGAACAACACCAAACAGACACGTATGTACCATTCGTTCTCGGCTAAGTACAACACCTACTACAATGGAAAAATAGCATACGCCAAAGGAAAACTGGCACAGATAGAGAACCACAAGGACAACTATCTGCAACCGCTCCCAGTGCTCATCAACAGTGTGGAAACCACCAAAAATTATGGTGCCGCCAACTACAGCACAGCCATAGAGAAGGCGCAAAAGGCAATAAAAAACCATTCGATAAAGAAAAAGCCCACCCGCAAGCCGGGACAGAAACTCACAGAGAAGGAGAAACTCTTCTACAGTCAGAAAGAGTTCAACCCTTTCATGCACAAAGTGTGGATGATGCTGGGAAACTCCTACTTCGAAAAAGGAGAATTCATGGAGGCTGCCGGCACATACCTGTACATGGAACGCCTCTATGCCACCAACCCAACGGTGCTTGCCGAAACACGCATACGCCTGTCGATGTGCTACTCACAGCTCGACTGGCTGTACGAGGCCGAAGAACTGCTCACACGTGTCAAGCGCGACAGTGTGCCCGGCTCACTGAAATATATTTGGGCAACAGCACAGGCCAACCTGCTGTACAAACAGGAGCGATACGACGAAGTCATTCCCTACATTGAAACGATGCTGAAGCGTCCACGCATAACACGAACCGAAAAGGCACGCGAATACTATCTGCTGGGACAGTTGTATATGAAAAACGGCAACAACACCAAAGCCTTCAAATGCTTCGAAAAGACTCTTCTTCAGGGACCTCTCTACGAACTTGAGATGAACGCCCGCATCAAACAGACAGAGACAATGTCCGACGAGCAGAACAAAAAGATAATACGTTCGCTCGAGAGAATGATAAAGCAGCCTAAGAACGCGCCCCACCTTGGACAGCTGCACTATGCGTTGGGTAACACATACATGGCTGCAAAAGACACCACCAAAGCCATCGACGTGTACGAGACAGGTATTGCCGACGCCACAACCAAGAACTACGGAACGGGCCTGCTGCACCTGCGCCTTGCCGATTTTTACTGGGATCAGGGAAAATTCTCGAAGGCATTTCCAAATTATCAGCAGGCATCGAACCTGCTGACGATAGACTACCCGGGCATCGACAGCATCAAGCTGAAAGCTACAGTGCTGAACAACCTTGTAAAACACACCGACGCCATAGAACTTCAGGACAATCTGCTGAAATGGGCATCGCTCAACGAAGATGAGCTCTTCCCCATATTAGATGCAATGATAGCCGAAGTGAAGCGTCAGGAGAAGCTGAAGTCACGCAGCGAGAAGAAGAAGGCTGCCGGACAGAAAGCCGACCCCAACCAGGCACTCAACATCATGGCAAACGTAGGTAACTCCATGTCGAGCGGCGAAATGGACTGGTATTTCTACAACAGCCAGCTGGTGTCGCAGGGCTACACAAGCTTTACCCAGAAGTGGGGAGAGCGTCCTCTGCGCGACTATTGGCGACTGAGCAAGACCACCATAAAATCGGCACAGCAGGACAGCATAGCTGCCGACAGCACAGCTGTGTCAACCGACTCGCTCGGCACAGCAGCACCGACAGACAGCACACAGACAGGCAACGCCGCCACAGCGGCAACTGCTGCCGACTCGCTTGCCAACGACCCCACATCGCGCGAATATTACATGAAGCAGATTCCGCGAAGCGACGAACAGATAGCTGCCGCCAAGAAAGCTCTTGTCCAGGCTCTCTACGAGGCAGGAGTCATCTACAAAGAGCAGCTCAACGACAAGCAGCACACACTTGCCACCTTCGAACGCATAGTGAATGAATTCCCCAAATATGAGCATCTGGACGAGATATACTACTATCTCTATCTTTCCTGCTCGCGATGGGACGAACAGGCAAAAGCCGACACATTCTTCACTGCGCTGAAGAGCAAATTCCCCGACAGCAAATACACAAAGATTGTAACTGCCCCCGACTTCTTTGAAACGCCACAGACCAAGCGCCACAAAGAGGACTCGATATATGCAAAGGCATACGAACACTTCAAGCAGGAGCAGTACAAGGAGGTGAACGAATGTAACGCCTACGCCCAGGAGCGCTACCCGACAGGAGCGCACCGTGGCCGTTTCCTCTTCCTCAAAGCAATGTCGCAGCTCTACAGCAACGACAACAACGGAGGACTCGAAACGCTTAAAGCACTTGTAGCCATGAAGTCAAAAGAGGAGATTTCAAAACTGGCACAGGAGTACTCTAAAGGATTGCAGGAGGGACGTCTGCTGCGCAGCGGCACATCCACATCCATCTGGGACAGAAAGACCGACGGCACCATCCGCAACATAAACGAAGAGGTACCCAAGTTCAGCAGCGAGCGTGCCGAGCCACACTACTTCATTCTTGCCTACCCCACCGACTCGCTTGACGAGAAGCGTCTGCTCTTTGAAATGGCACGATACAACTTCACCAACTACATGGTGCGCAATTTCGACCTTGAATTTGTGAAGCATGCCACAATATCCACACTTCAGGTAAAAGAGTTCCTCAATTTCGACGAGACATTCGAATACCGCCGCCGTCTGTTCAAGAACAAAGAGACCGCAAAAATGTTGGAAGGTATAAGCACGTTCATCATATCCAAGAGCAACCTCGACCTGCTGGTGAAACATTACAGTTTCAGGGAGTATGCCGAATTCTACGAACAGAATTTCACAAACATCCCCGAGGCCGAGATAAAAGGATATACACTGGACGAGCCCGACTTCGCGGAGGAGAAGGACGACAAGAAGGGTAAAAAGAAGAAAGAGAACAACAAGAAGTAACCACAAGGCACAGAAGCCACAGCATATCAAACAGAGAAATATGGCATACAGATTACTTTGGGCAGACGACGAGATTGAGCTATTGAACGGTCACATCATATTCCTCGAATCGAAGGGATACGAAGTGGTCACCGTCACCAATGGCCGCGACGCAATAGAGGCGTGCCGCAACGAGGACTTCGACCTCATGTTGCTCGACGAGAATATGCCCGGACTGAGCGGCCTCGAAACACTGGTACAGGTGAAGGAGATACGCCCTGCGCTACCGGTGGTGATGGTTACAAAGAGCGAAGAGGAGGACATCATGGAAGAGGCTATCGGTTCCAAGATAGCCGACTATCTTATAAAGCCCGTCAACCCCAGCCAGATACTGCTGGCACTGAAAAAGAACATCCATAAACAGGAGATTGTGGCCGAAAAGGCCAACAGTGCCTACCAACAGAATTGGGGCAAGCTGGGCATGCAGATATGCGACTCGCTGACTACAGCCGACTGGATAGAGGTGTACAAGAAGATTGTCTTTTGGGAACTGGAACTTGAAAATGCCGACAGCAACATGCACGAAATGCTCAAGATGCAGAAAAGCGAAGCGAGCAACATGTTTGCCAAGTTCATAAAGAAGAACTACCTGTCGTGGATGAAGGGTTCAGCCGACCGCCCCATGATGAGCAACGACCTGTTCAAGGAGCGCATATTCCCATTGCTCGACAAGGGCGAGAAAGTATTTCTCATTGTCATCGACAATTTCCGCTACGACCAGTGGAAAGTGCTGATGGGGGAGATTGGCAACCTTTTCACCATCGACGAAGAGCTATACATGAGCATTCTGCCCACAGCCACGCAATATGCCCGCAATGCAATCTTTTCGGGACTGATGCCCAACAAGATAAAAGAGATGTTCCCCAACCTGTGGGTAGACGAAGAGGAGGACGAGGGAAAGAACATGAACGAGGCGGCACTCATAGAGACACAAATATCGCGCTACCGCCGCAAGGACACATTCTCGTACAACAAGGTGCTTAATTCACAGGCAGCCGACAAATACATCGACGGAATACGCAGCCTTGCAGGTAACGACCTTAACGTGCTGGTGATAAACTTCATAGACATGCTGTCGCATGCACGCACAGAGTCTATGATGGTACGCGAGCTTGCATCCAGCGAAGCTGCCTACCGCTCGATAACCCTGTCGTGGTTGCGCCACTCGTCGATAATAAAACTGTTCCGCTACCTTGCCGACAGCGACTACACTACAGTCATCACCACCGACCACGGCAGCGTGCAGGTGAGCAATGCCATAAAGGTGATAGGCGACAAGAACACCAACACCAACCTGCGCTACAAGTTTGGAAAGGCGTTGAACTACAACCCCAAAGAGGTATTCGAAATAAAAGAGCCGGCAAAAGCATTCCTGCCTGCACCCAACCTTAGCACCGGATATATTTTTGCCACCGGCGACGACTTTTTCGCCTACCCCAACAACTACAACCACTACGTTTCGTACTATAAAGAGACCTTTCAGCACGGAGGTATATCAATGGAGGAGATGCTCGTGCCATTGGTGACACTGCGCCCCAAAGGAAGATAAGATAAAGCAGACATGGAAAAACAGACAATAAATATATCGGGGCTGAACGAATACCCCGAAGCAGCAAAGAGATTCATCGCCCTGATGGGTGATAGAAAGATTTTTGCCTTCTACGGCAAAATGGGAGTGGGAAAGACCACCTTCATCAAGAGTCTTTGCGAAGCATTGGGCGTAACCGACACTGTAAACTCGCCCACCTTTGCCATAGTAAACGAATATGCCGACGGCAACGGCGAGCCTGTCTTTCATTTCGACATGTACCGCATAAAAAGTGTTGCCGAGCTATACAACCTTGGCTACGAAGATTACTTTTACAGCGACGCCCTATGCCTGATAGAGTGGCCCGAACTTGCCGAGGAGCTGTTGCCCGAAGATACAGCAAAGGTAACCATTGTAGAGAATGAGGATGGCACAAGAACCATCACCATTGAGTAAAAAGCTCCTTTACCCAGCACAAAAGCAACAGGAGTGTAACGTTTTTCTATCATTTGCACTACATTTGCCGTACAAACAGAGAGATAACATAAAAACAAATATACTATTCACCGCAAAACCCCAAACACCATGTACACTATACAAGCAAATGCCTCAGGCACAAGAACCATAGAGGTAACAGAGAGCAACTTGCAGACAATAAAGAAATACTCGTTGCTGATGCAGATAGCCGACAGCACAGGCAACATCAGTGTCGAAGCACTCGACAAACTGCGTTTCACTGTCCGTTCACTCATTGCCTCACAGGAGGAAGACTCAAAGGCGCTGCTCGAACTGTGCCTTGTGCTGTACAACGACAACATGAAGCCTCTGGGACTCGGCAACCTGATAGAGTGCTACAATAACTGGGAGCGCACCACTGCTGCGCCCGCCGAAGAGCAGACCGAAGAGTAAAAATAACCACAGACACAGACAATGGCAGAGCATAAACTCACCGACTGGCTGCCCACCACACGCAAAGAGGCCAAACTGCGCGGATGGGAAGAGCTTGACGTAATTCTGTTCAGTGGCGATGCATACGTCGACCATCCATCGTTCGGAGCAGCAGTCATAGGTCGCATACTGGAAGCAGAGGGTCTGCGTGTAGCCATCGTCCCCCAGCCCAACTGGCAGGACGACCTGCGCGACTTCAAGAAGATGGGACGTCCGCGTCTTTTCTTCGGAATATCGGCAGGCTGCATGGACTCTATGGTAAACAAATACACAGCCGCCAAGCGTTTCCGTTCGGAGGATGCATATTCGCCCGACGGCAAGCACAGCATGCGCCCCGAATATGCCACAGTCGTATACTCAAACATACTTAAACAGCTATACCCCGACACCCCTGTGGTGATTGGAGGCATCGAAGCATCCATGCGTCGCTTCACCCACTACGACTACTGGCAGGATGCTCTGAAAAAAAGCATCCTCGTCGACAGCAAGGCCGACCTTTTGGTCTACGGAATGGGTGAACAACCCATAACAGCCATTGCCGACGCACTAAAAAAAGAGATTGAAGAGAGCGGTGCAGAATACATCACCGCCGAACGCGCCCGCGACCTTGCATGCAACATTCCGCAAATAGGCTACATAGCACGCAAGGAGGAGATTACAGCCGAAGAGAGCGACCACATACTGCACAGCCACGAAGAGTGTCTGAAGAGCAAGGAGAAGGAGGCTGCGAACTTTCTGGTGATTGAACGCGAGTCGAACAAGCGACACGCACGACGCCTGATGCAGCCTGTCGACGAACGTGTGACAGTGATAAACCCACCGTTCACACCGATGACCACCGAGCAGCTCGACCACAGTTTCGACCTGCCATATACACGTCTGCCCCACCCAAAGTACAACGGCAAACGCATACCTGCCTACGACATGATAAAATTCTCGGTGAACATACACCGTGGCTGCTTCGGCGGATGCGCCTTCTGCACAATATCGGCACATCAGGGAAAATTCATTGTCAACAGAAGCGAGCAGAGCATCATACGCGAGGTTGAAAAAATCGCCTCAATGCCCGACTTCAAAGGCTACCTGTCCGACCTTGGCGGCCCATCGGCAAACATGTACAAGATGTGCGGCACCGACCAGACAAAGTGCGAGAAGTGTGCCCGCTCGTCGTGCATACAACCCAAAATATGTCCCAACCTGAACATTGACCATGCACCGCTGCTCGACCTATACAAACGTGTAGACAAAATACGTGGCGTGAAGAAGAGCTTCATAGGCAGCGGAGTGCGCTACGACCTGCTGCTGCACAAGACCGGCGACAAGCAAAAGGACGAGAACACTGCAAGATACACCGAGGAACTTATAAAGAACCACGTCAGCGGCCGCCTGAAAGTAGCCCCCGAGCACACCGAGGACAGTGTACTGCGACTGATGCGCAAACCCTCGTTCGAGCAGTTCCGCCGCTTCCGCGAAATATTCAACCGCATCAACCGCGACAACCATCTGAACCAGCAGCTGATACCCTACTTCATCAGCAGCCACCCCGGCAGCACTGTCGAGAGCATGGCGGCACTGGCAGCAGAGACCAAAGAGCTGAACTTCCACCTGGAGCAGGTGCAGGACTTCACACCCACGCCCATGACCATGGCCACAGAGATGTACTATACAGGCATAAACCCCGAAACAGGCGACAAGGTATTCTGTGCAAAGAACATGCGCGACAAGGAAGAGCAGCGACTCTTCTTCTTCTGGTACAAAGGCGAGGAGCAGAAACGAATCCGTACCATACTGAAAAAGATAGGCAGGCACGACCTGCTGAGGAAATTGGGATTATAACCGGCAAACAGCAGCAAGCAATGAAAAAGATAGTATTTCTCACAGGAGCAGGAATGAGTGTCGAGAGCGGTCTCAGCACATTCCGCGGCGGAGGAGGAATGTGGGACGAATATCCCGTAGAAAAGGTAGCCAGCATCGAAGGCTACAATGCCGACCCCGCATTGGTAATAGAGTTCTACAACAAACGGCGCAAAGAGCTGCTCGGTGTACAGCCCAACGAGGGGCACCGTCTGATAGCATCGCTTGAAGAGCAATACAACGTCACAGTTGTTACGCAGAACGTAGACGACCTGCACGAACGTGCAGGCTCCACAAATGTCATTCACCTGCATGGAGAACTGATGAAGGCAACATCGTCGTTGCAGCCCAACAATCTGCAATATGTGCGCACACTCTCCGAAGAGAACATCGAAATAGCGCTCGGCGACAAGGCCGACGACGGCTCACAGCTGCGCCCCTACATAGTATGGTTCGGCGAGGCTGTCCCCATGATGGACAATGCCATACACGCCCTGCGCGACGCAGACATCTTCATCATCATTGGAACATCGCTGAATGTCTACCCTGCCGCAGGATTGCTCAACTACGCCCCGGCAAGAATCCCCATTTACCTGATAGACCCCAACGAAGTGCGAGTGGCAGGCAACAACCGCCTGACTGTAATCAGACGCGGAGCATCAGAAGGAATGAGAGAGATAATAGATCTGCTGCAACAGCACGGTTAACAGCATCCAACACACAAAACAACTAAGTCGCATGCGAATCACAAAACTTCACACTCTGCTTATTACGCTGTTTGCAACCATGCAACTACATGCACAAAAGCAGGAGATAGCCCCCATTGTGCCTGCACAGGAGACACTGCAACGCAAATTCGGGACATACGACCGCGAAGCTTTCCTGAACCCCGAAAAGGTATTCTACCCCGAAACATGGTTCCACTACATAGGCGGCAACGTGTCACACGAGGGAATAACCGCCGACCTCGAAGCCATAGCTGCAGCAGGAATTTCAGGCATACACCTTTTTCACGGACAACAAGGTGGCAAATGGCCTGCGACTGGCGAGGATATAACCTGCATGAGCGAAAAATGGGAAGATGCGGTGAAATACACAGCCGAAGAGTGCCGACGACTGGGACTGCGATTCACAATGCAGAACTGCCCCGGATGGGCTATGGCAGGTGGCCCATGGATTAAGCCCGAAAATGCCATGCGCCTGATAGTGTCGAGCAGCAAGACAATAGAAGCTGACGGAAAAATAAAGACATCACTGGCACAGCCGCAACCAAGCAACGAGGAGTGGCGCGACTATCGCGACATTGCGGTGCTTGCCTTCCCCACCCCCACAGGTGCCAAGGAGCCTATTCCCCACCCTGCTGAAATAAAAAGCAACAGCACATACGACTGGGAGGGGCTTATACAAAAAGGTAAAAGTATAAACCTGCCGGCAGGCGGTAACACCCATATGGTAGAAATATGCTACAATGCCCCCACAGTCATACGCACCCTGGAACTGTCGCCAGTGCAGCAATTCAACCATGCGATGTGCTACGACCCCGGCGTCAACATTGTCATGTATGCAATAGACCGGACAGGCAAAGAGAGTAAAGTTATGGACGCACCCATGCCCTCGGCCAACTGGCAGGATGGGGCGCGCATGAGCATCGCCTGCAAAGAGGTAGCAAATGCCATACGTTACAGAGTGGAAATAACCAACCGCCACAACATGCACCTGTCGCACATGAAACTGCTGTCCGCCGCCCGCAAGAACAACTGGGAGTCGGAGGCAGGATGGACACTGCGCGGCTTCGAACGTTCATCGGACGACGTAATGCAATCGTCCGAAGCCTACCTGCACAAGGAGAAGATAATTGACGTCACCGAGTGCATGGACGAAAAGGGATATTTCAGTTGGGAAGCACCCGGCAAAGGCGAATGGACCATACTGCGCATAGGCCACATAAACGCAGGCCGCAAGAATGCACCTGCACCACCCTCGGGAACAGGATGGGAGTGTGACAAGCTGTCGAACGAAGGCCCCGAAGTACATTTCAACGGATATATAGGACATCTGGCAGATGGAGCCCTAAAAGGAGGAATGTTGAACGGACTACTGCTCGACAGTTGGGAGTGCAACACGCAAACATGGACCAACAGGATGGAGCAGGAGTTCCTGCAACACACGGGATACGCATTGCGCCAATGGCTGCCAACACTGTTCGGATATGTCATCGACAACCCCGAGACCACCTCACGCTTCCTGCGCGACTGGCGCTCCACCATCAACGAACTCTACTCAGGACGCTTCTACAAACGCATATCGGAGCTTGGACGCGAAAAGGGGCTCTCGGTGATGTACGAGACAGCCGCCGGCGATGTATTTCCGGCTGACATTATGGAATATTTCAAATATGCCGATGTTCCCATGTGTGAATTCTGGCACCCGTTCAGCCTGGGATATGTGGGCGACCTCGACTTTAAGCCCATAAAACCCACAGCCTCTGCCGCACGTCTCTACGGAAAGCCGCGAGTAAACGCCGAAGCCTTTACATCGTTCAACCTCACATGGGACGAACATCTTGAGATGCTGAAAGAGGTAGCAGACTTCAATGCCGTAGAGGGTGTGACACACAACGTACTGCACACCTACACCCACAACCCACAGATAGACTATCTGCAACCGGGAACATCCTTCGGTTCAAGGATAGGCACTCCATTCCTACGCGGACAGACATGGTGGAAGCACATGAAGGAGTTTACCACCTATCAGGCACGATGCAGCTATATGCTGGAGAGAGGAGGTGCAGTCAGCGACGTTCTTTGGTACCTCGGCGACGAGATTGGACACAAACCCACTCAGAAATATCCATTCCCCACAGGATACAGATTCGATTATTGCAACCCCGACATTCTGCTCAACCGACTGAGCGTGAAGGATGGCTGCCTTGTAACCCCCGAGGGACAAAGCTACCGTCTGCTGTGGATCCCCGAGAACAAACGCATGTTGCCTGAAACGGTAAAACGCCTGTATGAACTTATGAAAGATGGTGCATGCGTGGTTGCGTCGCCACCCAAAGGAATATGCACATTGTCGGGAGGCAAGCAAGCACAGCGCAGTTTCGACAAGGCTGTACGCAGCATCTGGGGAAAAGCCGAAACAGGCAAATTCAGACGCATAGGCAAAGGCGGAATATTGTCGGGAGTCACACTTGAAGAGGCACTTGCCCTGCTCGACATCCCCGCCGACGTCAAGGGTGAAGGCATACGCTGGCTACACCGCAAAGCAGATGGCGCCGACTGGTACTTCGTAACCCCCGAACAGGGAAAAAGCTTTGAGGGAGAGGTGCAGTTCCATGCAACAGGCAATGTGGAAATATGGGACGCAATCACAGGCGAAGCAACATCTGTTCCTGCCTGTGTTAAGGATGGATACACCACAGTAGGCATTTCGCTGCCAAAGGGCGGTTCATGCTTTGTAGTGCTGCACAACGGCGAACCTGCCGCAAAGAAAGCAGGAAAGCAGCCCAAGCACCATATAGCATTAAACAACGCATGGGAGCTAAGATTCCCCACAGGCTGGGGCGCGCCCGAATCCCTTATCGTAAATGAGCTGAAACCCTGGAAAGAGCTTGACATTTCCTACGAGGGCAAGGCATTCTCGGGAACAGTCACCTACACAACCACTTTCGATGCAGACGAGGCGATGCTTACATCGCCACTGACACTGGAGCTTGGCAAAGTGGATATGGTGGCAGTAGTCAAACTAAACGGCAAGCATCTGCGAACAGTGTGGTGTGCGCCCTATAGTCTGGATATAAGTTCGGCAGTAGCCAAAGGAAGCAACAAACTGGAGATTGAGGTCACAAGTACATGGTTCAACCGCCTTGTCTACGATGCCTCGCTGCCCGAGAAAGAGAGAAAGACATGGACCATTGCAGGCCCTTCAGCCGACAGAGAACTTCGTGAAGCCGGACTTTTAGGCCCTGTAATGTTAAAATATTAAAAATAACAAACCTTAAGCGAACAAAAACGGTAATATAATTGTTTAACCTAAAAAACAGATTGAATTATGAAGAAATATTATTGTACAGTGTGCCAGTGGGTGTACGACCCAATGATTGGCGACCCCGAATCGGGCATTGCAGCAGGAACAGCATTCGAGGATATCCCTGAGGATTGGTGCTGTCCCCTCTGTGGAGTAGGTAAAGAGGACTTTGCCCCCGTAGAGGAAGAGGAATAATTATAAGTGTAAAATGGTGTCGGTGGTTATCTGTGCATAGATAATCACCGGCTATTTTTATATACAAAGCGAAAGGATAAGATTTGTTCGAACAATTAAACTCCAATAACTATAATAGCTACACACGACAGCAATGCCGCGTTCAGTGTGTCCCGGATGGATTTTAGATTAGTCGTGTCTATTATATAAGAGCAGAGGTAACTTTCAAACTCTTCAGCGACGTCAGAACATCAGGTGGCGAACCTTCAAGGCACGGGGAGAGAGGGATTACTCTATCAACATAACAACAGAGAAAAGAACAACAAAAAAGCCGGCTTTTAGAAGCCGGCTTTTTTTATGATAAATGGTTACCCTATTACTGGAGTTTCAATGAGAAACCACCACCGGGAGCCATCTTGATTTTGAATTTCTGGTTAGTGTCTACATCCATCTCAACGCGTTTGTAGTCACGAGCCTTCTTCCATGCGTTAACACCGTCGCGGAAGAGTTCACCCTTCATTTTCTTGCCACCGAGGAATGAGAGGTCAACCTCGATTGTGCGACCGTGCCAGTTGGTGATACCACCAATGTACCATGTGTCACCCTTACGACGTGCAGTTACAACGTACTCACCGAGTTTACCGTCGATAACCTTTGACTCGTCCCAAGTTGTGGGGATAGCGCTGATGAACTTTGTACACTCGGGCTCACGCTCGTAGTTGCTGGGGTTGTCGCAAAGCATGTTCAGAGGAGACTCGAGGATTACGTAGAGTGCCAACTGGTTGCAACGTGTACCCTGGCTCATAGGCTCGTAGTAGTTAGGCTGATATTTGCCCTTTACAGAGTTGATCATAGCACCCTGTGTGTAGTCCATAGGACCTGACACCTGGCGGATGAAGGGGAGCTGAGTGTTGTATGTTACGTGGTCGAGGATGCTGGGTGATTCCCATTTAGCCTGCTCAAGACCGTAAACGCCCTCGAAGTTGAGTACGTTGGGGTATGTACGGTTAAGACCTGCGGGTTTGTGTGTTCCGTGGAGGTCGAGGAGGAGGTTGTACTTAGCACACATCGCTGCTGCGCGGAAGTTGAAGTCTGTCATCATCTGGTCGTCGCGGTCCATGAAGTCAACCTTGAAACCTTTAACGCCCATCTCTGAGTAGTGTTTACATACGTTCTCCATGTCGCGGTCGAATGCGTAGTAACCAGCCCAAAGGATGATACCTACGTTGCGCTCTGCTGCGTAAGCGATAAGACCTTTGAGGTCAATCTCGGGAACAACCTGCATGAGGTCAGCCTTCTTGTTAACAGCCCAACCCTCGTCGAGGATTACATACTCGATACCGTTGCGGCCTGCGAAGTCGATGTAAGCCTTGTATGTGTCGTTGTTAACGCCGGTGTTGAAGTCTACGCCGTCAACGTTCCAGCAGTTCCACCACTCCCAAGCAACCTTACCGGGCTTGATCCATGATGTATCAGCAACCTTTGAAGGAGCTGCAAGCAGGTAGCTGAGGTTTGAGTTTGCAATGTCGATATCCTTGTCTGAAACAACAGCGATACGCCAGGGGAATGAACGGGGAGCCTCTACTTTTGCGATGTAGTTCTCGCGAGACTTAATCTTCATCTGAAGGTTGTTGTGACCACCCTGCTCGAGTTCTTTGGGGTATTTTGCAAATACACCGCTGAGGAGGTTCTCACCCTTCTCTGTGCTGAGGTAAAGACCGGGGTAGTTGTTAAGGTCAGTCTCTGTGAAGCAGATTTTAACGTTGTTCTCAACCTCTACGAGTGCGGGGAGGAAGATAAGACGTTTTTTGTTGAGCTCAGAGAGATTCTTGACTGTATACTGGTTCTCGAATGAGTTAAAGAACTGTGACTCGTAGTTACCGTCAGAACCACGGATTACGAAAGGTACTGTACCTTTTGCATCAGAGTTGAACTGAAGGTTAACCTCTTCGTTTGCGATGTTGAAAGCTTTCTTTCCCTTGCTTACGAAACGGTAAGCGATACCGTCGTTGTATGCACGGAACTCAACGCTCCAGCCTTTGAATGAGAGTACAAGTTCGTTGTAGTTGTCCTCCATCTCCGCAGCGCGGTAGAAGGGTGATGCTACTGTAGTTTTAACGCTTTTGCGTTT
>CAJGDX010000046.1 GCA_904502185.1 uncultured Bacteroidaceae bacterium | reverse complement strand
GACAACGAGCAGGACAACCAGCAGGCTGCACAGTATGAGATTCCCATGGTTGACCTCGTGATTGTAGACCTCTATCCCTTCGAGAAGACTGTTGCATCAGGCGCACCCGAGGCTGACATCATCGAAAAGATTGATATAGGTGGTATTTCACTCATCCGTGCTGCTGCCAAGAACTTCAAGGATGTTGTAATCGTTGCAAGCCAGGCTCAGTACAAACCTCTCGCTGACATCCTCAACAGCAATGGCGCGCAGACAACACTCGAAGAGCGTCGTTTCTTTGCACGTGAGGCATTCGGTGTGTCATCACACTACGATTCTGCCATCTTCAACTACTTCGACAAAGAGGAGCAGAGCGCATTCCGCTATACACAGGATAGTCCCATGTCTCTCCGCTACGGCGAGAACCCCCACCAGAAAGGTGCTTTCTATGGTAACTTCAAAGAGATTTTCGACCAGATTCACGGTAAGGAGATTTCATACAACAACCTGCTCGACATCAATGCAGCGGTAGACCTCATCGCAGAGTTCGGCGACGAGACAACCTTCGCCATCCTCAAGCACAACAACGCTTGTGGTCTTGCATCACGTCCCACTCTCATCGAGGCTTGGAAAGATGCGCTTGCAGGCGACCCCGTTTCGGCATTCGGTGGAGTACTAATCACCAACAAGCCTATCGACAAGGCAACAGCCGAGGAGATTAACAAGATCTTCTTTGAGGTAATCATTGCTCCCGACTACGATGTTGAGGCTATCGAGGTTCTCACACAGAAGAAAAACCGCATCATCCTCGTACAGAAGGCACTCGTTCAGCCCGAAATGACTTTCCGCAATGTACTCAACGGTGTGCTTGTGCAGGAGAGAGATGCCAAGATTGAAACTCCCGCCGACCTTACACAGGTGACAAAGGTTGCTCCCACAGCAAGCGAGGTTGAGGATATGCTCTTTGCAAACAAGATTGTTAAGCAGAGCAAGAGCAACGCTATTGTTCTCGCAAAGAACAAGCAGCTTATCGCAAGCGGTGTAGGACAGACTTCACGCGTGGATGCACTGAAGCATGCAATCGAAAAGGCAGGTTCATTCGGATTCTCACTCGAGGGCGCGGTTATGGCCAGCGATGCATTCTTCCCCTTCCCCGACTGTGTAGAGATTGCACACAACGCAGGAGTAACAGCTGTTATCCATCCGGGTGGTTCTATCAAGGACAACCTCTCTGTTGAGTATTGCGATGCAAACGAAATGGCAATGGTTACAACAGGATTCCGCCACTTTAAACACTAAGAAGCTATTTACAATTTTTGAAACTTTAAAATGGGTCTTTTTTCATTTACACAAGAGATAGCAATAGACCTCGGTACTGCCAATACCATCATCATGTACAACAACAAAATTGTTGTTGACGAGCCCTCTGTCGTTGCGATGGATACATCGAAGAAAATGATTGCAGTGGGTGTGAAGGCTAAGCAGATGCACGAGAAGACAAACCCCAATATCCACACTATCCGCCCTTTGCGCGACGGTGTTATCGCCGACTTCTATGCTTGCGAGCAGATGATGCGTGGAATGATTGACAAGGTTGACATCGGTAACAAATTCTTTACTCCTAACCTGCGTATGGTCATAGGTGTCCCCTATGGCTCTACCGAGGTTGAACTTCGTGCTGTGCGCGACTCTGCCGAGCACGCAGGCGGACGCGACGTATATCTGATATACGAGCCCATGGCTTCGGCCTTGGGTATCGGTCTTGACGTGACCGCGCCCGAAGGTAACATGGTTGTGGACATAGGTGGTGGTTCTACCGAGATTGCCGTAATTTCGCTCGGTGGCATCGTTTCCAACGGTTCGCTGCGTACTGCGGGTGACGACTTCACAGCCGACATCCAGGAGTATATGAGCCGCCAGCACAATGTGCGCGTCAGTGAGCGTATGGCCGAGCGTATCAAGATACATGTAGGTTCTGCACTTACCGACCTTGGCGAAGATGCTCCTCAGGAGTATATCGTTCACGGTCCTAACCGAATTACCGCAATGCCCATCGAGGTTCCTGTATGCTATCAGGAGATTGCACACTGTATCGACAAGTCAATCATCAAAATCGAGAATGCTATCATCAGCGCACTCGAGAGTACTCCTCCCGAACTCTACGCCGACATTGTACACAATGGAATCTACCTTGCAGGTGGTGGTGCATTGCTGCGTGGTCTTGCCAAGCGTTTCTCGGATAAGATAAATATCCCCTTCCACGTTGCCGAGGATCCCTTGTATTGCGTGGCTAAGGGTACATCGCTTGCATTGAGAGATTTGAACTATCCGTTCCTGATGAGATAAAGTCAAAAAACAGTGCGGGCATTATTCGATTTTCTCGTAAAACACAACGACTGGTTCCTCTTCTTGTTATTAGAGGGAATCAGTCTTGTGCTTCTTGTGCGTTTCAACAACTATCAGGGAGCAACTTTCTTCACTTCGGCAGGCAGCGTTGCGGGTAATGTGTACAGCGTCTTTATGGATGCCAACAGATATTTTCACCTGAAAAAGGAGAATGATGGTCTTCTTGCACAGAACCTGACACTTACACGCGAACTTTCCGAACTGAAGGAGCAGCTTGTCGAATATCGCAACAAAGAGGCTTTGCAAAACGATTCGCTGGTGAACAGCATACGTTCGGGATACAACTATCTGACCGCAAATGTCATAAACAATTCGCTGAACTCTGTGAATAACTTCATTACCCTCAACAAGGGCAGCAACGACGGTGTGCGCTCCGAAATGGGAGTATTCAGCAGCGATGGTATTGTGGGAGTGGTTTATCAGGTCTCAGCCAACAGAGCGCTGGTTATTCCTCTGCTCAACACCAAGAGCAGTGTCAGTTGCCGTGTAAGGGGCAGCGAGAGCTTCTGTTCGCTCAGTTGGGACGGTGGCGACCCCCGCTACTCCAATCTCATAGACCTGCCCCGTTATGCGCAGTTCGCGACTGGCGACACTGTGGTGACCAGCGGATTCTCATCAATATTTCCCGGCGACCTTCCTGTCGGTACTGTGGAAAAGATTGACGACTCGGCAGACGGAATGTTCTACACAGTGCGTGTGAAGCTGTTTGTCGATTTCTCGAGTCTGACATCTGTATTCCTTGTGGGCAACGACGATTATACCGAACAGAGTAATCTTGAGAAAAACAAAAAACAACTGAAGGTGGGTTCTTAGAAACTGCCTTGTCGGGTTTTATTAATTTATATATTCAAGCGCTAGTAATGCACACATTTCTCAACCGTCTGAAATACTTTCTGATAGCAGCAGTCATACAGGTGTTGCTCTTCAGCCACATACATCTGTTTGGCTATGCAACCGTGTACATCTATCTGCTGTTCATCATAAAAATGCCACGTTTCGCAACGCGCAACGAGCAGATGGTGTGGGCATTTGCACTGGGATTGGTGGTGGATATGTTTTCTAACACTCCGGGTATTAATGCTGCTGCTGCCACGCTGCTGGCATTCATGCGCGACTATGTGCTTGCAATGTTCATCCCCAATGGAATAACCGAGGATTTCACTCCTGGTACGCGAGTGCTTCGCTGGGGCGCATACGTCAGCTATGCTGCCATCTGTACACTGATATTCTGTACGGCGCTTTTCCTTTTGGAGTTCTTTACACTGAGCCATCCATTGCATCTTGCCATCAGTGTTTCCGGCAGTACATTGCTGACACTGCTTTTTGTGATAGTCTTTGAAAGTCTCAACCGCCGAAACTGATTCTGACAGATGAACGACTATACTTACGACAATCGTAAATATATACTCGGCGCTGCGATAATAATAATATTGCTCGTATATCTGTGCCGTCTCTTCTCGTTGCAGATTATGAGCGACGAGTACAAGACTGCTGCCGACAGTAATGCTTTCTATAAAAAAACAATATATCCTTCGCGCGGACTCATCTACGACCGCAACGGACAGCTGCTTGTCTACAACCAGCCGGCATACGACATTATGTTCGTTCCGCGCGAGGTAAAGGACAAATTGGATACTTTGGAACTGTGTGCAGCGCTGAACATCACCCGTGACGAGTTTGACAAACGAATGGCTGATGTCAGAAATCCCCGTTCCAACCCCGGATATTCAACCTACACCCAGCAGCTCTTCATGAGTCAGCTCTCAGCCGAGGAGTTTGCCCGTTTCCAGGAGAAACTTTTCCGTTTCCCCGGTTTCTATATACAGAAACGCTCCATTCGTCAATATTCCTGTGATGCAGCCGGAGTAATTCTGGGTGACATTGGCGAGGTCTCTCCCAAAAGACTGAAGGCGGATAGTTACTATGTTCGTGGCGACTATATCGGAACACAGGGACTCGAGGCTTCGTATGAGCAGGTGCTGCGTGGAAAGAAGGGTGTGGAAATGTTGCTGCGCGATGCTCACGGACGTATACAGGGCAAATATCGCAACGGCATTTGCGACACAATGCCCGAACGTGGCAAGGACCTTACCTTGGGTATCGACATTGAGCTTCAGCGTCTGGGCGAACGTCTGTTGCAGAACAAGATTGGCAGTATAGTTGCCATTGAACCCTCTACGGGCGAGATTCTCTGTATGGTCTCTTCTCCGTCGTACGACCCGCATATACTCGTAGGTCGTCAGCGCGGTGCCAACCACAAGAAACTTGCAGCCGACAAGCGCAAACCTCTTCTCAACCGTGCCATAATGGGAACCTATCCTCCCGGCTCTACATTCAAGACCTCGCAGGCGCTTACATTCCTCGAAGAGGGAATAATAACCGAGAATACCCCCTTCCCCTGTCACGGAGGCTTCGTACATGCAGGATTGCGCGTAGGTTGTCACCCCCATCCGGCTCCTCTGCCTTTGATTCCTGCCATTGCCACCTCTTGCAACGGATATTTCTGTTGGGGACTGTTGCGTATGCTCTCCTCCAGCAAATATGGCAAGGTGCAGAAGGCAATGAATGTGTGGCGCGACTATATGGTGTCGATGGGCTTCGGTTATAAATTGGGCGTCGACCTTCCAGGTGAGGTGCGAGGCATGATTCCCAATGCGCAGTTCTATGACAAGGCGTACCGCTCGTCGTGGAACGGTCTGACGGTGATAAGTATCTCCATCGGACAGGGCGAGGTAACGCTCACACCTTTGCAGATTGCCAATCTTTGTGCAACCATTGCCAACAGGGGTACATTTGTGACACCTCACGTGGTGAAGAACATCGAGGGCGATACGCTTGCATCTACATACCTCACCCCACGTACTACACTCGCTTCGCGCAAAGCCTATGAGTCGGTGGTGGCAGGTATGCGTCAGGCTGTGCTTGCAGGTACCTGCCGTGGTGCCAATCTGCCCGACATTGAGGTCTGCGGAAAGACAGGTACTGCGCAGAACAAGGGCAAGGACCACTCGGCATTCATCGGATTTGCTCCAATGGACAAGCCGAAGATTGCACTTGCCGTGTATGTCGAGAATGGTGGATTCGGTGCAACTTATGCTGTACCCATCGGGGCGCTGATGATGGAGCAGTATCTCAATGGCTCTCTGTCGGAGACAAGCAAAATAAAAGCAAATGAAATGCAAAACAGAGTAATTTACTATGGAGAAGCAGAGAGGTAGTATAATACAGTCGCTCGACTGGATGACCATTGCGCTGTATGCGGCTTTGGCTGTCATGGGATGGATGGCCATCTGTGGTGCCGGTTACAGTTACATCGACACCGATATATGGGCATTTTTCGACCTTAGCGAACGTACCGGCAAACAAGCTATGTGGATGGGTGTCTCTGTTGTTGTGGGCATGGTGCTTATGTTCATCGACAAGCAAAGCTACGAATTTTCGGCAAAATTCATATATGTGGCCCTGATATTGCTGGGCATTCTCACTATATTCATTTCCAAGGATATAAAAGGCTCAAGGTCGTGGATTACGATAGGCTCTTTTGGTATTCAGCCTGCCGAATTTATGAAGTTCGGTACCACGCTTACTCTTGCTGCGCTTATGAACAAGTATGGTTTCAGTTTGCAGCGAAAGAACGATTTTCTTAAATGTCTGGCAATCATTCTGTTGCCTTTGGTAGTTATTATCTGTCAGAATGAGACGGGCAGTGCATTGGTCTATCTTTCCTTCTTTATAGTTCTCTATCGCGAGGGCATGACAGGTATTGTGCTGCTTGCTGCGATTAGTGCAGTTGTCTATTTTGTGGTGGGAATAGGTTACGAACATGTGATGTTTACCCAGCTCGAACAGCCTGTTTCTGTAGGCCCATATGCTGTCACGGTAATCATTCAGCTGTTTGCTACGGGAATGGTGGCATTCTGGTGCCACGAGAAGAGAACTGCGATGATAATGCTTGTTGTGAACAGTGCAGTTGCGCTTTTGAGCTATTGGACAGCCGTCTATCTTTTCTCGTTCAACATTCTGTATGTGCAGTATTTCATGCTGTTGCTGAATGTCGTTTATCTGCTTGTGAGGGCAAGGCTCGGACGTCAGAGCCTGCTTGTGTGGACGGCGCTGTTTGTTGTCGTTTCCACGCTCTTTTTCCACTCTTGCGACTATGTGTTCAACAATGTGATGAAACCCCACCAGAAGGTGCGTATCGAGGTGTTGTTGGGTCTTAAAGAGGACCTTGCTGGTGCTGGATATAATGTGCATCAGTCGAAGATTGCGATTGGCTCAGGTGGCTTGATGGGCAAGGGATTCCTCAATGGTACACAGACTAAACTGAAGTATGTTCCCGAGCAGGATACTGACTTTATCTTCTGCACCATAGGCGAGGAGCAGGGCTTCATGGGCTCGGCGTTTGTGCTGGTGATGTTTGTACTTTTCGTGCTGCGCTTACTGGTGCTTGCCGAACGGCAGCACGATACGTTCGGAAGGGTCTACGGCTACTCGCTGGTATCCATTTTCTTCTTCCACTTTTTCATTAATATTGGAATGGTGCTGGGTATTACTCCTGTGATTGGAATCCCGCTGCCGTTCTTCAGCTACGGCGGTTCGTCGTTCCTGGGATTCTCTATTCTGCTGTTCAGTTTCCTGCGTATTGATGCTGAACGTGACCGCAGACTCTGATGCCTACGTCAGTGATGTCGCGCACAGGTTCATTCATCAGGTGTATGATATTTATATGCAGTGTGTCCTGTGGCGCAACTTTTAATATTCCTGCTTCTATCGATATTTGATGCAGCAATCCTGTGCTTGTCCCTTTCTGTCTGCCCAGTGAGTCGTAAATCTCGCAGCAGAGGGTGTCGACGGGTGCAGGTGTGTCTTTGTCGGTGAAGCGTTGCACGCCTATCCACAATTGACGTGAGGGGTACGTAGAGGTGCTTCGCAACTCTACGTCCATGGTGAAAATGCTGTCCCTGACGCTGTTGTTTATATATGTGTATTTGAGTGTGTCGGCTGCACTCCAGTCGCCGCTCAGGCTGTGGTAGGTGTGCAGACGAATATCCTCGCAGGCGGCGGATAAGAGTACCGCCACCAGCAGGATTATTTTATTCGGACTTAGATTCATCCTTTCTTCTTCCTTTTCTGTTGTTGTCGCCACGATGCTCGCGTCCGCTGTGATTGTTGCTGCGTTTGCGCTTTTTGTTGCGCGAAGCATTGTCGAAACGGTTGATGTTGTTCTGTTCCAAAAGGTCTGACGAGTGCTTCTCGTTTTGTGCATCTCCGTCCTCGAAAAGTGTTTCGGGCTTTTCGCCGCGTTTGTTCAGCTCTATCACCTGTTTGGCGCGACGGGCTGTGATGGTTTTGAGGTTGGCGGGGATGTGCTTGTCGCTCGAATATGTAATCTCGCCACGCATAATGTCTGCCTTGAAGAAGTAGTATGTTCCCTCTGTTGTTTCAAGCTCGGCGTCACGCGGCGGGAAGCGTTTTGAGGCCTCGACATAGGCGTCAACCTCGTAGTTGAGACAGCATTTCAGCTTAGCACACTGTCCGGCAAGCTTCTGCGGGTTGAGCGAAATGTCCTGGAAACGTGCAGCAAGGGTAGATACCGACACAAAATTGGTGGTGAATGTTGCGCAGCAAAGGGCGCGTCCGCAGGGGCCTATTCCGCCAATGCGGCCTGCTTCCTGTCTTGCGCCGATCTGCTTCATCTCAATCTTCACCTTGAATACGTCGGCAAGCACTTTGATGAGTTGGCGGAAGTCTACGCGGTTGTCGGCAATGTAGTAGAATATGGCTTTGTTGCCGTCGCCCTGATACTCTACGTCGCCAATCTTCATATCCAGATTAAGGTCTTTTGCTATCTGGCGCGAACGTATCATTGTGTCGTGCTCCTTGGCCTTTGCCTCCTCATATTTTTCCATATCCACCGGCTTTGCCTTGCGATAGACGCGCTTCAGTTCCGATTCGGGGGTGAGACGTGCCTTTTTCAACTGCAACAGCACCAGTCGTCCGGTGAGTGTCACGCGGCCGATGTCGTGGCCGGGGTTGGCCTCTACGGCAACAATGTCGCCCTTGACAAGAGGCAGATTATTGGAGTTGCGAAAATAGCCTTTGCGGGTATTCTTGAACTGCACTTCGACAATGTCGGTCACCTCTTCGTTACCGGGAACGTCGGCGAGCCAGTCGAAGGTGTTGAGGGGTGCGTCCATCTGACCGCATCCTTTGGGACAGATTCCCGAACAGCCATTTTGCTCTTTATATTTTAGTTTATCATCCATATTATCTGTTTTTTATCCAAACAATCATCCTTAATGCCATGTCAAAGAAGATCATTTTGGAGTTTACATTCTGTTCAACGTGTTTTTGCGCTTCGGAGAGCTCTTCCATTATTCCGAATATGTTATTCTCGTTGACGAAGGGCGAGAATTTTGCCGAGAAACTGCGCTCCTCGGGCGATAGATAAAGCATTTCGTTGCGTCCGAAATTCATGATGAAATTTTCGCGTATCATGCGCTGGCAATATTCCAGCAATCCTTTCTGACGTTCGCGGCCCAGTGCAGCCACCTTGTCGCCCCACTGTTTCATTGCCTGAATGTCGCGTCTGTATGCCATGCGCATCAGTGTCATGAACAGGTCGAGGTAGAGGTTGCTGTCGTTGCTCACCTTCAGCATCGATTCGGCCTTTTCCCAGTTGCCGCCACTCTGTTGTGCAATGCTGCGTGCCGTTGCTTCGTCCAGCGAGTAGCGTTGTTGCAGTGCAAGACTGACTGCATTGTCGTCAAGGCGGGGAAGTTCTATGCGCTGTGTGCGACTGAGTATGGTGGGGATAATGTGCTGCGTCTCCTCTGCTACCAGCAGGAAGAGTGTTTCGGCAGGTGGCTCTTCAAGAATTTTCAGCAACTTGTTAGAGCATGCCTCTTTCATCTTCTCGGGCAACCATATTATCATTATCTTCCAGCCTCCTTCACGCGATTTCAGCGATAGCTTATGCAATATTTCGCCACTCTCCTTTTCGTAAATCATCGGTTGCTGGTTCTCCACGTCAAGCATTGTCAGCCAGTCGGAGTAACCGAAATATGGTTCCTTCAGGAATATCTCACGCCATTCCGAAATATAATCGTCGCTGACGGGGGCATTGTCTGCCGAGGAATTTTTCTTCTTTTTAACCGGAAATACAAAATGAAGGTCGGAGTGAACCAGTTTGTTCATTTTGACGCACGATGGGCAACTGCCACAGGCATCGCCATTGTGACGGTTGCTGCACAGGATATAACGCGCAAGTGCCACGGCAACGGGTAGTTTGCCGTTACCTGTGGGGCCTGTAATCAGCAGAGCGTGTGCCAAACGTCCTTCGTCGACGCATCGGCGCAGCTGCTCGGTTACCCCTTTTTGCCCTATTATATCCTTGAAAAACATACCTTTATCAATATATTGCTGCCAGTGTTCTGTAGACGCTGTCTATTGCGTTTATTGTGTAGAAGTGCAGGCTGGGAACGCCACGCTCCATAAGCTCGCGGCACTGCTTGATGCACCATTCGCAACCTACTATGGCTGCATCGGCATCGCTCTTGCAACGCAGAAGCTCTGCGGTAAGTTCGCCGGGTAGGTCGGTGTTGAAGGTCTTGGGCAGTATGTTTATCTGTGACATGCGGTGGATGGGCTTGATGCCGGGAATGATGGGTATGTTAATGCCCATTTCTCTTGCTTTGCGCACAAATTCGAAATATTTCTCGTTGTCGAAAAACATCTGTGTCACAGCATATTCCGCACCATTGTCGGCCTTCTGCTTCAGCCAGTAGAGGTCTGTCTCGAGGTTGGGTGCCTCAATGTGTTTCTCGGGGTAGCATGCAACGCCGTACGAGAATTGTTCGCCGCGCTCGCGTATGGGGGTGCCGTCGATGAAGAATCCTTCGTTGTAGCGGTTCACCTGCTCCTGCAGCTGTACGGTGTGGTCGTATCCTCCCAATGTGGGTGTGAAGGTCTTTTCGTCCTTTGCCTTGTCGCCACGCAACAGCAGAAGGTCTGTGATTCCGGATAGTTGCAGGTCGATAAGCACATATTCTGTCTCTTCGGGGGTGAAGCCGTTGCACAGGATGTGCGGCACTACTGGTATTCCGTAGCGATGCTTGATGGCTGTTGCCACTGCGACTGTTCCGGGTCGACGACGGACGGCTGTACGTTTGAACATTCCATCGCCCATATCTGTGTAGATATATTCGCTGTGGTGTGTGGTGATGTTTATATATTGCGGACCAAACTCATTGATGCGGTCAATGCCTTCGAAAAGCTTTGTCAATCCGGTACCTTTTACGGGAGGTAGTACCTCTATCGAAAAGACTGTCTTTCCGGGTGAGTTTATGCAGTCGGTTATTTTCATCTCTTTTTTTTGCTTTGTAGTAATAGTACTAAATTGCAAATATACATCATTGAAATGAAAATATGAAAACAAATAGGCCAAAGTTTGTTGAACAGTGGCTGTAGTTTGTTGCGAATTACTCTTTGTCTGTGGAATCTTGCCCCGAACAGAAATGGCGGATTTGGTGGTTGCGCTCTTTTGCGTGGGGTCAGTTCAGCAGGAAACGCATTACTGCTCCCATAAGTTCGGCTCTGAGTCCTTCACTGAAGATTGTTTCGAAGGGGAAACTTGTTGCCAGCACTCTGTAATTGTCGGCAAAGGCGACACCGGCACTTTCGCGGCTTTTATCGAATACGAATGCGATGAATGCGTTGCCGACGGGTGCCAGTATGTCGGGGCGTGTCACTGCGTAGCATTTCTCGTTGGCTGCACGGCTGACATCGAAGGTGAGGTTAGATCCGAAAATCTTGTTCTCAGTGGTGTCTGCCACGCATCCTGCGTAATCGAATTTCAGTACATTACGTATAAATGCCCTGTCCTGCTCGTTGTGTGACATGTCGCTTGCTATGTAAGCTCCGCTGACAAAGAGGCGGCCACCACGTTCGCAGTAGCTCGTAAGTGCCTTTTGCAGCTCTGCTGGGAAACTCTTGTATTCCTTGTTGCAGCCCAGTGAAACACCTTTGTCGCCCTGTTTTTCTGCTCCTACGATAAGGTCGATGGCGTCATATTTTTCGGGGCGGATGGTGCCGTCCATAATCGCGTCGCTCGAGCATGAGACGAATGAGAATTCGTTGGCTGCGAGGGCTTTTCCATGTGCGTAGGGGTAGTTGAATGAGTTTCCTGCCACGAGTGTTCCTTCAAATTCGGAGCTGCTGAGACCCAGGCCATCCTCGAATCCCGAATTTACCCGTTCGAAATCCAGCTGTCTGCCGCAATATTCGGGTGTACGAAAATAGGGAACTCCGGGGTCAGCGTCAAGGTCGAATCCTGCAAGGGACTCTGTGTTTACGACTGCCGGGCCGCTGAGTCGACGGAAATTGTTGACAATGGCAACGCGTCCCTTCTCTACTTTTGAAATATATGCCGACAGCTCTTCCGATGGGAAACTTTCGCCGCCATCGTTCACTGCTGCAATCTTGAAACTGTATTGTACGTCGGGAAGCACCGTCAGGGTGGTGGAGTTCTCTTCCACTATGCGTCCATTGTCGTATTCGTTGTCGTTTATCTTTGTGTAAATCAGATACTTCTTTGCTGTGGCTGTTGGTTCGAGCGGGTCCTCTGTCGGCTGCCATGTGAGTTGCAGGGTGTTTGCCTCTTTACCAAAGTCAATGGCAAAATTCTTGACGGGCAACGGTTGTACTACATACTTTCTGTTGTGTACGTAGCACAGATGTTTCAACAGTGACTTGTAGACGGCGCGTGCCATGATGAACTTGAAGTTGGGGTCGTGTCCATACTTCATGTCCATGAAGTTCTGATGCGACAGCGATTCGAATATCATTGACGGCACATAGGGGATGCGTGACTCGCTGTAACTTTTGTCAAGAATGCCGCGGCACGACCAGTTTATTCCGAATGTGGCGCTGAGGTCGTGCTGTACGTTGTTCAGAATGTAGCTGATGAAATCTCTTGAAATGTATCTTGATGTTCCCGTGGGTAATACACCTTTTTCGTGGTCGGTGGTGACAACACCCAGAGAGCCTATAATCTCATCCTCCTGCGAGATTCCTGCATCCGAGTGGAACCCGAAGGTCATTTCAATGGGGACGCGGAGTCCTGCCGAGTCGGGGCAGAATACCGAACCGCCGATAAGGTGGTTTACTGCATGTGAGCGGCTGTTTATGTCGTCGTTGTAGTCGCGCTCGCCTTCGCTGGGCGAATATTTCTTGTATGGGAATCCGCTGTACTGAAGCGCGTATCTTGCTCCTTCGAGGTAACGGGGCAGTCCGCTCGGTATCAGGCTGTCGCCACGCGCCATCATGCCTGTACCACCGCCGAATCGGACAGCGTCGGCTGTCACGAATCCTTCGTGGCTGCTGATGTTTGACAAAACCACCGATTGATTTTCGTGTATACCTTTCTTGAACTTGAATGAACCAAGGTAGACCCATGTTCCACCACCCATTTGCTGGTTTACGCGGAATTCCGTTATTCCTCCGCTGTGTAGCACGCTGTAGCGGGCGTCGGGGATGCTGCCGTTGACTGTCTGGTACGAAACATATACGCCATATTCGCCATCCTCGGGAATGTCGGGGACCCACTTTGCGGCTGCTGTTGCGCCTTTATCCTCCTTGACGCAGGGGGCGATGCGTGCAGTTCCTTCGCTGAACGGGTTTATGCTGTCAGTGTAAAATGTGTCGCGTGGGGCAAAGCCGGGAAGGTCGGTTGTTGCCCAAACAGTGCCGGATTCCTGCTCCTCCACATATTGCGAACTGCCCGAGCGGTCGTCGTTGTCGACCACTGCCATGTGTCGTTGCCAGTCTCTTTCGCGCGGAGTGTAGACAAGGCATCCGGCATTTTCGAGCATTGGCATCAGGAACGGAACTACTATCGATTGTGTGAAGAGGTCCTCGGTGGTGCAGAAAAGTGACGGACGCTGCCACTTCCAGCAGTTTCTGTCTGCCGAAAATATGCGTCCATGGCTCTGCCACAGGGCTATGTGTCTGCCGTCAAGGCCGTTTGTTATTTCGTATGGACGTGACGCGTTGCGTACCCAGGGGTAGCCATTGTGATCGCGACCGTTCCATAGGCGCTCTTCGTCGACGTTTTTCTTCTTCCTATATATATTAGGTATAAGATGCTCTACATTGCGACGGTTGGCAACAATCTGCAATTTGTGCTTTTTGTAGCCGTCGGGCAGCACTTTTCTTATGCCTTCGTATATGCTGTCCACCATTTCGGGGGTGAACACCTGTGAACCGAAGTTCTTGCTTGTGTAGATGGTGATTCTTTTCTTGCCTATGATGATGTTGTCGCGTTTGCGCTCAAGTCCGCAGCCCTTCAGTCTGAGCTTTGCCGGCTTGTAGTTGGCAAAATATTGGCGTATAGCATTTGCAGCCTGTTTGTCATTGCTCCGCGCATATTGCGTGGAGACACAAAACAAACAGACGGCAATCGCAAGAAGCCATCTTAGTCGCATCGTTTATCGCTGAGTAAGATGATGTGTGGGTTATCCTTTCTGAATTTCGGCAACAATAGCCTTAGCATCCTCGTTGAATGAGGTGCAAAGTGTGTCGAAATATTTCTTGGCAGCCATTCCGGGCTGTTTGTGGCTTACGCGTGCCACATAGTCGTTGTTCAGACGTATGATGTTCTCGAAAAGCTGGTTCCACTCTGCGGGTTCTCTGTCAGAGTTCAATGCTACGTATATTGCCTGTGAAAGAAGTTCGCTTGAAATGTAACCGATTACTTTCTTTAAATTTTTTCTGCTTGCCATAGTTCTTGTGTTTAAAATGAAAATGCAGTTGTAAAGATAGCGTATAACATTTAAAACTGCAACAATCTTTCTCGATTTTGCCAAATAAAAAGAAAAAGAGCCTCTGTGACAATAAAAAACAGCAAAGTGCTTTTACAATTCATAAAAAAAAGCGAAATTTGCCAATATTTTGAACCTAATTGTAATAAATATGAAAATAAGCGCATTGCAACAAGCCAGGGCTGCCTATCAGCCCAAATTGCCCCAAGCATTGAAGGGTGTAGTGAAAATTTCTGAAGGCTCTGCCACAAAATCGGTTGCGGACGAAGAGGCTATCAGCAAAATGTTCCCCAATACATACGGTCTTCCCATCGTAACATTCGAGTGTGGTGGTGAAGAGGTAAACTACCCTGCAATCAACGTAGGCGTAATTCTTTCAGGTGGTCAGGCTCCCGGCGGACACAATGTAATTGCCGGTCTTTTTGATGGTATCAAGAAACTCAACGCAGACAGCCGTCTTTACGGTTTCCTTATGGGCCCCGGCGGTCTTGTTGACCACAACTACAAAGAACTCACAGCTGACATCATCGACGAGTATCGCAACACAGGTGGTTTCGATATCATCGGTTCAGGTCGTACAAAACTTGAGAAGACAGAGCAGTACGAGAAAGGTCTCGAAATCATCAAAGAGCTCGACATCAAGGCTCTCGTAATCATCGGTGGTGACGACTCTAACACCAATGCTTGTGTACTCGCTGAGTACTATGCAGCAAAGAATACCGGTGTTCAGGTAATCGGTTGTCCCAAGACTATCGACGGCGACCTTAAGAACGCATACATCGAGACATCTTTCGGTTTCGACACAGCATGTAAAGTATACTCAGAGGTTATCGGTAACATCGAGCGCGACTGTAACTCGGCACGCAAATACTGGCACTTCATCAAATTGATGGGTCGT
>CAJGDX010000045.1 GCA_904502185.1 uncultured Bacteroidaceae bacterium | reverse complement strand
TTTGCCAATGTACACACATTGGAACTCTCTAACGAAATGATTGTAAAAGACCTTATCATTGTAGCTCTCTCAGCCGATGGTACCGAGGTTACAGTCAACAGCAAGAACAATGGTAGCGAAGCTGATCAGCTCGAAGCATTGAACGAGGCTATTGCATCGGCAAACAATCTTCTTGCACTCAAGGACAACGGCTGCAAGAATATTGGTTACTACCATGCGCATGTTCTTGTAAATCTCACATCTCTTGTCGAGTCGGCAAATGCAGTTGTTGCCAACAAGGATCAGAGCGAAAGAACTTATGGCGAGTGGGCTACGCTCATCGAAAAAGAGATCTCTTCTCTCATGGCAAACAGTGATAATCGTGTGAAACTTCATTCGGGTAACACCTATCAGCTTTACAATGCAAGATATCAGCAGTATTCAATGTTCTGCGAGTCGGGTAAGCTCTATTGCAAGGTTGGTTCAACCACTCCCAAGGCCCGTCGTTTCACCTTCACTGCTACCGATAAAGAAGATGAATTCATCATTTCGAATAACGGTGCCTATATAAACTTTATTGGAAGAAGCCAGCAGGCGACTGCCAATTCAAGCAAAAAGGCAGATGCCGTGAAGTTCACCGTTGGCGAGCATGGACTGGGTACATTCTACATCTACAAGACAGGTGATACAGGTCTGGGATTGCACAGCAGTCAAGGATACGACGTGGTTGGTTGGAACCACACGGAAGGTCCATCGTTGTGGCGCATCGTCAACACAGACTTCAAGAAGGAAAAAGCCGATGCTTCAGCATTGAATACCCTTGTTAACGAAGCTGTCTCTATCCACGATTTAATTGTAGATACCACTGCAACAACTTTCACTCTCAACGATGGTGTAGAGGCTCTCAGCGAGACACTTGCAGCGGATATCGACTCTATGATGACTCTTGCAGCTGAATCAAAGGAGATTACCTCAAACAAGGTTTACGGACTTTGCCCCGAATATATCACCAGAATGACAGAGATAATTGCTGTTGTTAAGGCTGGTTACACCATCAACACCGGAATATCAGATATAACATCCGAAGGCAACGAGGGTAAGATATATGATATTCGCGGACGTAAGATTGATAAAATTACGCGACCGGGAATATATATTATCGACGGAAAGAAGGTCTATAAGGAGTAAACGTAAGTAATTCATAATAAAAATTAGTGTCGGACTGCGCGCAGTCCGACACTAATTTTTTTATTTCTATCCGGTTAAATATTGGTATATTTGTGTTTTGAACTCACATTATTTGTTATCAATGTGCCTCCAGCCAGTTTGCGCCCCAGCCATGGTCGGCTGTCAGGGGTACACTCAGTGAGCAGGCACGCTGCATCTCTTCGACAACCACCTGTTGCAGTTTTTCGCGTTCGTCGGGTGCCACGCTGAAGTTAAGTTCGTCGTGTACCTGAAGTATCATTGTCGAACGCATATTCTCGGCCTTCATGCGACGGTGGATGTTTATCATTGCCACCTTTATAATATCTGCTGCACTGCCCTGTATAGGGGCATTCACGGCATTTCGCTCGGCATATCCGCGTACCACTGCGTTGCGCGAATTGATGTCGGGCAGGAAGCGTTTGCGACCGAAGAGGGTGGTGACGTAGCCATTGTTGCGTGCCTCCTCCTTGCAGCGCTCTATGTAGGCGTGTATGTCGGGATAAGTGGCAAAATAGTTCTCTATAAGTTCTTTTGCTTCGCGACGGTCGACGTTCATGCGCTCGGCAAGGCCGAACACTGATATTCCGTAGATGATGCCGAAATTGGCCGTCTTTGCCTTGCGTCGTTCATCCTTGGTGACCTCTTCTATAGGTTTTTTATAGATTTTTGCAGCTGTGGCTGCATGAATGTCGTGTCCGCTGTTGAAGTCGTTTATCATATTGCGGTCGCCACTGAGGTGTGCCATTATTCTCAGCTCTATCTGTGAGTAGTCGGCCGAGAGGAACTCTTCGCCTTCGTTGGGGATGAATGCTTTGCGCACCTCCTTGCCATCTTCGTCGCGTATGGGTATGTTCTGCAGGTTGGGGTTGCTGGAGCTTAGTCGTCCGGTGGCAGTCACCGTCTGGTTGTACGATGTATGTATCTTGCCGGTGCGTGGGTTTATAAGCTCGGGCAGGGCATCGACGTAGGTGCTTAGCAGTTTTTTCAGTCCGCGTTGTTGCAGTATCAACTGCACTATGGGGTGTTTGTGCTGCACCTGTGTCAGCACCTCCTCGGATGTCACATATTGTCCGGTCTTTGTCTTTTTTGGCTTGTCAACTATTTTCAGTTTGCCGAAAAGTATTTCGCCAACCTGCTTGGGCGATGATATATTGAACCGTTCGCCTGCAAGGCTGAATATATTCTCCTCAATTTCGTGCATGCGACTGCTGAACAGTGCCGAGGTTTCGCGAAGCGAGGCTGTGTTTATTCGCGCGCCGTTGCGTTCCATGTAGGCAAGCACAGGGACGAGTGGCATCTCTATTTCGTAGAACAGTTTTTCGCAGCCCTCCGTCTGTAACTCCTTTTCGAGAATGTTTTTCAGTTTCAGTGTCACGTCGGCATCCTCGCAGGCATACTCGTATATATGTTGTGCTGTCAGGTCGCGCATGTTCTTCTGACCTTTGCCACGCTCGCCTATGAGCGATTCAATTTTTATTGTTTCGTAGTCGAGGTATGTCTCTGCCATGTAGTCCATGCTGTGGTAGAGTTCGGGCTGTAGCACATAGTGGGCTATCATTGTGTCGAACATTTTACCTTTCAGTTCCACGCCGTAGTTCGACAGCACTGTTATGTCGTACTTCATATTTTGTCCCACCTTCATTGTTGTCTCATCTTCGAAGATGGGTCGCAGGCTGTCGATTATTTTTTGTGCCTCCTCGCGTTTGCGTGGCAGATGCACATAGTAGGCGCTGTTCTCCTCTATTGCGAAGCTTATTCCCACAATTTCTGCTTCGATGGCGTTGGTTCCGGTTGTTTCTGTGTCGATGCACACAGTTTGTGCATTTTTAAGTACAGATACCAAATAGGGTATATCTTCTTCTTTTTCAATGAGTTTATAGGTGTATTTGAGGTCTCTTAAGCTCAAATGCGTCGAATTTTTTTCTTCGCCTGTACTCTCCTCTTCAAAAAAATCAAAGAGAGAGCCTTGAATTTGGTTGCTTTTTGTGCTTCGTGTGTCAGGTGCCGCTTTTTCCTCTTCCGGGGCATTACCAAAGAGGTCGGGTGTGAAATTACTCTTCTTTACCCTCTCTTTGAGTGCACGCAGTTCGTAGAGGTCGAGTAGGGCAGTGAGTCGTGCCTCGTCGGGCGACTCGCGTCTAAGTGCCTCCATGTCCAGTGCAATGGGTACGTCGGTCTTGATGGTGGCAAGGAAACGGCTGAAGAGAATTTTATCGCGGTTCTCTTCTATCTTTGTTTTCAGAGCACCTTTCAGTTTGTCGGTATTTGCAAGCAGATTCTCTATGCTGTCAAATTCGGCAATAAGTTTTTGGGCAGTCTTTTCGCCCACGCCCGGACAGCCGGGAATATTGTCGCTCGAGTCACCCATCAGTCCCAGCAGGTCAATCACCTGGTCGGTTCTTTTCAGTCCGAACTTTTCGATGACCTTTTCGGGGGTCATTACCTCAAACTCCTTGTCGCCATACTTTGGACGATAGATAAGTGTGTTGTTTGTCACCAGCTGACCGTAGTCCTTGTCGGGAGTCATCATGTAGGTGACTACCCCCTCGCTCTCGGCCTGTTTGGCAAGTGTGCCCACAACATCGTCGGCCTCGTAGCCGGGAACCTCAAGAATGGGTATCTTGTAGGCTGTGAGAATCTCCTTTATCACAGGTACCGATTCGCGTATAACTTCGGGAGTCTCCTCGCGCTGTGCTTTATACTCCTCGTATGCCTCGTGACGGAAGGTTTTTCCCTTGGGGTCAAAGGCAACTCCTATGTAGTCGGGGTTCTCTTTTTTCAGCACATCTTCGAGGGTGTTTACGAATCCCAGTATGGCAGATGTGTTGAATCCCTTGGAATTTATTCTTGGATTTTTTATAAATGCGTAGTATGCTCTGTAGATAAGTGCGTATGCGTCAAGCAGAAACAGTTTTTTCATCTTTTCTCTTACATTTTATACGATTGTAAAAATACTCAAAATTTGCTATTTTCCCTATTCTTTTTTATTACTTTTGCAAAATATAGAGTTATCTAAGGTGTTACTATAATATGAATCTTGCCACAATACAACAGCCGATAGAGGTTGAATTCAAAGCTTTCAAGGAATATTTCGCTACGCTTTTCCGCAGCGATGTTCCTCTTCTTGACCGTGCCCTTTCCCATGTGAGCCGTACCAGTGGCAAGATGATGAGGCCTATGCTTGTGCTTCTCACGGCAAAGAGCATTGCAGGCAGCGTCAACGATTGCACCAACAATGCAGCTGCGGCACTGGAGTTGCTGCACACAGCCAGTCTGCTGCACGACGATGTTGTGGACGAGAGTCCCATGCGTCGCGGCATTCCTTCGCTGCACACACTCTTCTCCAATCGTGTGGCAATACTTTCGGGTGACTACATATTTTCTTCTGCTCTGCGAGCAGCGGCACTTACAAAAAATGTCGAAATAATCGAGAGTTTGTCATATTTGGGACAGCAGCTTTCCCAGGGCGAACTTCTTCAGTTGCAGTTGCAGCAGAGTGGTGGCTTCTCCGAGAAAAATTACATCGAGGTCATACGCAACAAGACTGCTTCACTCTTTGCCACATGCTGTCGTTTCGGTGCGCTCTCGGTGGGTGCCGACACAGCAATGGTAGATGCCTTTACCCGTTTCGGCGAGTTGTTGGGTATCTGCTTTCAGATAAAAGATGATATTTTCGATTACTACAACTCGGCAGAGGTTGGAAAGCCCACAGGCAGCGACATGCGCGAGGGTAAGATTACTCTTCCTGCCCTCTATGTGCTCAACAACTCAACGGAGCCTTTTGCGGTGGAGCTGCTGGCGAAACTGACCGAAGGTTATACTATGAACGACGAAGAGATTGATCAGCTGATTACCTTGTCAAGGGAGTGTGGCGGTATAGAATATGCGAACAAGCGTATCGAGGATTTTCGTGCCGAGGCATTGGCTGTAATTCCTCCGGGTGTTTCCGAACAGCTGCGTGCGGCATTGACTCAGTATCTCGATTTTGCAATTTCAAGAGATAAATAGCTTAACGGTAATAGTATTTTTGATATAAATAAATGACAATGAATAAGTTAGCTTATTTATTGTCATTTATTATTTAAGATATTGTCGATTATGTATCCGACTCTTCTGTTTGGGAAATAGCGATATTATTTTGTATGCAGATGCAGCAGACTTCAGAAATACTTATAAAACCCTGTAAAACCTTCGCTGTTGTATTTTTGCTTGCTGACTGATACTCTGTCTACCTTCACAAAAAAAGAGCGTTTAAAACGCTCTTTTTTTGTGAAGGTATGTTTCTTCCTATTTGTTGAATCCTTTTGAGGTGAGGAATTCCCATATTCTGTCGAGGTGTGTGTAGCTGCCTGTGCCGGGTGACGAAACATTCTGGAAGCAGTGTCCGCGTGTGGCAAGTGTGTGCAGCTCGGACTGTATTCCCATCTGCAACATCTTCTCCCATGTTTTTACGGAGTTCATTGCTGCCCATCCGTCGGCGTCGCCGTGTATGAAGAGCATGGGGGCTGTCTTCAGGTCGAACGAGAATTCGGGTGCGAGTGTTGCGCTGTCTTCGTTACCGCCCTCCTTGTTGGGGTTTTCGAGACCATCGGTCAGTGCGTATGCAGGATAGATGCCAATTCCCCACTGTACGTTGCAGGGGAGCTTGTCGATGTCGTCGATGGGAAGGTAAGACTGATGCATTGACGATGTTACGCCCATCAGTGTCAGGTGACCGCCTGCCGAGCTTCCCATGATGCCTATGCGGTTGGGGTCGAGTCCGCGCTCAGCAGCCTCTTTTCTTACTATCTTTATGGCACGTTGCAGATCCTGCCATGCTGTAGTGTGCTTTGCAAGGTTTGCGGGTCGGGGAGTGCGATATTTCATTGTCACCACTGCCATACCCTTTTCGTTGAGGTAGCGGCGCGCGGGTGCAACTTCGAATCCGTCGGGGTCGTTGCCTACGTAGCTTCCGCCCGAATAGATAATCTGTATGGCTTTTGTCTTAAGCTCCTTGGGCATGTGCCACTCGATGTAGGGTGTGCACTGCTTCTCCTGGGGATTGGGCATCTTGCCTTCGGGCCATACGTTGGCTTTGGAGTATGATGCACGATGCTCGTCGCTGGGGTATCTGTCCAAAATCTTTTCGGCCGGTGCAAGGGGTGTGATGAATCCCATCTGACGCATGAATTCTATTCCGCGCTGCAGTCCCAGTGCTGCGTGTCCTTTGTCGGCATAGAGGTGCAGTTCTGCGGGAATCTTCATGCGGCGCAGTTGGCGGTAGACCAGGGTAGAGGTCTGTGGTGCATAGATGTCTCTTGCTCCGTGGTGGAGGCTCATGGGACATGTGCGCTCGTCGAACTTAAAGACTTTGCTGAGTGTTACGTCGCTGCCGTAGCCCTGGCGTGTGGCAGGTGTTCCGCTCTCGGCATCTGTTGTTCCGTAGGCGGGGGCATTGACTATCGCCCAGTTTATGTGACACGACAGTGAGTCGAGTTTGTCTATGGGCTGGTAGGCACGGGTCTGCGAACTTGTTGCCAGCAGCAGTGCCAGGTGTGAGCCTGCCGACATTGAGATTACACCGATTTTTTCGGGGTCGAATCCTCTCTTCTTGGCTTCGTTTCTGACCATACGCACTGCACGCTGTCCGTCCTCCCATGCTGTCTGGTAGATGGGTAGTCCCACGGGACGCGGGGTGCGGTAGACGAAGTTCACGCATTGGAATCCCAGTTTGGTGAACTCCTCGTTCCAGTATCTTATGTAGCCTACGTCGCAGCAACATTCGTAACTGCCGCCCGAGATTAGTATCATGCAACCGCCGTTCTTTGTTTCTGCCGAGGGTGCGTCGTACCAGTCGAGGTAGGCTATTCTGTTCTTCTCGGGTTTGAAGCCTTTGGCGCTTGTCTCGTTGGTCATTGCTGCTATCTGATGCTCCTGAGGGTTGGGCATTTTTTTCTTGGGCCACACTGTGACGCGCTCCTGTGCTGTCATGGTTATGGCGAAGAAGAGAAGCAATAGTTGTAATGCTGTCTTTTTCATATTGTGTTTGTTTAATGAGTTTTTTCTTTGGTTGAGGGGTGGTGGCTACTCGGCTGTGATTTCGGCGAGCAGGGTTGCTGCCAGACGGCTTGTGCCTATTCTGAAGAGTTTGCTGTTAAGCCACTCTTTGCCCAGTGTGTTCTCTACAATGGTGTAGTAGAGCAGTGTATCCTTCACGCTGTTTATGCCGCCGGCTGCCTTGAAGCCTATCTTGCGGCCTGTCTTTTCGTAGTACTCCTTGATGGTGCTGCACATGACGTATGCTGCTTCGGGGGTGGCTGCAGGGTTCTCTTTTCCTGTCGAGGTCTTTATAAAATCGGCACCGGAATATATTGATAGAATGGCTGCTTTTTTGATGTTTTCGGCACTTTGCAGGGCTCCTGTTTCAAGTATTACCTTGAGGCTTCTTTCGCCGCAGAGGTCCTTAAGTTCCTGTATCTCGTCGCAGACGCTCTCGTAGTCGCCGCTGAGAAATTTGCCAATGTTCAGCACTATGTCTATCTCTGTGGCTCCGTCCTGCAATGCGAGGGCTGTCTCGGCTATCTTCACCTCGCTGAATGTCTGTGACGAGGGGAATCCGCCCGATACGCATGCTACCTCTACATTCTCCACCTCCAGCGACTGGCTGACGATGTTTGCGAAATTAGGGTATACGCATATTGCTGCAACGTTTTTCAGGTCGGGGTATTTCTCCTCCAGTGAGTTTACCTTTTCGGTCATTGCAAGCACGCTCTCGGCATTGTCGGTACACTTCAGGGTGGTGAGGTCGAGACAGCTGTATATCTCTTTCAGCACCTCTTTGGTGTTGTTTTTTTCAGCCGTTTCATCGGCTCTTTTCACTGCCTGGGCAATCTCCTGTTCGCCGGGTGCGCTACTGTATTGGTTGAGTACTGTTTCGTATCTGCTCTGTTCTGCGTCGTTATAATTTTCGCTCATGACTTTATTTTAGCTTGGGGTTGTTATTATGTCTGTTGCAATCTCTCTTTGTCTTTTTGTCGAGGTTCTTCTGCAGGGCTTCCGTCAGGTCTGTTCCTGTCTGGTTGGCTATGCAGATGAGTACCCACAGTACGTCGGCAAGCTCGTCGCCGAGGTCACACTTTTCGCCCTCCTTGAACGATTGTTCGCCGTAGCGGCGTGCCATGATTCGGGCAACCTCTCCCACCTCTTCGGTGAGGATTGCCATGTTTGTGAGTTCGTCGAAGTAGCGTACGCCGTACTCCTTTATCCATGCGTCGACCTGTTGCTGTGCCTCTTTTATTGTCATAATCTACTCTCTGTTTTTTGAGTCTATGAATATTGTTACGGGGCCGTCGTTTATCAGCTCCACCTGCATGTCTGCGCCAAAAACACCCGTTGCTATGGGTTTGTTCAGCGCGCTCTCCATTGCCCGGCAGAAGACTTCGTACAGGGGGACGGATATTTCTGGTTTTGCGGCTCTGATGTACGACGGGCGGTTGCCTTTCTTGGTTGATGCCATCAGGGTGAATTGGCTTACGGCAAGCACCTCGCCACAGGTGTCGAGTATCGACCTGTTCATCACTCCCTGTTCGTCGTCGAAGATGCGCAGGTTGGTGCATTTCTTCACCAGCCAGCTGATGTCTTCGTCGCTATCCTCCTCTTCTATGCCTACGAGTATCAACATTCCTCCGCCTATCTGCGACTTAAGTGTTCCATCGATGGTGACGGATGCTCTCTTCACTCTTTGTATAAGTACTCTCATTCTTTTCTATTCTGTTGCTTTGTGCTGTTTTTTGCACGCTTCCATTGTGCGTGCGCTGCATGCAAAGTTAGTAAATTGTCGCTGTTTATTTCCATGCTTCGAGCAGGATTTTTGCTTTTGCTTCGCCTACCACTTTTGCCAGCTCCTCGGCTGTTGCCTCTTTCATGCGTTTCACGCTTTTGAAGTGTGCCAGCAGTGCCTGCTTGCTCTTTTCGCCTATGCCTTTTATGGTGTCGAGTTCCGAGGCTGTCTGTCGCTTGCTGCGCTTGTCGCGGTGGAAGGTTATTGCAAAGCGGTGCACCTCGTCCTGTATCTGTGTCATCAGTCGGAAGAGTGCGCTGTTCTGCTTCAGTCCTATGCTCTCGCCGCCGTGGCCCACTATCAGTTCCGATGTTCTGTGGCGACCATCCTTCACCAGACCTGCGATGGCAATCTCGAGGTGCAGCTCGTCTTCCACAACTTCTCGTATCACCTCCATCTGTCCTTTTCCGCCGTCGGCTATTATCAGCTGGGGTAGGGGAGTGTCCTCCTCTATAGCGCGACGGTAGCGGCGGCGTACAACCTCTTTCATCGATGCGTAGTCGTCGGGGCCTACAACCGTTTTTATGTTGTATTTGCGATACTCCTTTTTGGCAGGTTTCAGCTTTTTGAATACCACGCAGGCTGCCACTGCGTCGCTTCCTTGTATGTTTGAGTTGTCGAAACATTCGATTATTACGGGCAGTTTTTTCATTCCCAGTTCCTGCTGTATCTCTTTCATCAGGCGTGTGGCCTTCTGTTCGGGATTGAGCTTCTCCTCCATCTTCATGCGGTCGGCTTTGTACTGCTTCACGTTCAGTTGCGAGAGTGCCAGCAATCGTCTTTTTTCGCCTTTCTGCGGTACGGTGATTGTTACATTTTCGAGCGGAAGCTCCATCTCTGTTGCGAGGATTATTTCGCGTGCGCGGCTGTTGAAGCGTTCGCGCATCTCCACTATGCCTATGCCCAGTAGCTCTTCGTCGCTCTCGTCGAGTCGCTTCTTGTACTCGATGGTGAAGGCTTGGTTTATGCAGCCGTTGGTGATGTGCAGGAAGTTGATGAAGGCGCTCTTCTCGTCGCTCTCAATAGTGAATACGTCGACATTGTTGATGATGGGGCTTACCACCTCGCTGCGCGTTCTGAAGTTTTCTATCAGTCGATAGCGCTCTTTCAGTGTCTGCGCCTTTTCGAAATTGAGTTTTTCGGCCTCGCTCTTCATCTCTTCGATGATGGCGGAGGATAGTTTTTTGATGTCGCCTCTGAGAATATCCCTGATTTCTTCGATATATTTCCTGTATTCATCGTGCGATGTTGCTCCTATGCATGGCGCACAGCAATTCTTTATTTGGTATTCGAGGCAGGGGGTGAACTTGCCGCTTCTTACTGTTTCGGGTGTCAGGTTCAGACGGCAGGTGCGCAACGGATACATCTCTTTTATCAGTTGCAGCAGTGCAGTCAGTGCGCCGGCGTTGCTGTATGGACCATAGTATCGTCCTACGCCGGGGATAATCTTTCGGGTCTTGAAGAGGCGTGGAAAGTATTCGCCCGTGATGCAGATAGAGGGGTAGGTCTTGTCGTCTTTCAGCAGTACGTTGTAGCGCGGCTTGTGCTTTTTTATGAGATTGTTTTCGAGCAGCAGGGCATCATTCTCGCTGTTTACAACGATGTATTTTATGTCCGCAATCTTCGACACAAGCAGACGTGTCTTCATGCTTTGCTGCTCTTTGTTGAAGTAGGAGGATACGCGACGTTTCAGATTCTTTGCCTTGCCTACGTATATTATCACTCCTTCGTCGTTCAGATATTGATAACAACCGGGAGCATCCGGCAAATTCTTTACGATGTTACGTAACTCCTCTTCCTTTGCTGTATGTTCCCGGTTATTCATTTTGCTGTATGTTTGTGGTTATTCTCCTTCAAGAAACAGTAACGATTCTATTTCTGTTCCCTCGGGAAATATATCTCTTCCTTTCAGGTCCTCTAGTTCTATGATGAAGTTTATCATCACCTCCTTGGGGTTCATCTTCTTTACAAGGTTGTATGCCGCCAGCATTGTTCCTCCTGTTGCCAGCAGGTCGTCGTGCAGCAGTACAACGTCACCCGGCTCAATGGCATCCTTGTGTATCTCTATGGTGTCTGTGCCATACTCTTTGTTGTAGCTCTCGCTGATGGTGTCCGCGGGCAGCTTGCCGGGTTTGCGTACGGGGACGAAGCCTGCGCCCAATCTCACGGCGAGCGATGCACCCATGATGAAGCCGCGCGACTCTATGCCTACCACTTTTGTTATTCCGCGGTCTTTGTACATTTCGTAGAGTGTGTCGTCAAGCTCTTTCATGCACTCTGCATTTTTGAAGAGAGAGGTCACATCGCGGAACAGTATGCCGGGGATGGGGAAGTCGGGAATCGACCTGAGGTTCTTAAGAAGTAGCTCCTTGTTCATATATTATCTGTTTTTATGGGGTTGCGTTGTGTGGGTATCCTGTGTAAACCGTGAGTGTTCCACGTGGAACAATTTCTATCGTTGCGCCAAGATTAACAGCACGTTGATGTCGCTGGGCGATACTCCGGGGATGCGACTCGCCTGTGCCAAAGTGTCGGGGTCGATAGCTGTCAGCTTCTGTCGTGCCTCGGTTGAGAGCGACTGAATGTCGGAGTAGTTGAATCGTCCCTTGATGCGGATGTTCTCCAGACGGTTGCTCTTCTCGGCAAGTTCTCTTTCGCGCTCTATGTATCCTTTGTACTTCAGCTGTATCTCCACTGCCTCGGCAATCTCCTCTTTGTCGTCGCCCAGCAGTTGCAACTTTTCGTTCAGCGCCTTTATGTGTTTCGCAATTCCGAGTATACTTATCTGCGGACGTTCGATGAGCGAGATAAGTTTGCAGCCGTGAGAGAGTGGGGCGGTGCCCATCGACTCAAGCGCCTCGTTTATCAGATGCGGTTTTATTGAGAAGCCCTCGATGAAGGTGGTGAGTTCCTGCATCTGCTGCTCCTTTTTGCACAGTGCTTCGTAGCGCTCGCTGTCGGCAAGTCCTATGTTGTATGCCTTTCTTGTCAGGCGCATGTCTGCGTCATCTTCGCGCAGCAGTATTCGGTATTCGGCACGCGAGGTGAACATTCTGTATGGCTCGTCCACTCCTTTTGTCACAAGGTCGTCGATGAGTACACCTATGTACGCTTCGTCGCGTTTGAGGGTGAATGTGCCTTTACCCTGTACTTTAAGCGCAGCGTTTATTCCGGCAATCAGTCCCTGGCCGGCAGCCTCTTCGTAACCTGTTGTGCCGTTCACCTGGCCTGCAAAGTAGAGGTTCTCTACCACCTTCGACTCCAGTGTGTGGTTGAGCTGTGTGGGGTCGAAAAAGTCATACTCTATGGCGTATCCTGGGCGATAGGCAACGGCATCCTTCAACGCAGGAATCTTGCGCAGAGCTGTCAACTGCACCTCCATGGGCAGCGATGAAGAGAATCCGTTTACATATATCTCCTGTGTATCTTCGCCCTCCGGCTCGAGGAACAACAGATGTCTGTCGCGCTCGGCAAAGGTTACAATCTTAGTCTCTATGCTGGGGCAGTATCGGGGGCCTATGCTCTGAATTTGTCCGTTGTAAAGGGGCGATTCGTCAAGACCGCCACGAAGTATGTCGTGAACCTCGGGATTGGTGTAGCACATCCAGCAGGGACGCTGTTTCAAATCTCTTTTTGTCTTTTTATATGAGAAACGGTGGAAATCATTTTCACCATCCTGACGCTCGGTCAATTCGAGGTTTATTGAACGTTTGTCAAGTCTGACAGGTGTTCCTGTCTTCATCCTGTCGCTGCGTATGCCATGCTTGCAGATAGATTCTGTCAATCCCTTGGCAGCAGGCTCGGCAATGCGTCCACCCTCGAACATCACCTTTCCCACGTGCATCAGTCCGTTGAGGAATGTGCCCGCTGTGATGATGGTGCATTTTGCGCGGAACTCCGCGCCCAACTGTGTCTTTACTCCTACTGCTTTTCCATCCTCCACTATAAGCTCGTTGGCGCAGTCCTGCCACATGTGCAGGTTGGGAATATTTTCAAGAGTCTCGCGCCACAGAATACTGAATTTTGTTCTGTCGCACTGCGCACGCGGACTCCACATTGCAGGCCCTTTTGAACGGTTGAGCATCCTGAACTGTATAGCCGATTTATCGGTGATGATGCCCATATATCCACCCAGCGCGTCAATCTCGCGTACAATCTGACCTTTGGCAATACCACCGATGGCAGGGTTACAACTCATTTGTGCAATCTTGTTCATGTCTATCGTCATCAGACAGGTCTTTGCACCAAGATTGGCTGCGGCAGCAGCAGCTTCGCAGCCTGCGTGTCCCGCACCTATAACCAGTATGTCGTATTCAAATTTCACGTTACTCCTCTCTTGTTATATTCAGTAAAAATGTGTGCAGCCCTCTTTGTTGTTCAAAGCGAACTGCTACAAGAAGCAAAGGTACAAAATTTCCTCGAGGTTGCAAGAACGGATTGATTAAAAACAGATAGCGCAGAGATACAACCGTAGTTATGCTGTTTCCATTACAAACAAAACGTCGTATGACATATATTGATAAAAAAAGGAGGCTCTGCCGATAAAAAACCTAAAACCGACAGAGTCTCCAAAATATTTTTATTTGTAGAATTTCTACATAAAGAATATTATAAGTAACTGGGCAGAAAGCACGCGCAGAAACATTGTTAGAGGATACACAGTAGCGTAACCAACCGAAGGAAGGTCACACGAAGTCTGTTCATTCGAATATGCCAGAGCAGGGGGATTGGTCATTGAGCCTGACAACACACCAATGAGTTTTAAATAATTTACCTTGTACACATAACGCCCCAGAAAACCGGCAATAAGCAGAGGCACAACTGTTATTATCACTCCATAACCAATCCACACATAACCTCCTTCGTTCAAAATAGTATCCACAAAGCCATTGCCTGCACCCAAGCCGACACAGGCCAGGAATAGCGAGATTCCAATCTCGCGTATCATAAGGTTTGCACTCATCGTGGTATATGTCACTAACTTGCAGTTAGGACCGAAACGACTCACCAATATCGCTACAATCAACGGGCCTCCGGCCAATCCCAGTTTCACTGGCTGCGGTATGCCTGGAAAGATAAAAGGAATGGAACCAATAAGACATCCCAGTGCCATACCTATAAAGATGGGGATAAGATTAGGATGGTCGAGACGTTTCAATGAGTTTCCAAGCACTTTTTCGGCATGAGAAACACAAAGTTCACTACCCACAATAGTTACGCGGTCGCCCATCTGAAGACGCAGATGGGGATTGGCAACAAGGTCAACACCCGAACGGTTTATTCTTGTGATGTTGACCCCAAGATTATTGCGTATTTTCAACGAAGAGAGATGTTTGCCATTAAGTTCGGGTCTTGTCACAAGCACTCTGCGCGAAATAAGTTGCGAAGAACCTGTATCCCATTTAACATCGCAAACCTCGCCAAAGAAAGCAATGATTCCCTCAATGTCGTACATCTTTGCAATAAGAAGCAATTTATCGCCCATCGCTATTATTGTATCAGCATTGGGCATTTCAACCATATCCGGCTGTTCGGCCTTGCAGATTCGTGAAACAACAAAGTGTCGACCGACAATAGGTTCCAAATCCGATATTCTCTTGCCTGCAATAGCGGCATTGCGTACGACAAGCGACAACGTGGAAACAGCCTGTCCACCACTGTTTCCCGACACCTCCATGGCAGCAGACTCCTCTTTTTTGACATCAATCTTAAAAATGTAACGCATAACGAGCAAGGATAATATGCAGCCTACAACGCCGAGCGGATAGGCTACAGCGTATGCCATTGCTGTTTCGGGAGCATTGTTTCCTGTCAGGTCGGTAAAGGTCTGCTGCGCTGCACCAAGTCCGGGAGTATTTGTTACGGCACCCGACAATATACCAACCATAGTGGTAATGGGCAATCCTGTAACATAGTGAAGAATCACTGTAAGGGCGATACCCACAGCAACAACCACCATTGCTATTATATTAAGCGAGAGTCCTCCTTTGCGAAAAGCCGAGAAAAAACCGGGACCCACCTGTAATCCCACAGAATAGACAAACAAAATAAGACCAAATTCCTTTACAAAATGAAGCAGGTGTTCGTTGATGTTGAACCCCAGATAACCAAATATTATACCAATGAAAAGAATCCACGTCACACCAAAAGATACACCGGCAATCTTTATCTTTCCGAACATCACTCCTATTGCAACAACCAACGACAGTATCAGCACCGAATGTGCAACACCCCCGCCCCACTGGGCAGGATTGCCAACAAACATATTTTCCAAAAAATCCAACATATAATTTCTCTTTTTTTTGCAAAATTACCATAAGTAAAATAAATACAAAAAGAGAAATCTATTGATTCTATCAATAATAAACATCGAAAAAGCAGATAGAAGATAGTAAAATGAAAATAGTGTGTTAAGTAAAAAAACAAAACATCTGCACCGAAAGCGGTGATATATTATTTGTTATATATTTTTTGTTTCGCCTCTGTTCGGAATCCCTATTCTTATCTTCTGTTAAGATTGTTAAAGGCATCAATCAGCAAAGATATACCATCAATTACAGTCATTGTTCCGTGCATGGCTATCTGCTGGTGGCACTCTTCAATTTGCCGTTGACATTCAATAGCAAGATTATATTCTTCTATCGTATAAGAGCCTATAATCTGAGCTTTGGATACAATGTAATTGCATATTTGAGACAGTTCTACAATCATTGAACGAAAACGAGCAATTTGAGCTACATTATATACTAATGATGCTCCACCAACAATCATTCTTGCCTTTTCATCCTTTATTGCGGCTACCTTTGCTGCAATGAAAGCAACGTCTATTGCAGAATTATTCATATCTAACCGTATTACTAAAATGATTCATAATCATAACCTATCATAAAATATAGAAAAAGCACGGTTTTTACATATTATATGATAGGTTGAGCAAAATTACTTATTATTTGTTAGGCTATTTTTCAAAGCGATACCCTTTGCTGTAAGACGGTATTTTTGGTTCTGACTATTGGGCTTATCAGGAATCGTAAGTTCTATATAACCATTACTAATAGCAGGATTCAAATAGTCCGTTCTAAAATAATCTCTATTTTTAATAGACAATAATCCCTGCAATTCCGAACGCCCCATCTCACCAGT
>CAJGDX010000044.1 GCA_904502185.1 uncultured Bacteroidaceae bacterium | reverse complement strand
CTGTTTTTCGGATTAAGTGCGAAGGTTTGTGCAAACGAGCGTAACGCAAGTTTACTTGCAAGTTACAAAGCGAGTGCAGCCAAAGCTCGCCAAAGGCAATGACTGTCTGAGTGTTAGTTATACGCACATAAAGTGCGGATAACTGAACGAGTTCCGCAGCACCCGAAAAACTGACGAAAAGACTCGAGCGATAAGGCTCGCCACCGACTGAAGAATGTTGCCGTAAAGGCAACTTCTGAACAAAGGCAGAGCCGCCTGATGCGTCCCGTGTGCCGGGGCTTTTGCTTCTTTTGCCCGGCAAAAGAAGGGAACAGATAGTACTGTCCCAAATGATTGCAACCAAAAATTAAGGATAAAAACTACCGGAGAATACAAAAGTAAGCATCATATTATGGATAATGGATTCCTCAATCGGCAGAGTAGTGGAAGAATCTTATTTCGAACTCACGTTAAAATATATCGAATCTCGTCTATGCCCCAGTCAAAATAATAACTCCTAAGCAACTCAGCCTAAAAATCCGTTTTAAAGCCTCTGAGAGCCTCTCTCAGCTCTTTTGCGGAGCAATCGGTAACACTATCCATCAGCACCCAAAAACGCTCTCCATGGTTCATTTCTACCGTGTGACACAACTCATGCAACAATACATAATCGGAAAGATGCGGAGGCAACAATTGCAGGTAAATACTCAGACTAATGCTGCCACGGTTGCTGCAGCTGCCCCAGCGGCTGTGGCTGTCGCGCAGCGTCACCCTGCTATAAGTGAACCCATGCCTGGTTGCAAACTCTTTCAAACGCTGTGGCAGGTAGCCTGCAGCCACGCGGCGCAATGCAGTCACCCGCACACGACGCAGCCACTCCTGTGTGGTGGGGCTTGTGAGGTCGGTTCCTGTGGGGTAGTGCAGGGTAGCGCTCTTCCCATCGAAACGAAGAAATGGCTTTCCGGTAGCGCTTGCCTCAAGCGAGAAACAGAAATTGTCGCTCACGAATTTATAATCACCATCTATGATGTCCGGCTGCTGTGTGCGACATTCTGCGAGCAGTCTGCTGCCATGCTGTGCAAGAGCATCGTCAATGACCTTGCGAGGTGTGTATGGCGGCATTGTAATGCATATAAAGCCGTCACGGGCGCGGAGTGTTATTCGCCGCGCCCGTGGGTTTATGGTTATCTGTATATCTCCGTATAGCGGATGATGTTCAGTGGTTTTTACCATTTGCAATATTTACAGCATTATGTGTGTGCCCTGTTTGCCGTCGATGGCATCGGCACGTGTGATGATGACCTTTGTCACTCCTCCTGCAAGTGCGCTGAAGGCATTGTCAATCTTGGGAATCATACCTCCGCTGACAACTCCCTCTTCTTTAAGGCGACGATAGTCATCGGTTCTTATTTCGGGGATAAGGCTGGTGGCATCTTCGGGGTCGCGCATCACTCCGGGGTGTTCGAAACAGTAGGTGAGTGTTACGTCGAAATAGGGCGCAAGGGCTTTTGCTGTCTCAGCAGCCATAGTGTCGGCGTTGATGTTCAGCATATTGCCGCAACCGTCGTGTGTCAGGGGTGCAACCACGGGGACAATGCCTTGTCCAATGAGCGCTGCAAGCATTTTGCCGTCAGCCTCGTCTACGTCGCCTACGAATCCCCAGTCAATCTCTTTCACGGGGCGTTTGTGTGCATGTACGATGTTGCAGTCGGCACCTGTGAGTCCCAGGGCGTTTACACCGCGTGCCTGCAAGCCTGCTACGATGTTCTTGTTTACAAGACCGCCGTAGACCATTGTCACCACCTTCAGCGTCTCCTCGTCGGTGACGCGACGTCCGTCAATCATGCGGCTCTCGATGCCCAGTTTCTCTGCAATTTTTGTTGCCGAGCGGCCACCGCCGTGAATAAGTACCTTGTTGCCTTCGATGGCTGCAAAGCGGTCGAGCAGTTGAAGCAGTGTCTCGCGCTCTTCAACAATCTTTCCGCCTACCTTTATGATGGTTATTTTCTCTTTCATCTTATCTCTGTTTTTATGGTTCAAGATATGTGCATCCTCAGATTCCTTAATGCACCTTATTTCCTATCTGCCCTGTTGCAGCATAGATGCCTACAAATCGAACTGTTTGCGGAAGCGCTCCACCGATTCCTTTATCTGCTCCTTGTCCTCGAGGCGGTCCGAGATGAATGTGTGTGCCGCCTTTTTGTAGAATACGTCGCGTCGCTCCAGCTGCTCTTTGATGAACTGCATTATCTCCTCGTCGTTCTTCTCCTTCAGCAGGGGACGTTTGCTCTTTGCAATTTTCAGTCTTTCGTGCAGGCGCTCTTCGGGCACTTGCAGATAGACGGTTGTTCCCTGTGCGTTCATGTAGTCGATGTTGTCGAAGAAGCAGGGTGTGCCTCCGCCTGCGGAAATTATCACATTCTCGAACTCGCACACCTCGTGCAGCAGGTTGCGCTCAATGGTGCGGAATCCCTCTTCGCCCATTTCGGCAAAAATGCTGTTTATGCTTTTGCAGCGGCGTAGTTCAATGTAGTTGTCGAGGTCGATGAATTCAAGGCCGAGGGACTTTGCGAGTGCGCGTCCCAGGGTTGTCTTTCCCGATCCCATGAATCCTATGAGGATGATGCGTGTCATTTCTTTTTAGTGTATTTGCGGCGTCCTTTGGCAGGTGCTGCCTCACTGTTTTTCTGTTGCTCGATTATCTCGTGGCATGCCTCAAGTGTAAGTTCGGCAGGAACAACGCTCTTGGGCAGTTTGTAGTTGCTGCCTTTGTATGCGATGTAGGGACCGAAACGTCCGTTGAGTACCTGAAGGTCGGCCTCCTCGTCGAAACTCTTTATTACTCTCTCTGCCTCGGCACGACGTTTGGCAAGAATAAGTTCCACTGCCTCTTCGTAGGTTATTGTCATGGGGTCGTTGCCTTTGGGCATCGAAACGTAGATGTTGTTGTGCTTGATGTAGGGGCCGAAGCGTCCTGCACCTATGGTTACGCTCTGCTCCTCGAAGTTGCCGAGGTTGCGGGGCAGTCCGAAGAGGTCGAGAGCCTCTTCCAGGGTTATTGTCTCAAGAGTCTGTCCGGGCTTCATCTGTGCGAAACGGGGCTTCTCTTCGTCTGTCGATGTTCCTATCTGCACGATGGGGCCGAAGCGTCCTATTTTCACCGATACGGGTTTGCCGCTCTGCGGGTCGGTTCCGAGCAGGCGCTCTCCTACCTTGTACTCGCTCTTGGTCTTAAGTATGTTGTCTATCTGTGGTTCAAAGCCTTTGTAGAAAGCACTGATGGGTTCTGCCCACTCCTTCTCGCCTTCGGCTATTGCGTCGAAGTCCTTCTCTACCTTGGCAGTGAAGTTGTAGTCCATTATTTCGGGGAAGTTGGCAAGCAGAAAATCGTTGACAACTATTCCTATGTCTGTGGGTATCAGTTTCGACTTTTCTGCACCCACCTTTTCGGTCTCTTCGCAGATGCTTACTCCGCCGTCGCCCATAAGGCTCATACGGCAATATTTGCGCTCTATGCCCGGTTTGTCGCCACGCTCAACGTATCCACGCTGCTGTATGGTGCTGATGGTGGGGGCGTAGGTCGAAGGACGTCCGATGCCCAGCTCCTCGAGCTTGCGCACAAGGCTTGCCTCGGTGTAGCGGGGTGCATGCTGTGTGAAGCGTTCGGTAGCTGTAATATCCTGCGCTTTCAGCTCTTCGCCGGCATGTACTGCGGGAAGGCTCTTAGCCTCGGCAAGTGTCTCGTCGTCGGTCGATTCGCGGTAAACGTGCAGGAATCCGTCGAAAATGGTTACCTCGCCTGTTGCCACGAAACTCTCCTTGTGGCCGCTGATGTTGATGTTGACGGTGGTCTTTTCAACCTGTGCGTCTGCCATCTGTGAGGCTATGGTACGTTTCCAAATAAGTTCGTAGAGGCGTTTCTCGGTCTGTGTGCCTTCGATGGTGCTGTTCTCCACGTATGTGGGTCGGATGGCCTCGTGAGCCTCCTGTGCGCCTTTTGAACTTGTTGAGTATTGTCGTGTTTTCAGATATTTTTCGCCCATGCTCTCGGTAATCACCTTTTTGCATGAGTTCAGACAGAGCGATGAGAGGTTCACCGAGTCGGTACGCATGTATGTGATGTATCCCGATTCGTATAGCCCTTGTGCTATTCTCATAGTCTGCATCACCGAGAGTCCCAGTTTGCGCGATGCCTCCTGTTGCAGTGTCGATGTGGTGAAGGGGGGCGCAGGGCTCTTCTTCTGGGGCTTGGTGGTCACGTCGTCAATGGTGAATTCGGCATTGTGGCACGATTTGAGGAATGCCTCAGCCTCGGCTGCAGTCTTGAAACGTGTAGACAGTTCGGCGCTGATGACGCTGTTGCCATCTGCCGGGTCGGTGGGAATGAACTGCGCTGTCACGCGGTAGCTCGATTCGCTGTTGAATTTGTTTATTTCGCGTTCGCGCTCCACAATCAGGCGTACTGTAACCGACTGCACGCGACCTGCCGAAAGGGCGGGCTTCACCTTACGCCAGAGGACGGGTGAAAGTTTAAATCCTACTATGCGGTCGAGTACGCGGCGTGCCTGCTGGGCGTAGACAAGATTGGTGTCAATGTCGCGCGGGGTTGCTATTGCTCGCAGAATGGCGTTTTTCGTAATTTCGTGGAACACGATGCGCTTGGTGTTTTCGGGCTTAAGACCGAGTACTGTGTACAGGTGCCAGCTGATGGCTTCTCCTTCGCGGTCTTCATCGGATGCCAACCACACCATTTCGGCTTTCTTTACCTCGGCTTTGAGGTCGTTTACCACTTTGCTCTTTTTCTCCGGTATTTCGTATTCGGGTTCAAATGTATCGGTGTTGATACTGAACTCTTTCTCCTTGAGGTCGCAGATGTGTCCGTAGCTGGACATAACTTTATACTCTTTTCCCAAGAATTTTTCTATTGTTTTTGCCTTTGCCGGGGACTCTACTATTACTAAATTCTTATACATGGTTTTTGGCCTTTCTGCTTTTTGTGGCGCAAAAGTAAAAATAAAAAGTAGAATACGAAAATTTGCCGACAATAATAAATTGCGTGAGTGTTAATATAATGTGAATTCTGTACAGAATAATATACACAATTGGGGCGCACCTCTGTGGAAGTGCGCCCCAATCTATGAGTTGGAAACTTATTTTACAAACTGTTTCTCTGTTTTGATTACGCCGTTGGCATATACCTTCTTGACAATGTTGATTGTGCCTTCAAACGGTGTCTCAGATGATTCTCCCGAAAGGTTGTAGTATGTTACCGATACCACCTCGTCGCCCTCAACGCTGACCTTACCTATTGAAGTGGGGGTTACAGCTACTCCTGCCGGTCCTATCATGAAGTCGATGGGGGTATCTTTTATGGCTCCACTGAACTTGTTGTTGTATTGTCTGATGTAGAATGCTGTTACAGCCTTGGGAAGTGTGATTTCGATGTAAGCGTGACCTTGTGAACCATCATAGCCGTTCGGGTCTTGTCCTTCGTTCCATGCGCTGAGGAATATAGAATTGTATTTGTTGTCACACAAGCATGAGATGCCGTAACCAGGTCGATCATATACGGAATTTGTCTGAAAGCAATCTTCGGTAAGTTCTATTTTTTTGCCGTCAGGTGTGTACACCTCAAATTCTGACAATGAATAGTGTTCGTAGTCGCCGTAATAATTTCCGTGTGTTGTGTGGAATACAGTGTAGCGGAATGAGTTAACCTCTTTATCCAAATAGAATATGGGCGATTCCCATGTCACTCCTGTTTCGTCGTTCAACTCTCCGGGAAGACCATTCTCGGCAGTCATGCGTACGGGGAGTATAGTGAAACCTTTAACTTCTCTGGCCCAGAACTTATCAATCTCCTTCTTGAAATTCTCAATTGCGTTATTAACCTGAGTGAGGAATTTCGCATTTTCGATGCTCTCTTCAGCCTCTTCTACAGCTGAGAATAATTCAGAAACTGCAATTTTGGGGAATGTTCCTATTACCCAGTTGGGACCTTCCGAGGTCTTCATTTCGCCGCTGTCGAATGCATCGAGAATATTCTGTACTGAGTCTACGTAAGTATATACCGAAAGGGCAACGTATGCGGGCATTACATTTGTAATCTCGTTGCGACAGTCTATAATCTCTTTGACAGTTGTTTCGCTCTTTGCGATGATGCTCTTACCCTTGCTTACAGCAGCTGTTATCTGCTCATATTCTCCATTATCTTCAATTTCGTTGTAGCCGCAGGAGTTTATATAGCTTTCGGCTTCGTCTATCTTCTCTTGCAACATGAATTTTATACCCTCTGTGTTCATATCTGCCTTGTAGATAGAGAAATTCCATGTGCGGGGTTTGCTGCTTGCCATCATTTCGGGTTTGAACTCTATCAATGATAACTGTCCGAGTGATTCGTGTCCTATGATGAGGGTATCGTGCATTGTTATGATGAAGTCGCCGGGAACTGTGTCGCAGGGAGCAAATGTAATCTGTGCTGCATCGACATCAATGTCTGTCCAGTTGCAGGTCCAGTTGCTTTTTTCCATGTTGGCAAGGTAGTGACCGTTGTTCATCCAATAGACGTTGTATGTGTTGGGTTTACCTGTGGGAATAAGGTCTACTATACATGCTGCACTTGCAGTTTCGCAAGCACCGTAAGGCGAGTACCAGAATCCACCACCGGGGTATGAACGTGTGGTTCCGGTGAACGAGTGGGTGTATGCGGGTACGTGTCCTTCGATTACGTAAAGACCTCCTTCGCCAATGCCTTCAAGGTTCTTTACCTGTTCGCCGAGCTTGAATCCCTGTGTGGGGAAGGGTGAGTATTCTGTACCGGGTGTAAGACCTACGTGTGTGGGCATGTAGTCGATGTTGTTGCCCTCGCGTGAGTACCATTTTAGACGGAATTCGCTGACGGGTGAGTCAAATTCAAGCTCGATGTAGTGGAATGCTTGGGGGCATGCACCCATGTAGGTTGTCGACAGGAAGTGTGTCGAGTATGTGCCGTCGCAAAGGTTTTCAATTGCGCCGCCACTGTTTACTGAACCTGCGTTTGATGTAGGCTCGTAAGAGATTCTGCGGTTGTTGGCATTGCGCACCTCAAGCTCTGAAATTGCAATGCTTGGGAATGCAGGACCGTTCTGTCCCGATGTTCCCAACTTGTCGGTCTTCTGCTGGTCGAACAGAACGTTTGACAAAACTGTGATGCGAAGTTTTGTGATTGGCTCGTCAAACTTGTAAAGTTCCGATACAAATTCGGTTGCTTCGTCACCTTCTACTCCGGGAAGTCCATCGGCACGTGTAAGTGTGATGGGCCATGTTGATGTCTGTGCCATTCCTAATGAGGCTACTAGAGTCAACAAAGCTGTAAGAAGTAAATTTTTTCTCATAATACTTATGTTTGTTTGATTGAACATTTGTTTGTTTCTCTCTGCGCCAAAGTTAATGATATTTTCTAATTATTGTAAGAATTTGTTTAAAAAAAAACGTTTTTTTCTTGCTATGTTTTTTGTCTCTTTTTTTTAGCAGAGTATCTCTTTATAGCCATGTATTGTTAACAGAAAGGCTCTTTTTCACAAATATTGTTATTTCGCAACCAAATATATTTTCGGAACTTTGCATCCGATAAAAATTATAAAACCGACGAATGAAAAAACTTATTTTTACTATGTCGCTGTTGCTTAATATAATAGTGGCATACGCTGTAACTATTGTTAATGACCCCGATGTTAAAAAGGGTTGCTACATTTCGGGACACGTAATTGAAAAGGGTAGCGAAGAGAATATTGCTTATGCCGCTATTTATGTTACGGAACTTAAAGATGGTACCATCACCGATGAGACAGGACATTTTGCAATCAAGAACATTTCTCCCGGCAAATATACACTGAAGGTTTCAGCTTTGGGCTACAAGGAGATGACAAAGGAGGTCACTGTCAGCAAGGAGTATGCTACTGTGGTACACTTCGAACTGGACCTCGAGGCTTTTGCCATGGAGGAGGTTGTCGTGTCTGCCAACCGCAACGAGGTGAGCCGTCGCGAAGCTCCTGTGGTTGTAAACATTGCCGGTCCCAAACTCATCGAGACAGTCAACTCCACCGACCTCGCAAAGACCCTCAACTATCTTCCGGGCTTGCGCGTCGAGAACAACTGTCAGAATTGCGGCTTTCCGCAGGTGAGAATTAACGGCCTTGAAGGTCCTTACTCACAGATACTTATCAACAGCCGCCCTGTGGTGAGCGCTCTCAGCGGTGTCTACGGACTCGAACAGATACCGGTTAACATGATAGAACGTGTCGAGGTCGTGCGTGGCGGCGGCTCGGCTCTCTTCGGTGCCAACGCTGTGGGCGGTACCATTAATGTCATAACAAAAGACCCTGTCAACAATTCGTTCAAGGTGTCGACCAATATGTCCAATATGAACGGCGATGCGTGGGAACAGTATATGGGTGCAAATGTGTCGTTGGTTTCCAAGGACAATTCCTATGGCATTGCTCTGTACGAGAGCTATCGCAACCGCAATGCCTATGACCACGATGGCGACGGATTCTCCGAGATTGGCAAACTGAATATGAATACCTTCGGCTTGCGCACTTACTATCGTCCCTCGCACGAAAGCCGCATCAATCTTGAATATCATACGACAAACGAGACACGTCGTGGCGGCAACAAGTTCGATCTTCAGCCTCACGAGGCGGACATCACCGAACTTACCAAACACATTATAAACAGCGGAGGTCTTTCGTACGACCGCTTCTGGAACAACCAGAAACAGAAACTCTCGTTGTTCGCATCGGTGCAGCACATCGACCGCGACAGCTACTATGGCGCGCAGCGCGACCCCAATGCCTATGGCCGTACCGATGACCTTACATGGGTGACCGGCGCAACCTTTACGACAGCTATCGACAAATGTCTGTTTGCGCCTGCCAATTTTACGGGAGGACTTGAATATCAGGAGAATAATCTGCACGATGTGATGACCGGCTACAACCGCGACATGAAGCAGAATGTGCGCATTGCCAGCATGTTTGTACAGAACGAGTGGGACATGAATCTCTTCTCGTTGCTGGTGGGTGCCCGCATGGATAAGCACAATCTTATAGAGAATCCCATCCTCAGCCCCCGAGTGAATCTGTTGTTCAAGCCTGTCGACAATTTCCAGGCACGTCTTACATACTCTACCGGCTTCCGCGCTCCGCAGGCCTACGACGAGGATTTGCATGTGACGGCTGTCGGTGGCGAGGGTGTGCAGATAGCTCTTGCCGACAACCTGAAGGAGGAGCGTTCCAACAGCTTCAGCGGCTCTATCGATTGGACGACGAAATTGGGACATTGGCAGTCGAACATATTGCTCGAAGGTTTCTACACAGGACTCGACGATGTCTTTGTACTCGAGGATATTGGCGTGAATGCCGAGGGCTTCACATTGAAAGAGCGTCGCAACGGCAGCGGTGCCAAGGTGTACGGTGTCAATCTCGAAGCCAAGTTCGCACATGGCAAAGAGCTTTCAGTGCAGATGGGTGCAACTGCTCAACGCAGCCGCTACAACCGCGCCGAGGTGTGGACCGAGGTTGACGGTGTTGAACTCACCACCAAGCGCATGCCTCGCACTCCCGACTTCTATGGCTACCTGACACTGTCGACTGCCCCCTTCAAGAACTTCGAGGCATCGTTGTCGGGTACATACACCGGAGAGATGATTGTTCCTCACTATGCAGGTTACATTGAGAAGGACCGCATGGAAAAGACTCCCGACTTTTTCGATGTAAACATGAAACTGGCCTATACATTCCTGCTGCGCGACCATATAAAATTGCAGCTCAATACCGGAGTGCAGAATATATTCGACAGTTTCCAGAAAGACCTCGACAAGGGTGAGTTCCGCGATTCGGGCTACTTCTATGGTCCCACACAGCCACGTACCTTCTTTGTGGGAGTGAACATTATGAACTAAGAAACATCGCCTGCTTACTGAAATATTTCCGCAAAAATATTGCATTAAATATCTTTTTGGTTACATTTGCAAGGTTGAGCGGATAAAAAAGACCTTTTATTCGTTTATATATAGAATTCATTAAGTTACACTTTTATAAAAACAACGAATATGGTATCAGAAGCAGAGAAAAATCTCGTTGTCGGCATTGATGTTGGCGGCACAGGAACAAAAATCGGAATAGTGGACGCCAGTGGTAACATTCTGGCACGCGACGAAAGTATCAAGACTCCCGAATACAAGGACTTCGACGGCTTTGTAGATGCAATGAATAGTGTTGTTCAGCGTCTTATTGCCGAGGTTGGAGCCGAGGGTCGTGTACGCGGTATAGGTATCGGCGCTCCCAATGCCAACTACTATGCAGGTACAATTGAGAATGCACCCAACCTTCCCTGGAAAGGTGTGCTTCAGTTGTGCGAGGTGTTTTCGGCAAAGGCAGGTGTTCCCGTTTTTGCAACCAACGACGCTAATGCAGCAGCCATCGGCGAAATGAAGTATGGTGCTGCCAAGGGCATGAAGAACTTCATTGTAATCACTCTTGGTACAGGTGTCGGCAGCGGTATCGTCATCAACGGTCAGCTGGTATACGGCTGCGACGGTTTTGCAGGTGAGCTTGGACACGTGACAATGGTTCGTGGCAAGGATGGACGCAAGTGCGGTTGCGGTGGTCGCGGTTGTCTTGAGACCTACTGCTCGGCAACAGGTGTTGCACGCACAGCAAAGGAGATTCTCAAGAACGACAAGAGTCCCAGCGTTTTGCGCGGAAAGAAAAATATCACATCATACGATGTTTATCTTGCAGCAAAGGCAGGCGACAAGATTGGTAAAGAGATTTTCAAACAGACAGGTACAATGTTGGGTGAGGCTCTTGCCGACTTCATCAAGTTCTCAAGTCCCGAAGCAATTATCCTCTTCGGCGGATTGACAAAGTCAGGAAAATATATTCTCGACCCCGTGAAGAAGGCTGTCGACAAGAATGTAATGCCCATCTTCAAGGGTAAGGCACAGATTCTTATCTCCAAACTGAAGGATTCCGATGCTGCCATCCTTGGCGCAAGTGCTCTTGCTTGGGAATAATAAGCAACCTACAGGCTACTCGATAAGTGTGTGCGCCAAAATTTTGGCGCACACACTCTTTTTTGTAACTTCGCGCAGTTATAAAAGTAAAGACCTATGGCAATAGACCTGCAAGTAGATGGCCTGACGAAAAGCTTCGGAGCGCTTCTGCTATTCGAAAATATATCCTTCTCTGTCGAAGAGCGGCAGAGAATAGGACTCATAGCCCGCAATGGAAAGGGAAAAAGTACCCTGCTGAAAATAATCTCAGGTGAAGAGAATTACGATAGTGGTTCGATAGTCTTCCGCAAAGATCTGAGATTGGGCTATCTTGAACAGGAACCGCATTTCGAACCGGGGCTCAGAGTGATTGATGCATGTCTGCGTCGCAACAGAGAGAAGGCTGCTGCAATAGCCCGTTACGAAAATGCTTCAAAGGCAGGCAACGATGCGGAGCTGCATGCTGCGCTCGAAGAGATGGACCGACTCGAGGCATGGGACTTCGAAACTAAGGTCAAGCAGATACTCTCGCAGTTGAAAATAACTGACTTCAACCAGAAGGTCGAAACGCTCTCCGGTGGACAGATGAAGCGTGTGGCACTTGCATCTGTGCTGCTCGACGAACCGGACATGATGATTCTGGACGAGCCTACAAACCACCTCGACATGGAGATGGTGGAGTGGCTCGAAGAGTATCTGTCGCGTCTGAATTGCAGTCTGCTGATGGTTACTCACGACCGCTATTTCCTCGACAGGGTTTGCAACGAGATTATTGAGATTGACGACAACCGTATATACCGCTACAAGGGAAATTACAGCTATTTCCTGCGCAAGCGCGACGAAAGACTCGAAAATGCCGAAGCCGAGGTTATGCGCGCCCGCAACCTCATGCGCAAAGAGCTCGACTGGATGCGTCGTCAGCCGCAGGCACGCGCCACAAAGGCAAAATATCGCATAGATGCCTTTTACAAACTCGAAGAGAAGGCGGCATCGCTACGTCGCGAGGCGAGCGTCACCCTGGGAACCAATGCCCGCTACATAGGCAAGAAGATATTCGAAATGCGTGCCTTGAACAAGGCTTTCGGCGACAGAATCATAACCAATGATTTCTACTACAATTTTGCACGTTACGAAAAGCTGGGTATCATTGGCAACAACGGAACCGGAAAGTCCACCTTCATAAAGATGCTCTTGGGACATGTGGAGCAGGACAGTGGTACCATCGAGGTTGGCGAAACCGTAAAATGGGGCTATTACAGCCAGGATGGAATGGCGTTCGACGAGAATATGAAGGTAATCGATGCTGTCAAGAATATAGCAGAGGTTGTGCAGGTGGGCGGAAAATCCCTCACCGCCTCACAGTTCCTTCAGCATTTTCTCTTCTCCCCTTCCAAACAGTACGACTATGTGTATAAACTGAGCGGTGGCGAGCGCCGCAGGCTCTATCTCTGCACAGTGCTGATGTCTGCACCCAATTTCCTGGTGCTCGACGAGCCTACAAACGACCTCGATATCGATACCTTGCAGGTGCTCGAAGAGTATCTTGCCGATTTCAAGGGTTGTGTGATAGTTGTCAGCCACGACCGCTATTTCATGGACAAGGTGGTCGACCACATATTTGTTTTCCGTGGCAATGGCGAAATAAAGGATTTTCCCGGAAACTACACCGATTATCGCGACTGGCGCGACGAGGAGAAGGCTGTCGCTGCAAAGGCTGCAGCCAAAAGCAAGCCTGTGAAAGAGGAACCAACCAAGCCCGAATCCACCGGCAAACGCAAAATGACCTTCAAAGAGAAACGCGAATTCGAGGAGTTGGAGAAAGAGATTCCTCTGCTCGAAGAGGAGAAACAGCAACTCGAGGCTGAAATGAGCAGCGGAACACTTTCCACAGAGGCTCTGTTGCAAAAATCAGTGCGTGTGGCGGAACTTATTGAACTTATCGACGAGAAGAGCATGCGCTGGCTGGAACTAAGCGAATTGTAGTTTATCCCTTATTTTAATATGATCGTTTTAAGAGCTTTCTTATCTTTGCAAAGAAGAGTAAGAAGGCTCTTTTTTTTAGAACATAAGATTGTTTACATTCTGGGTTGTAGTGAACAATCTTCAATGCCGTTTGTTGGAAAAGGTGATATAATTATATATAAACGAAATAAATAACAGAAACCATGAGTGATAGAATTGTAGTGATAGGTAGTTGTAACACAGATATGGTTATCAATGCCGAACATCTGCCCCGACCGGGCGAAACGATAATCGGTGGCAATTTCTTTATGAATGCCGGTGGCAAGGGTGCCAATCAGGCAGTTGCGGCTGCCAGGTTGGGTGGAAAAGTCAGCTTCCTGGCCAAGGTGGGCAACGACCATTTTGGCAGCAGTTCAATAGAGCAGTATAAAGCCGAGGGTATAGATGTTGAGCATATAACCGTCGACGGCGAATTGCCATCGGGTGTTGCCCTTATAATGGTTGATGGCAATGGCGAAAATTGCATCGCTGTTGCTTCGGGGGCAAACGCAGCCCTCTCACCCGGCGATGTGGACAAGGCCGAGGAGGTAATAGAGCAGGGCGACATTGTGCTGATGCAGTTGGAGACTCCCATCGACACAGTGACCTATGCGGCGCATATGGCTCATGCAAAGGGCAAAAAGGTTATTCTGAATCCGGCGCCGGCGCTTCCGCTGCCCGAGTCGCTCTTTGAGCATCTCTATATGATTATTACCAATGAAACTGAGGCTGAATTTATCTCGGGTGTGAAAATCACAGACATGGAGAGTGTCTGTCGTGCAGCCGACATCATCGGCGGGAAGGGTGTCGGGAATGTGGTTGTCACACTCGGCTCCAAAGGTGTTTTTGTGAAAGAGAATGGTGCTTATCATAAGGTTCCTGCCCACAGGGTAAAGGCTGTCGATGCAACTGCAGCCGGTGACACTTTCTGCGGTGCCATGTGTGTTGCGCTTGCCGAGAAAAAGAGCATATTGCAGGCAGTGGAGTTTGCCAACAAGTGTGCGGCGGTCACAGTTACCCGCATGGGAGCGCAGTCGTCGCTGCCTCGTCGCAGCGAGATTGAATCTCTCTCTTTCAGCTGATTTATGTTCTAACAAATAAAATTCATCATTATGTTTATAGTAGATAATTACTTACTGGCGGTTATCCTCTGCTTTGTGACGATGCTCTGCTGGGGCTCGTGGGCAAACACCCAAAAACTGGCGGGAAAGACCTGGAGATACGAACTCTTCTATTGGGACTATGTGATAGGCATTCTGCTCTTCTCCATATTTCTTGGATTTACGTTGGGCAGCACGGGTGATGCGGGACGAAGTTTCATTGCCGACCTGCAACAGATTACCCCTTCCAACTACATCAGTGCCTTCATCGGTGGTGTCTTGTTCAACCTTGCAAACATCCTGCTGTCGGCGGCTGTCTCCATGGCAGGTCTTACGGTCGCCTTTCCACTGGGTGTGGGTATCGCATTGGTGCTTGGCGTCTTTGTGAACTACTTCGGCGAGCCTAAGGGCGACCCTGTGATGCTTTTCTTCGGCGTTGCACTGGTGGTGGTTGCCATCATTGTAAATGCGATGGCTTCGGGCAAGATGAGCCGTGGAGCGCAGAATGACAATAAGAAGGGTGCAATGATTGCCATTGTGGCAGGTGTACTTATGTCTTTCTTCTATCGTTTCGTGGCGGCTGCCATGGATCTTAACAACTTCGAGTCTCCCACTCCGGGAATGGCTACCCCCTATTCGGCTTTCTTTATCTTTGCAGTGGGTATTTTTGTCAGCAACTTTGTCTTTAATACCATTGTCATGCGCCGTCCCTTTGTCGGTACCCCCGTCACATATTCCGATTATTTCAGCGGCAAGATGAGTACCCACCTTGTGGGTGTGCTTGGCGGCGTTGTCTGGGGTTTGGGAACTGCTCTCAGCTACATTGCCGCAGGCAAGGCAGGTGCTGCAATATCCTACGCCTTGGGACAGGGCGCTCCCATGGTGGCTGCCCTTTGGGGAATATTCATCTGGAAAGAGTTCAAAGGTGCCCCCGGAAGTGTCAATTTCTTGTTGACTATGATGTTTATTCTGTTTATTTCGGGACTGGGAGCCATCATCCTTTCCGGCGCCAACTGATAGATGTAATCGACCATACAAAAATTGAGGAGCGAAATATTTCGCTCCTCAATTTTTGTTGTATTACTTTAAAGCAATCTTCTTTTTCAGCACCTTCCCGCCTACCTTTACGGCAAGAATATGTGTGCCCTTGCCGGTGGTGGGTAGAAATAGTTCGCTGCCCTCGCCTGTCTTTTGCGCTACACAGATGCCACTGCTGTTGTAGAGCGCTGCGCTCCAGCTGCCTGTGACTGTTTCTGCAACAATAGTGCAACCGCCTTGCGATTGTATGATGTCTATTTCATTTGCGGTGAGCGATAGGGTGGATAGTGTCCCGAAATAGAGATATTTGTCGTTTTTGTATATTGTGTCGCCCTTTGGGTTTATACAGCATGTGAGCATATTGTAGCAGGGGCAATCGTATTCATTGATATGTGTAGGGACAGGCTCCACCAGCTGTCCAATACCCTCGACCCACCAGATGCAGTCCAGTATTTCGGTGTACAGCCCTGATGAACTGCTGTATGGTAATATTTTCCAATATTTGCGTTTGATGGTTGGCGATTCTGTGAAAGATGTGTCGCCTACAACTTCAATTCTCTCATAAGGGTTTCCGAATAATGTGTCGCCAACGGTCAGGTTCTCATCGAACAGAACAAAGTCGGGACCGATGAAGTAGCCCTTCATATACTCCTTGTCCCATGGCAGATAGAATAGATACTTGCCATTGGAGTAGCGAGCCAGATATGTGTCCCAATAGTATTTGCTATCATCGTTTTTGCCATGATAGTAGCTGTTGATTATTTTGTATTTGACTCCGTCGATTGTCGAATCGCCTTGAACTATGTAAAAGATTGTTTCGTTCATTTCTGTCGGTTCGCCACCATCGAAGCTGAAGTTTGTTGTTATCCACGTCATTCCGTCTGCGTACAGGGACTCTTTTTGTGCGTGGAGCGATTGTGCAAATTGTAGCACAATGATGAATATGAGTGCTTTTACAATCTTCATGGTTGTTTTGTTTATTTGCGTGTAAAGATAATTGATTTAAAACAAAAACAAAAACAAAAACAAAAACAAAAACAAAAACAAAAACAAAAACAAAAACAAAGGAG
>CAJGDX010000043.1 GCA_904502185.1 uncultured Bacteroidaceae bacterium | reverse complement strand
GCCAAAAAGTAAGGATAGAAACGACTGACTTTCGGATTGCAACAAATGGTTAAGGGTAAAAACTACCGTAGAATACAAAGAAAAGAAAATTGCGACTAAGATTCCTTAATCGCAATAATCAAACACCACTTTACCAAATTACAATCCTCAAGCCATGCGGCGCGAATTGCGCCAAATACGCATCAGATAGAATACCAGGTGAACAACGGCAAAGACCATTGATATAATAAGCAAAGTCTTATCTGTATCCCAGCCGGCAGTCTGCTGATGCCAGAAACCAGTCACCACGCTAAGCAGTGACAAGGCTATACCCAGCATGTTCAATGCTCCATCGCCTTTGCGAACACTTTTCCCCGGTTCCAGTTTACTATGCTTGATGCCGTAGAGAGCGTAAACGTCGAGTCCTATTAGCATCCACAGTATCAGTCGTATCCATGTGTCGGCAGGCAGGAAGCACATCATCACCACGCATGTGAGTATACCCAGTATGGGAATTGCAGGTACAAAGGGACACTTGAATCCGCGATGCACTCCGGGCATTGTGCGACGTACCACCAGCACTCCTGCACACACCAAAGTGAAGGCAAATAGTGTGCCAATGCTGGTCATCTCGCCTGCTACCTGGGCAGGGACAAAGCCTGCAAGCAGGCCGACGATTACCATGAAGAGCAGATTGCTGTGCATGGGTGTGCGATACTTCTCGTTGATGCGAGAGAAGAATGGGGGCAGCAATCCATCGTGGCTCATGCTCAGGAATACGCGGCTCTGTCCCAGCAGTGTCACCATAATCACCGAACAGTATCCGAAAAGGATAGCCAGGATTATGGCCTTGTTCAGCCATGGGTAGGCAGGTTGTATTACTCCTGCCGCGTCGGCTGTTCCCATATTCTCAATGGCTACAGCCACCGGCGCAATGCCCACCTGTCCCTGGAACTGGGTGTAGTGTGCAACACCTGTCATTACATGCGCAAAAAGTATGTAAAGTATGGTACATACAAGCAGCGACACGAGAATACCTATCGGCATATTGCGTTTGGGGTTTTTGGTCTCCTGGGCTGCTGTACTTACAGCGTCGAATCCCAGGAAGGCAAAAAAGACTATCGCAGCTCCACGCAGAATACCCGAAAAACCATATTCGCCAAGCACTCCTGTGTTTTCAGGAATATAGGGAGTCAGGTTATCGGCATTTATGAATTTCCATCCGAGGACAACAAATACCAGTATTACACCTATCTTCAGAAAAACTATAAGTCCGTTGAAGAAAGAGCTCTCTTCTGTTCCGCGCATCAGTATGATGCTTATCATTATCACAATAAGGATGGCAGGAACATTTACAATGCCGCCGTCCCACGGGCAGGCCGACAGCGCATGTGGAAGTTCTATGCCTATGCCTTGCAGAAAAACCACCAGATAGCGGCTCCAGCTGATGCTGACAGTGGTGGCTGCTACTGTGTATTCCAGCACAAGGTCCCAACCTATTACCCATGCGACAAGCTCGCCCATCGTGGCATACGAGTATGTGTATGCGCTTCCCGCAACGGGTATCATGGATGCAAACTCGGCGTAGCAGAGTCCTGCAAAGCAGCAGGCAATTGCAGCTACTGCAAAGCTCAGAGTGATGGCAGGTCCGGTGTATTCACCTGCAACAGTTCCTGTTATAGAGAAGAGTCCGGCACCTATAATCACACCCACTCCCAGTGCTACAAGGCTCCATGGACCAAGCACACGTTTGAGGGTCTTGCTGCCTGTGGCATTCGCCTCGGCATTCAGTGCCTCCATTGATTTTCTTACAAAAAGTCCCATATTCGGCTTATTTTATTTTTAGAAAGCATTGTTTGCCATCTTCCACAAACAGAGATAGGCAGCTTTTGTTATTTCTACCATCTTGTCCCAGTTGATGCGTTCCGCTTCGTCCGTGGGCAGGTGAAAGTCGGGTTGTGCGCCTGTCTGGTACCATGCAATGGATGTTCCGGCCTTGAAAAACGGTGCCTGGTCGCTGCCGCCACTGAAATCATCTGATGCTATAAATTCTGGCTCAAGGCTAAGGGCGTTTTTCTCTATATCACCCAGTGTCCACTCCTTATATATGGAATCTTTTGTCAGATAAAGGAATTTGAAATTGTTAGGGCGCTCTTCTATGCTGTTGCGACCTATCATGTCGAAGTTCATATATGCCTTGACCTTATTCATGTCGGCGAAATTGTTTGTGAAGTATGTCGAGCCCAGCAATCCACGCTCTTCGCCGTCCCATAGTGCAAAAATCACAGTTCTCTCGGGCTGCACACCTGTGGCAAGGAAGGCGCGCAGTATCTGCAACACCGCCTGAACACCTGACGCATTGTCGTCGGCGCCGTTGAATATCTTGTCGCCCACCAGCATGGGGTCGTAACCCAGATGGTCGTAGTGTGCGCCTACAACTACAATTTCGTTGGGGTTCTTGCCCTCAATCTTTGCAAGAATGTTGCGCATCTTGGCAACGCGGTGGGTCTTTGCCTTAAGCTTTTCGACATTCTCGGGCAATACGGTAAAACCGGCTCTTTTCCATTCAGGAGAATATGCTTCGAAAGGTTGTGCGAAACTGTTGCCAAGTAACGGTGTTGCACCCATCTGCTTCATTACAGATATCAGATACTCGCCGGCAATATATCCGTCGGGCGTTCCCGACTCACGACCTTTAAGCGCATCCGATGCGAGAAATTCCACATGAGCTTCGGCTGTTGCACGGTTGATGGTTGTCAGCGCCTGCTGCTCGGGAGTTGTTTTTTTCTTTTTGGCCTCGAGCTGAACAGCCGGCAAGGTGACAAAAAGAGCAAGTAGTAGGATGAAAATTCTATTCATTTTTCTTTGTTTTATAATATGGCAGAGGCTGTATCATAATTAACCATTACAATACAGTCTCTAACCGTGGTTCTGTTTATTTCTTAACAATTCATTCCGCCGCAGCAGTTGATAACCTGTCCTGTGACGTATGCCGAAAGGTCGGAAGCAAGGAACAGAGCTACGTTTGCTACATCCTCGCCCTTACCGGCACGACGCAAGGGGATGCTCTTGCTCCACTGCTCGCGCAGATCCTCGGGCAACTTTGCAGTCATGTCTGTGTCAATGAATCCGGGGGCGATGCAGTTGGCACGTATTCCGCGCGGCCCCAGCTCCTTAGCCACAGATTTTGCAAGGCCTATAAGACCGGCTTTCGATGCGGCGTAGTTGGCCTGTCCGGCATTGCCGCTGACACCTACCACTGATGTCATGTTGATGATGCTGCCTGCACGCTGTTTTGCCATGATGGGGGCAATGGCGCGTATGAAGTTGAAGGCTGATTTAAGATTGACAGATATTACACTGTCCCACTGCTCTTCGCTCATGCGCAGCAGGAGTCCATCTTTTGTGATACCTGCGTTGTTCACCAGTATGTCGATGCGTCCGAAGTCTGCCATCACGCTCTTTACAACCTCGTCGGCTGCTGCAAACTCTGCCGCATTCGAAATGTATCCTTTGCAGGTTACACCCAACGCTGCAATTTCAGCCTCTGTCTGTTCGGCAGCAGCGCTGTTGCTGACGTATGTAAACGCAATGTTTGCACCCTCGCTTGCATATTTCAATGCAATAGCCTTACCAATGCCGCGTGTGCCGCCGGTGATAAGAGCAACTTTTCCCTCTAATAATTTCATAATTATCTGATTTATTTAACGATTCTGTAATGTGTCGGAAAATATCCTTCGGATATTTCTTGATGCGAAGATACGCATTTTTCGCACACAAGAAAAATAGTCGAATAAAATATTGAATAACATAGAATCCGTTTGCTCTTGAAAGTAGTTATTTTTGTTTTTAAATGTGAAATGCTTGTATAGGATTTCACTCGCTTCGATAAATATTCAAGCAAAGCTTGATATTTCTCGCTCGTTTCTGGCTATCTTTGCAGGAGAAGAAATTCAATAGAATCAATAAAAGATGTTTAAGTCCATACTGATTGTTGCAATAGGAAGTTTCGTAGGAGGTGCTTTGCGCTATCTTCTCTCCACAGTGATGCGTCCCTGCTGTACGGGGTCATTCCCATGGGCAACGCTTACAGTAAATCTTTTGGGATGTTTCCTTATTGGAGTGTTGTATGCACTTTTTGCCCGTTTCGGCTCAACTACGCATCCTGCCTGCCTGTTGCTCACTACCGGTCTTTGCGGCGGGTTTACCACCTTCTCGACATTTGCCAACGAGAGCCTTCAGATGCTTCAGAATGGAAACACCGGCGGATTTCTGTGCTACGCAGGTGTCAGTGTGGCTGCCGGTATTGCGTTGGTGGCGTTGGGCTTTATTCTTGTCAAATAACTGAGGTATGTATCAGAAATTCATTATAACAGGCGATGGAGTGCTGAAGTTCGGAAAGGTCTATCAGCATCGCGAACTTTTGGAGTGGGGCGAAACATGCCCCTATGGCGGCGGCTTGTGGCAGTACGACAAGTCGCGCTGTGCCATACTGCTCTACGGACGTTCGTTTGCATTCGGCCTTCCATCCTTCGAACATGTGAACAGGATAGAATGGCCGCAGGAAGTGACGGCTCCCTGTCTGCTGCTCTACCTGCCATATTGGCCCTCCGAGGCAAGGGTAGAGCCGGTTCTGATGCATCTGTATTGACAGTGCTTCCCTCTTATTTAGTATTTCGATATTTTGTACCAGAAACAGATGGCTGCAACAATAAGCAGCACTCCTATGATGCCATAGAAGTAGCGGCTGCCTTTGCGTCCGAGGAACTTTACGACAGGCGCAGCATTCTCTGACTCGAAAAGCCACTTCCAATTGAATATGGCTGCCAACAGCGCTGTCAATCCTGCCAGCAGGAACAGTGTTTGAATTATGTGATGCATTACCATCTTATCTGTCATTCCTTTTTAAGTGTAACGAATATAATGTCGCTGGGAGCGCAAAAGCGTATCTTCCTGCGCGATGTTCCCAATCCGTTGGATGTAATAACCGGAACTCCGCTATCTGTCTTGCTCAGTCCCGAGAGGAAACGTCGCCCGTAGTGTGAATGGTTGACAGGCGCATACAGCCCCAGCAGTGTCACCTGACCGCCGTGGGTGTGTCCCGACAGAACAAGTGCAGCCGTTTGCAATCGGGTGTCCTGTGCATAGTCGGGTGAGTGTGCAAGAATTATCGTGAATCCCGAGTCGGTGTGTTCCTTAACCCATTCGGGCAGCAGGGTGGTGTCGTAATCCTTTATGCCACAGACATATATTTCAGAGCCACCATCGTGCAGTGTGTCTGCCTCGTTTTTCAACAATCTTATTCCATGCTGCATCATCGACTTTTCAAGCTCGTCGCAGATTCCCGTGTCGTGGTTGCCGGGAACGGCATATTTGCCGTAGCGTGTGGCATTGCTGCCAAGCGCGGCGAAAAGTTCATCGGCATACGCCGGTGATGTAACATAGTCGCCACCCAACAGCAGCAGGTCGGGTGCAAGATCGTCAAGCGCTCGTGTGACATTTGCCAGCCGTTTGCGAGTGAACTTGCTGGGGTAGTGCGTGTCCGAAATAAAAGCTATGCTCTTGCCGTCGAACGGTTCGGGCAGTCGGCTGTCGCTGATGGTGTATCTGCGTATGCGTCCCACACCTTTGTAGTGCGAGAGCGATGCACACGAAACGAGTATCGACATAAAAGAGAGGAGGGTGAGAAACATTCCCACCCTGCCTGAAAGCGTTGCTGCTCTATTCCTATTTTTCGATAAGTACAACCGCATAGGCCGAAATACCCTCTTTGCGTCCCTCGAATCCGAGTCTCTCGGTGGTTGTAGCCTTGATGGAAACTGCATCCTCGTCAACACCGAGTACCTCTGCCAAAATCTGTCGCATGTGGGGAATGTAAGGGCTTAACTTAGGCTGCTGGGCTGCTATTGTAGCATCAATGTTTCCCAGTTTGTAGCCTTTGCCGGCAATAAGTTCGTTTGTGCGTTTCAGCAATATCTTGCTGTCTATTCCCAGGAACTCATCCGAAGTGTCGGGGAACTGGTGACCAATGTCGCCCATGTTTGCCGCACCCAGCATTGCGTCGCAGATGGCGTGAATGAGAACATCTGCATCCGAGTGACCATCGAGGCCATATTTATAGGGTATCTTCACTCCACCCATCCAAAAATCGCGTCCTTCCACCAAGCGGTGTACATCGTATCCGAATCCTACTCTAATCATAATCAGTCTGTTTTTTTTCTGTTAAGGTCGCAAATATACTCTCTTTATTCTCTATTTACTAATTATCTGCAAATTATCTGCGTCCCAGGAGGTCTTTTAAGCCATCCATGTCGAAAGAGAGTGAGAAACGGAGCGTCTGGTCCAGGGGATTGCTCTGTGCAGCAGAGATAAGATAGGCTGCATCCAGTGAGAATACGTTCATCTTGAATCCGGCTCCCAATGTGTAGTATTTTCTGTTTCCCTTATACTCATTCTCGTAGTGGTAACCGCCACGCAGCGAGAACTGGTTGTTGTAGCAATATTCTATACCGATACCTCCGTAAATCTCTTTAAGCTCTTCGCTGAATCCGCCTGGGGCGTCAGAGAAGGACTTGAAGATTCCCGAAATAGGTGAAATGTCGTTGTAACCGGTAGACTCCAGCCATGTCTGATACTCCGAGTAGCGGCTGTTGTCGTCCGCGGGGTAACCCTCCTCCTGCAGGAACTGCGAGTATGTGGGGCGGGTGGGAACAAGCAGCTTGTTAAGGTCGGCGCTGAACGAAATGGTGTTGTATTCGTCGATAGGCATCAGCAACGATACTCCCAGACGCAGATTGGTGGGGATAAACTGGTTGGTGGAACCGCCGTCGTAAGAAATTTTGCTACCGATGTTGGATACATTCATACCCAATCCCAGCAGACACTCGCGGTTGCCCATTATCACATAATTGTTGTAGTACATTGCAACGTCGGCTGCAAAGGCGCTTCCGGCTGTAACATCCTCTTCGTAGTTGTATTGCAGGTCGGAGTAGATGAAGCGCAGTGCTACGGCTGCCGAGAATGTTTCCGACAACATGCGCGAGTATGCCACGTCAAATGCAAGCTCGTAGGGTTTGATGGTGTATTGGTCGGCAATCACCTCGCCAAGCGAGAAGTATGTCAGCGACGAACTTACCGCAGAGTAGTCTCCTATGCGGTAAAACCCCGAAACGTATGCAAGGTCGATGTCCTTTACCAACTGGCGCAACCAGGGTGTGTACGACAGCGATGCACCTGCACGTGCAATGTTAAAGGGATATTTTGCAGGGTTCCAGTATTGTGAATTTACGTCGGGGTCGGTGGCACAACCGATGTCACCCATGGCACCTCCTCGTGCGTCGGGGGCAATGGAGAGCGATGTTACACCTGTGTGTACGGGGTTGAAAAGATTCTTTTGCGCCATGGCAGGTACCATCAGCAGCAATCCTATGAGTGTAAGCAGTGTCTTGTTCTTTATCATTGTTTCAGTATGTTTGTTCTTATAAAACTTGAAAATTCATTATTTATTGTTCAGTATGATAATTTTTCCTGTTTTTGTCTGTTCGGTGCTGCCGCCTGCCGACACTTTGGCGCGGTATAGATATACACCGGTGGGTATAGGCTGACCGCCGGCTGCCGCCACGTTCCATGTGTAGGTGTAGACCATTCCGTCGCATACGGCATCTTCGGTGTTGCTCCACAGCAGCTGTCCCTGGAAGTTAAGCAGTTCGAGTGTCACTGTAATCTCGCTCTGCGGACGGTTGTGCGTGAGCTTGAATATGGCCGACTCGCCACGATGAACGGGATTGGGTGTTACCGTGATATCCATGAACTCCGGAGCAAGGTCGGGAACGACGTTGAAACGGATTACGGCTGTAGATGAGTTGTTGAGCAAGTCCCATGCACGAACCATCAGTGTGTGTTCGCCTGCCGGAAGTTCGGGCAGCGGAAAGGCTATCGTGCCCGATGTGTAGTCGCCCACAGCTACGCTGAAGGCATTGTTCAGGTTAAAGGTGTATTCGGCATTGTTGTCCACCATGGCTATAATGTCGTGACCGATGCCCGATCCAATGGTGTTTATGCCGTTAAGGTCTTTCAGTGTGACAAACAGGCATGGAGCGCTGTTCACCTCATCGTCGTTGCGGAATTCCGGTGTGTTCAGCCACATTGTAATTTCAGGGCCTCGCTTGTCATCGGTAATGTCGGGCGCTGTTCCTCCAACAATAAAGTTGTTGTAGGTACCCTGTGCTGCAAGGCTGCGGTCGTGTGTCACAGCATAAAGGTTCAGAAGTCCCTCCTGGTCGCTGTAACTGATGTCCATGGGGACGGGGATCGTCAGCTTGAATTTTCCTGCAACCACCGAGTCGCTGCCCGAATAGAGTTTGCTCTTGTGGGTATAGTATGTGTATGCTCCAAGGTCGGTGTTGTCTCTTGTCGTTACCTCCTCTTCGTAGTCGAACATGGTGGGCGAGATAATTCCGTTGAATCCTGTGGCAAGCGAGCCTGCAGGGTCCTCTATGTGCCCCTCGATGGATATTCGTCCGCCTGCACTTGCCTTGCCGCTCTCCTCTGTCGATGCACCGTCGAAACTGTCTACTATGGCTCGGTATTCGGGGAGATTGAGCTTCAGCGCAGGGTCGCCCAGCAGTACATATTGCAGTTTGTTTGTCGAAAGATCCGATGCTCCGTAGATGAGGTTTACTTTGGACTGGCGCACAGCATCGCCTATGGTAATCTTGCGACCTTCTGCGTCGCGCGACAGAATGAGTTTCATGAACTCCTTGTTTATAAGGGCGTTGTGCGACTGATATACGGTGCGAGTGGTTGTCAGCATTGCAACAGCTCCACCCACGGGGTTCATCATAGCCTCTTCACCTATTGAGCCGTCTCCAATGTCAAACGGAGATATGTCGCACGAGGCTGTCACCCACATGGGCAGACGAGTAGAAGTGCAGGCTGTCATGTCCGACGCCTTCCATGCCATTTCGTGCGAAAAGAGGTTGGCACTTCCGTGTCCCGAATAGTTCATTATCAGTGCGCCCTCCTGCAACTGCTCGTTGATGGCAGCTGTCACGGCAGGGTAGCTGTTTCCGGTGGCAAGCTTCACCATGGGATAGTCGTCCCAATAGATTCGTTTCACCATGAACGATGGGTTGTTCTTCTGTACCAGCGAGGCGATGTTCTCTGCATCGCGCATGTGTGAGTTGGGGCTTAGCTCGTCGCCGTCGTCGGCAAGCACCACAATGTTGTTCTGCCACGAACCTGCCTCTTTGTTCTCGGCATATCCTATTATCTTGTCGACAACAGCTGTCACTCCCGAAAGGGTTTGTGCCGGAATACGTCCTATGCCCAGGTCCACCTTGTCGGTCGTGTGGTTGCTGCCCTCGCCATCGTCAAGGAATCCAAAATAGTCCTCGAGGACATATGAGTCGGTGGTGCTGACCGAGTTTTTCGAGGGGAAGCACAGCAGATAGTCCTCCTGCTGGCGATTCTTGTAGGTGATGAGTCGGTTGTCCGAGAAGGCGTCGCCCATCAGCATCAGGTACTTGGGGGCATCTTTGCCGCTTTCGGCGCGGTCGTAGAACATCTTCATGAAACGGCGGTAGGCTGTTGCATCGGGTGTTCCCGACGAAAATTCGTTGTAAACCTGGTCGGCTGTCACAACTGCCACTTTTATGTTGTCCCTGCTGCGGTGCATCTCAGCCAGTCGCTCGGCCTGTTCCAGGAACAGACGGTTTGAGGGCACTATTATCACCATGTCTGTCTGTTCCAGAGCATGCAGATTCTGGTTCTCTATTCTGCCAACAAATTCCACCGATGGGTGGTTGCCGTTTACATCCACAGCTACATATACATCGTTGTAGGATGCCGGTGCTGCCACAGCGTAGTGCCCGTCGGCATATTCGCCTTTGTATTCGGCAATGGCTTCGGGCTCGGTCACTCTCCACACCTTTATGTCGGACTTCTCTGTTGCAATCTTGAAGATTGCGTTACCTCTGTTGAACGAGCCGCGGAAGAGCAGCGAATTGCTGCGCAACTTAAGGTTGCGCGTGTAGGTTATTCGTATGTAATCGAGGAAACCGTTGACACTATTCGAAGTTACATTCTGTTTCAATGTGAGGGTAGCCTTTTCTGTGTCGGTTGAACCGTAATAGGCACCTTCGGTTATCTTGCCCTTCTCCAGCGATGATGCTTTGCCAACGTTGAGGCTTCCGATGACAGTGTTGTTCAGCGATATGTTGAGGCTGCTTTCTGTCAGCGCGTTGCTGCCAAAGGATACTGCCACTCTGATGCGCGGCGTGGAGATGTCTGTCAACGTAATGTTGTAGCTCTTGGTGCGGCTCGATGAGAAGTCGTCGTTCTCCAGCAGGGTGCGTCCGAATGTGCAGAGCGAAAATTCATCTTTTTCGTGCAGCAGATAATCGGGGAATGTGGTCTGTATGGCGGTTGTTTCCGGACGCTGTGCTGTGGGGAAGGGTATGGGCTCTACGCCATCTGTCTGGTTCAGAAAGTAGTAACTATACTGCGAATAGTAGTTCTGTTCGTGGGTATATTCGTTGTTGCTGTACTTCCACTTTGTTGTTCCATTGGCATAGAACAGCAGGTTGCCGCTGTTGCGCCACATGGGTACCTCCTGCAGGTCGTCGGCAATGTAGCCTATGCCTGTCTCGGGCAGAATCTCGCCACCACGTCCGAAAAGACGCACTTTCGAGGGGTCGTTGAAGCCCATCTTGGCAAGTTCGCTTTTTGTTATGCGGTAAACACCGTTTGTCTTTACACGAATCTTCACCCATTTGCCTGTGGCAAGCACCGAACTCTCTGCGTAGCGTGTGGCTGAGCGTGTGGCAGGAGTCGACATTTTTCGTGCGAGCGCCTTCTCGTCAACAATTTTGTCAACCACCAGCTTGAATGAATTTATTCGCTGGTAGCGGCCATCCAGAAACACCACGGGTGTGAAACTGATGTCCAGCACTCCGCTTTTTGCCGATACACCCACCGAGGTTTCTATCTGCGGCCACGCGGGCAGTGTGTCGGCAAGGTTGTTCAGACGGTATTTTTTTATCTCTTTCTGTGTGAGCGGAACAAATTCGGGATATTCTATGGTGGCTTTGTAGCTGAAGCACGAATACTCCTCGCCTAACGGAACAGAACAGCGATAGTAGGGCGTGACACTGTCGCGGGCGAATACCGTCCAGTCAATGTCTACGTCCATATTCTTGAATGTCTGTGCCTGCACACCTGTGGCAAGCAACAATAATGTCAGTATCGTGTATATTATTCCGTGTCTGTTCATCATAGAGTGTTATCGTACGTGAAAATCAAGCACTTTCTCGCCGTTCAGGTAGCCCTGAAGATGGTTGTCGATGGCTACCGGGCCTACACCTGCCGGTGTTCCGGTGAATATAAGGTCGCCGTGTTTCAGTGTGAAGTAGCGGCTGACGTATTCGATTATTTCATCTATGCCAAAAATCATCTGACCGCTGTTGCCGCTCTGCACGGTTTTTCCGTCAATATCAAGATGGAAAGGGATGTTTTTCATGTCAAGCCCCTCTGTCGGGCGGAACTCTCCCAATGCAGCTGCGCCGTCGAATCCTTTGCACATCTCCCAGGGAGCGCCCTCTTCTATCAGTTGGCGTTGCCAGTCGCGTGCGGTGAAGTCGATGCCCACGGTTATTGCATCGTAGTAGCGGTGGGCAAATCTTGCAGGGATGCTTTTACCCAGTTTGCATATCTTTACAACAATCTCAGCCTCGTAGTCGACGCGTCCCAAAAAGTCGGGCACAAAAAAGGGCTTGCCGTTCTTTGAAATTGCCGAGTCGGGCTTCATGAATATCATTGGTGCGGATGGTCTTTCTACCGTTCCGTCAAATTCGAGTGCATGGTCGGCGTAGTTCTTGCCGACAGCTATAATTTTCATTTTTTACCTCCTTTAATCTCATTATTTTCTTCGATGCTGCCCAATCGGTTGAACATCAGCGACAGGTGGGCATACAACGATGTGTTCTGCACAACAATGTCATCCGGCACCCTTATGCGCAGGGGTGTGAAATTCCAGATGGCTTTAATGCCCCAGACCACCATCTTGTCGGCAACCTCCTGGGCATTGTTGATGGGCACTGTAAGTATTCCAATCTTTACAGGGTGGCGGCGTATTATCTTCTCGAGGTCGCTGATGTGATACACCGGAATGCCCGAAATGCTGTGTCCCACAAGGCGTGGATTGCTGTCGAAGGCAGCTACAATCTCCAGTCCGAACTGTTTCAGACCGCTGTCGTTCAGCAGCGCACCGCCCAGTCGCCCGGCACCGAAAAGAAATGCCTTGTGTATGGATGTGAATCCCAGAAAAGCCTCCAGCACCTCCAGCAGATTGTCAATCTCGTATCCCACACGTGTGCGGCCTACAATGTCTACAAACGAAAGGTCTTTGGCTATCTGTGATGCTACAATGTTTGTCTCCTTCGACAATCGTGTCGAGGATACAAAAGTTTCGCCCTGCGCCTTCAGCAGACGGCACACCGACAGATACCACGGCAGTCGTCGCAGTGTAGGTTCAGGCACTTTATCAGTTTTAGTCGAATCCATCAGAAACTACATTTGCAGAATCCCTTTCGTCGCAAATGTGCGAAAATCGAAAGGTTTCAATAAAAATAACGAAACAAAAGTAAGGTTATTTTGCGAGTATGGGAAATTTATAAAGAAAAGATTGTATCTTTGAAGCGATAATATTGTAAATAACCCTACTTTTGGATTCCCGCAATGAAGAAAAACGACTGGAAAGAGAGACTGAACATTGTCTATTCCACCAATCCCGATTTTTCCTACGACACTGCCGAAGAGGAGGAACAGGAGACCCTGCCCAAAAACAATCAGAAACTGCGTGTGCGCATTGAAAAGAACCACCGTGGCGGAAAAACCGTGACCATTGTCAGTGGTTTTGTAGGCACCGATGCCGATTTTAAAGAGCTTGGCAAACTGCTCAAGACCAAGTGCGGAGTGGGCGGAAGCGCCAAAGATGGCGAACTGCTCATACAGGGAGAATTCAAGGAGAAGGTCGTGGAACTTCTGAAAAAAGAGGGTTACACCCAAACGAAATAGTAACAACCAATAAATATTTACGATTATGACAAATAAATCTGCTTTGATACTTGCAGCCGAGCTGCTGAAAATTAAGGCTGTGAAACTGCAGCCCGAACAGCCTTTCACATGGGCATCAGGTTGGAAATCTCCTTTCTACTGCGACAACCGCAAGACTCTCTCATTCCCCGAGCTGCGCACTCGCGTTAAATTGGGACTCGCAAACCTTATTCTCGAAGAGTTTCCCGAGGCAGACATTGTTGCAGGTGTAGCTACCGGTGCCATTGCACAGGGCGCTCTCGTTGCCGAGGAGCTTGGCAAACCTTTTGTATATGTTCGTCCCAAAGCCAAAGACCACGGCATGGGCAACCAGATTGAGGGTGACGTTTATCCCGGCGCAAAGGTTGTAGTGGTAGAGGACCTCGTATCAACTGGTTTGAGCAGCTTGCGTGCAGTTGACGCATTGCGTGCAGCAGGCGTTGAGGTTGTAGGTATGGTAGCATCATTCACATACGGTTTCAGCGTAGCTACTGAGGCTTTCGAAAATGCAGGTGTGAAACTCCTTACACTCACCAACTACGAGGCTGTGCTTGAAGCAGCTAAGGAGACAGGATACATCACCGAAGAGGTTATGCCCACACTTCAGGAGTGGCGTGCTAACCCCTCAGAGTGGAGAAACGACCTTAAGTAAAAAAGTATGGCTCAATACGAAAGTAGTGTATTTTGCATACCCTATTCACAGGAGAGGGTATATGCCAAACTCGAAGACCTTTCCAACCTCGAGGCGCTGAAAGAGAAACTTCCCGCCGACAAGGTAAAGGAGTTTGCGTGTGACCGCGACAGCGTGACAGCCGATGTTCCCCCCGTAGGTAAAGTGACCCTGCGCTTGGTGGAACGCGAAGAACCCAAATGCGTGAAATTTGCAGCCGACAATTCTCCTCTTCCCTTCAACATGTGGATACAGGTGATTCCCGACGGCGCCGAGGCTTCGAAAATGCGCGTGGTCGTAAAGGCAGAGATAAACTTCATGCTCAAGGGCATGATTGAAAAACCATTGAAGGATGCACTCGAAAAGATAGGCGATGTGCTCTCCAAAATTCCTTACTAACCAAAAGAGAATAGAAATGGCAAAGAAATTGTGGGAGAAAAACATTACCGTTAATCCCGAAATAGAACGTTTCACCGTCGGACGCGACATTGAAATGGATCTCTTTCTTGCACCCTACGATGTGTTAGGCTCCATCGCCCACAGCACAATGTTGCAGAGCATCAACCTGCTCACAAAAGAGGAGATGGACGAGCTGCATCGCGAACTGCGAGAAATCTATGCAATTGCCGAAAGAGGCGAATTTACAATAGAAGAGGGTGTCGAGGATGTACACTCTCAGGTGGAACTTATGCTCACACGCAAGTTGGGCGACACCGGCAAGAAGATACACAGCGGACGTTCGCGTAACGACCAGGTGCTTGTCGACCTTAAACTCTACACACGCAACCAGCTGAAGCTCATCTGCGACGGAGTGAAAGGCCTGTTCGACTCGCTCATAGCACAGAGCAACCGCTACAAGAATGTGCTTATGCCCGGATACACCCACCTTCAGGTGGCAATGCCCTCGTCATTCGGCTTGTGGTTCGGCGCATACGCCGAGGGACTCACCGATGACATGCTCTTCCTTCAGGCAGCCTACCGCATGTGCAACCGCAACCCTCTGGGCTCGGCTGCAGGCTATGGTTCGTCGTTCCCCCTGAACCGCACAATGACAACAGAATTGCTGGGATTCGACTCAATGAACTACAATGTGGTCTATGCGCAGATGGGACGCGGAAAAAGCGAGAGAAACGTGGCATACGCTCTTGCAAGCGTAGCAGGCACACTTGCCAAACTTGCCTTCGATGCGTGCATGTTCAATTCGCAGAACTTCGGCTTTGTGAAGTTGCCAGCCGAGTGTACAACAGGCTCCAGCATCATGCCTCACAAGAAGAACCCCGACGTGTTTGAACTGCTTCGTGCAAAGTGCAACCGTCTGCAGGCACTGCCTACCGACATCATTATGATAATGAACAACCTGCCCAGCGGATATTTCCGCGACCTTCAGATAATAAAGGAACTATTCATTCCTGCCGTAAACGAACTGAAGGAGTGCATCAAGATGGCAACATACATCATACAGCGTATGGAGGTGAACGAGAATATTCTCGACGACCCCCGTTACGATGCAATGTTCAGTGTCGAAGAGGTTAACCGTCTGGCAAGCGCCGGCATGCCCTTCCGCGATGCATACAAGAAGGTTGGTCTCGACATTGAAGCAGGCACATTCGTTCCCGACAAGAAGATTTCTCACACCCACGAGGGTAGCATCGGCAATCTGTGCAACGACTGCATAGAGCAGCTGATGGATGAGATTTACTCAGGCTTCGGATTCGAAAAGGCAGAAAAAGCAGAGAATGCACTGCTCAAACGATAGGCGAAACATATAAAAGATATTAACGGTAAAGTCATGTACAATAGAGTGCTGTCTTTACCGTTATATTATTATACGACAAACAACAAGAATGAAAAAGATTATACGCATACTATTCACGGTTCTGTTGCTCACAAGCCTGATCTCATGCGAGGACGACAGCCCCACATCGGGCTACTCGGTCTTCTTCAAGTGCGACATGGCCTTTTATCCATTCAATCAGATAACCTCTTTCGGACAGTTCATTACCGTGCGCAGCAAAGGTTCCATGACAAGCTACGAAGTTACCGATGCCAATGGCACAAAGACTCCCCATCAACTGCCAGATAGAGTGATATTCCATTACGGCCTCGGCGGACTGATTATAGGCACGCCATCGATGTGCGATGGTGCTATATGGGTCTACGACTGGGCTTGCCCCAACTGCGACAATGCCCGTTACCGTCTGAGACTCGCCAACGATGCTACAGGCCATGCCACCTGCGACAATTGTGGCGTCGTCTACGACCTTAACAGCGGAGGCATCCCAATTAAAGGCAGGGGGCGCACATTGTGGCGATACAAATATGCAGCCTTTGGGACTGAGATTGTTATAAGAAATTAAGAAGTTAGTCGTTTTTTCAAAAAAAAGTATTACCTTTGCACCGCTGTTGCAGAAAACCTGCAATGGCAGCGGAAAGCAAGTGTGCTTTCTAGTAAAAACATAAAGGTTGCTCGAATGGTGGAATGGTAGACACGAGGGACTTAAAATCCCTTGGCCATCGCGGCTGTGCGGGTTCGAGTCCCGCTTCGAGTACGAAGAAAAATCGCAAGTAGTTAATTATTGGCCGCTTGCGATTTTCTTTTTGTGTAATTGCACCACATTTGCACCACTGGATAGATAAATTCAAACTTAAAGCATTCTTTGCTTTGATTTCCTCTTAGCAATTTTGATGACTGCCAAATTGATGGTGTCTTC
>CAJGDX010000042.1 GCA_904502185.1 uncultured Bacteroidaceae bacterium | reverse complement strand
CCCTTCTGGTACTATCTGTGCGACAAGTATGGTATCTACCTCGAGGATGAGGCAAACATCGAAAGTCACCAGTAGTATTATGGCGATGCATCGCTTTCACACGTTCCCGAATTTGAGGCTGCACACGTTGCACGTGTGATGGAAATGGCACATTCCGATGTTAACCACCCCTCAATCGTCATCTGGTCACTCGGTAACGAGGCGGGTCCCGGTGTGAACTTCGAGAAGGCATACGCTAAATTGCATGCCTTCGACGCATCACGCCCCGTACAGTACGAACGCAACAACAATATCGTGGATATGGGTTCTAACCAGTATCCTTCAATCGCGTGGGTGCGCGGAGCAGTGAAGGGCAATTACAATATCAAATATCCCTTCCACATCTCAGAGTATGCCCATTCAATGGGTAATGCCGGCGGTAACCTTCAGGACTACTGGGATGCAATGGAGAGCACAAACTTCTTCTGCGGTGGTGCCATCTGGGACTGGACTGACCAGGCATTCTACAACTACGACAAGAAAGGCAACAAGTATATGGGTTATGGTGGTGACTTTGGCGACCGTCCCAACGACCACCTCTTCTGTATGAATGGTGTGATGTTGCCCGACCACACTCCCAAACCCGAATACTATGAGGTTAAGAAGGTATATCAGAATGTAGGTGTGAAATTTGCTGACGAAGCAAAGAGTAAGATTGAGATTTTCAATAAACGCTATTTCTGTGACCTCAGCGACCTTGCAGTGAAGGTGTCACTTTGGGAGGATGGCAAGGAGGTTAGCAGCAACATTATTTCCGATGTGAAGGTTGCTCCCCGCAAAAAGGCCATCGTGGACCTCGGCATCAACTATTCATGCGATGCCAAGAAAGAGTATTTCGTGAAGGTTGAGTTCCTTTTAAAGGAGAATCAGCCTTGGGCTAAGAAAAACTACGTTCAGATGGCAGAGCAGTTGCCTCTTCAGAGTCCGGCAGCCAAGCCCGCAATTGCAACTGTTGCCAACGTTGGCGGCGACCTTGCAATGGAGAGCAACGGTGACAAGCAGACAACAACCGTAAAGGGTGCTGACAATGCGTTTACCATCGCATTCGATGACAAGAAGGGTGTTCTCTACAATGTGGTTTACAGTGGGAAGGAGATTCTCCCTGCAGGAAACACTATGAAGCTCAGCGCCTTCCGCGCACCTGTCGATAATGACAACTGGGCACGCGGTGCATGGTACTCTAACGGTCTCTACAATCTTGTTGACAGTGTACTCTCAAAGAATGTGCAGACACTGCCTGACGGTACAATCATCATTCAGTATATTGTATTTACTCAGGCTCCCTTCGGTGGCAAGATTGTTCGCAATGAGGATAATACAATGACCATCGTTGACAACAAGGCTCCTCTTGGCGAGAATGGCTTCAGTTTCACATCGAACAGAATATGGACAATCTACAAGGACGGTTCTGTGGAACTGAAGAGCAGCATCGTGGGTAGCAACAGCGCACTGAACCTTGCACGCCTTGGTTACGAGATTCAATTGCCCGGCGAACTGAAATATTACCACTACTATGGCGCAGGTCCTCACAATAACTACAATGACCGTCGTTCAGGTGCCTTCATCGAGCAGTTCGATAGCAAGGTGGCCGACCAGTTTGTACACTTCCCCAAGCCTCAGGACATGGCTAACCGTGAGGATGTCCGCTGGTGCGCTCTCACCGACTGGGCTGGCAATGGCGTTATCTTTGCTGCCACAGAGGGCATGTCAACTTCGGCACTCCCCTGGAATTCTGTACAGCTTGCCGAGGCAGGTCACCCCTACCAGCTTCCCAAGTCAAACAGCACTTACCTTAACCTCGACAGAAAGGTTACAGGTCTGGGTGGTAACAGCTGCGGACAGGGCGGACCTCTCGACCACGACTGCGTGAAGGCCGGCGACAATATGATGGGCTTCATCATGCGTCCCGTTAAGGCAGGTAAATACACCGAGGCGGCCAATGTATCTTCATCTTCAATCGAGCCCATCGTGGTTGTGCGCGACCGTCGCGGATACGTGTCGGTACGTAGCAATGACGCGGCTGCCGATATATATTATAAGGTGGGTGAAGGTCGTAAGGCTAAGGCCAAGAAGTACAGCGAGCCTATCGATATGAGCAAGGGTGGCACAATCACTGTTTGGGACAAGAACCGCCCCGAAATGTCATCGGTTTACAATTATAAGGAGGTTTCTGTGCAGCCTATCGTTGTCAAGTATGCATCGAGCCAGGAGATTCAGGAGTCTGCCGACAAACTTGTTGATGGTGATGTGAATACAATCTGGCACACAATGTACTCAGTAACCGTTGCTCAGTATCCTCACTGGATTGACTTCGATGCCGGCGAGGAGTGCATAATAAAGGGCTTCTCTTATCTTCCCCGTCAGGATGGTGGATACAACGGACTTATAAAAGATTACGAGGTCTCTGTCAGCAGCGATGGCAAGGAGTGGAAGAGTGTTAAGAAGGGCAGCTTTGACAGAAGCGCAAATGTCAAACGAGTGCTGTTCGATGCTCCTGTGAAGATGCGCTACATACGCTTCACAGCTCTCAGCTCGCAGAATGGTGCTGACTTTGCTGCCGGAGCAGAATTTGAGATTATCAAATAGTGAATATCATATCCAATCAAAAAAAAGGCTTCATCCTGCAGGATGAAGCCTTTTTTTGATTGCTCTTATTGTTTGTCTGATATTGGCGGCAGATGATATTACTCCTCTTCGTCGTCGATGGCTCCGAAATAGGCAAGCTCGCCCTCTACTATGAAGAAAAGCTCTTCGGGGTCATACTCTCCGATGTTGTTTTTCTTCGCCTCCTTAGCCACGAATTTTGCAATGGCGTCAATGTCTATTTCTATAAATCCATCAGCATCGCCTTGCGATTCGAAGATACCGCTCTTCTCGTAATATTCGTAAATGGTGTCGAGGAAGAAATAAAACTCGTCGTCGCTGAATTTCTCCTTAAGATCCTGTGGCAGTCGTTGACGTATGAATTCTATGGTTTTCTCGTCATCGAGGTCCTCTTTGCTGAATTCGTCGTTTTGCATAGTACTGTTTTTAATGAGGTTTGGTTTCTTAGAGCAGTTTCTCGAATTTCTCCTTAATGGCTGCTTTGGCCATTGAACCCACGAATTTATCTACAACTTCGCCGTTCTTGATGAAAAGTACGGTGGGTACATTGCGGATTCCGTATTTGGTGGTGAGGTCGTCTGCCTCTTCTACATCGCATTTGCCAACAAGAATACGACCGTCGTATTCCTCGGCGAGTTCAGCAATGGCGGGTGCAATCTGTTTGCAGGGACCGCACCATGTTGCCCAAAAGTCAAGTACGATGGGGAGTTCTGACGCAAGAAATTCTTGTGCGTTGCTGTCTGTTACTGTTATTTCCATAATGCTACTGTTTTTTTATATCAATTAAACTTATATTCAAAGCCTGGAAGTTCCTTAATGTAGTCTATGAAACTCTGGGTTATGTTCATTGTGAAGTCCAAAGATACTAAACTTATTGTAAATTCATGCTCAATGTCACGTATATTGAACTGAATTTTGCTTTTTCCGGGGTTGTTTCTTATGTGTTCCATCAAATCTTCAACAATATTTTCCGTCAGCTGTTCATTGGCGAACGATAGTGTGATGCTTTTCACCGATTCCTCTTTCACCTCCGAAAGCAGACGTATGCCGTTGATTACAAATTCGTATGAGTTGGGGTCCCACTGCTTGGGCTGGCATGCTCCGTTGATGTACACAAAGTTGCCGGGTATAAAGTAGTTCTGTTTCTGTATCCAGTCGTTTCCGAAAAGGGCTATTTCGGCTTTGCCCGAAAAGTCTTCGATGGTTACAACACCGTAGGGGTTGCCCTTTTTGGTGAATCCGGTGCGAGGCGGGTCTGTCACAAGTCCGCCCATGGTTATTTTTCGTCCGGCAAGGGCGTTTTTGTCGGCAAGTTCAACAGCTTTTGTGTTGCAGAATTCATTCAGCACCAGTGAATATTCGTCGAGTGGGTGTGCCGACAGGTAGATACCTACAAGTTCGCGTTCTTTGTTAAGGCGTATAAGGTTGCTCCACTCCTCAGTTACGGGTACCTCGGGGGTGGGAATCTCTGCCATTCCCTGCTCGCCGAAAAGTGAGTTCTGCGATGTCATCTTGTCTGTCTGGTAGCGGTTGCCGTAGCGCACAAGTGCTTCGAGGAACTGTTCGCCTTTGCTGTTGGTTCCCATGTACTGTTCGCGTGTGATTCCTCCCGGCAGCTCGTCGAAGGCTCCCGAGAGTGCCAGACATTCGAGGTTCTTTCGGTTGCATGCTGTCAGGTTGACACGTTGTACGAAATTGAAGATATCTGTGTATGGGCCGTTTGCCTCGCGTTCGTTGATAATCGATTGAACAGCATTCTCACCTACACCTTTTATGGCGCACAGGCCGAAACGGATATCGCCTTGCTTGTTTACACTGAACTTGCGTCGCGACTCGTTTACGTCGGGGCCCAATACGTTTATATCCATGCTTTTGCACTCTTGCATCAGCTTGGTGATTTCAGTGATATTCGAGAGGTTGCGGCTCAGCGAACCTGCCATGTACTGCGAGGGGTAGTGTGCCTTGAGGTAGGCCGTCTGGTAGGCTACCCATGAATAACATGTGGCGTGCGACTTGTTGAATGCATATGATGCGAACTTCTCCCAGTCGGCCCATATTTTTTCGAGTATTGCAGGATCGTGACCGTTGGCTTTTCCGCCGTTGATGAATTTGGGCTTAAGCTCGTCCAGCTTGTCCTTCAGCTTCTTACCCATGGCCTTACGCAGTGTGTCACTCTCGCCTCGGGTGAAGTTGGCAAGCTGACGCGAGAGAAGCATCACCTGCTCCTGGTAGACGGTGATTCCGTAGGTGTCCTTCAGGTATTTCTCCATGCAGGGGATGTCGTACTGCACCAGCGCTGGGTTGTGCTTGCGGCTGATGAAGTCGGGAATGTAGTCCATGGGACCGGGACGGTAGAGGGCATTCATAGCTATGAGGTCCTCGAAGGTGCTTGGCTGCAGCTCACGCAGGTACTTCTGCATGCCCGGCGACTCAAACTGGAATGTGCCTATGGTGTTGCCTTTGCAGTAGAGGTCGTAGGTCAGTTTGTCGTCGATGGGTATGTTGTCTATATCTACTTCTTCGCCTAAGCTCTGACGGATGTTAAGTATAGCTTCGTTTATGACAGAGAGGGTCTTCAGTCCCAGGAAGTCCATCTTTATAAGTCCGGTGTCTTCGATGACGCTGCCCTCGTATTGTGTAACGAGCAGTTTTTCGCCGGTCTCCTTGTCCTCGGCGATGCTTGTGGGTACGTGGTCGGTAATGGCGTCGCGGCAGATGATGATACCGCAGGCATGTACACCGGTGTTGCGTACGTTGCCCTCAAGCATTTTTGCGTATTTAATGGTGTTGCGCATTACCTCGTTGGGCGATGACTCTGCTTCGCGCAGTTCGGGAACAACGGATATTGCGTTCTTCAAGTTCATTTTCAATCCGTCGGGCAGACGGTCGGGGATGGCCTTGCACAGTTTGTTTGAGATGTCGAGCGGCAGTTTCTCGACGCGTGCAACGTCCTTTATGGCAAGTTTGGTTGCCATTGTACCGTAGGTGATGATGTGTGCCACCTTCTCCTGACCATATTTGTTTGTCACCCATTTCAGTACTTCGGCGCGTCCGTCGTCGTCGAAGTCTACGTCGATATCGGGGAGTGAAATGCGGTCGGGGTTCAGGAAACGCTCGAACAGCAGGTCGTATTTTATCGGGTCTACACGGGTGATGCTCAGAGCATATGCCACCACACTACCTGCGGCAGAACCACGTCCGGGGCCTACGGATACTCCAAGCTCTTCGCGTGCGGCTTTTATGAAGTCCTGCACGATGAGGAAGTAACCGGGGAAACCCATCGTCTTCATGATGTGAAGCTCGAAGTCGATGCGGTCGGTCAGCTCCTGGCTGAAAGGCTCGGGGTATAGCTTTTTTGCTCCATCGTATGTAAGCTTGCGCAGGTAGTCGCCTTCGAGCTTAATACGATAGAGTTTGTCGTATCCTCCGAGCTTTTTAATTTTTGCTTCGGCAGCCTCCTGCGACATTACCACATTCCCCTTCTCGTCGCGTGTGAATTCGTTGAACAGGTCTTCGTGTGTGAATTTTTCTCTGTACTGCGCTTCGGTGCCAAACTCCTCGGGTATGGCAAAGGTGGGCATGATGGGTGCATTGTCGATGCTGTAGAATTCAACTTTATCACATATTTCAACAGTGTTTGCAAGTGCATCGGGGTATTCGGCAAATAGTTCGTTCATCTCCTCGCGTGTCTTCATCCACTCCTGTTTGGAGTAGAGCATACGGTTGGGGTCGTCAAGGTCTTTGCCGGTGTTCAGGCAGATGAGGTGGTCGTGTGCTTCGGCATTCTCTTCGTCAACGAAATGTACGTCGTTTGTGCAGATAAGCTTTATATTATGCTTTTTACTGAACTCTACAAGGTGCTTGTTAACCTCCATCTGCAACGGATATACCTCGTGGTTGGCGCGTTCAACGTTAGCTTTATGTATCTGAAGCTCAAGGTAAAAATCGTCGCCGAATGTCTCCTTGAACCACAGGATGCTGCGCTCGGCCTCTTCGAAGTTGCCGTTTCTGATGAGCTGCGGAATCTCTCCTCCAAGACATGCCGAGCCAATGATGAGTCCCTCTTTGTGCTTTTCAAGTTCGACCTTGTCGGTACGTGGATGGTAGTAGTAGCCTTCGCTCCACGCTTTTGACACAAGTTTTACAAGATTATGGTAACCTGTAAGATTTTTTGCAAGCACGACAAGGTGAAAGGCCTTCTGGTCCTCTTTTCCTTCCTTATTAAATAGGCGTCGTGGCGATACGTACATTTCGCAACCAATGATGGGCTTGAATTTCTCTTCGGGTGCTTTGCCCTTGTTCTTTTTACTGACATAGTTGTAGAACTCCTTAATTCCCATCATATTGCCGTGGTCGGTTACGGCAATACCGCGCATTCCGTCGTCTATGGCTTTGTCCACAAGACGGGGAATGGATGCTTGTCCGTCAAGTATCGAGTATTGAGTATGTACGTGCAGATGAACAAAATCTTCCATTTTTTCTTTCTCTTTTTATGACTGATAAAGATAGTGCTTTATTTGTGATTTTTGCGGAACTTTGTTCCAAAAGTTTTCAACATGCTCCTTTAATAGCGATTCTTGCAGGTGTGATTCTCTTTTTTCTTTGAAAATTGTTGGGTGTTTAACAAAAAAATACTATTTTTGTCAAATAAACAATTAAACTGTACCAATGGGAAGAATTGAAAAATTGAAAAGGATAAGAAAAATGAGGATACATCGTGAAGGAACTTCCATTCTCGTTGTCTCCTTGATTGTGCTTCTTTTGTTGAATTCATTAAGTTGGTACTTAGTCCCTAGCGATGTATTCAATATATTGTTGACATCTTTTTCGGTGTTTCTCTATCTGATGATGGTGAACTTCTTCCGCAGCCCCAAACGTGTGTTCCCGCTTGAAAGTGTGGAGAAACTTGTGGTTGCTCCTGCCGATGGTAAGGTCGTGGTTATCGAAGAGGTCTACGAACCCGACCACTTTAAAGATAAAAGAAGACAGATTTCTATATTCATGAGTCCCCTGAATGTCCATGCAAACTGGTATCCTGTTGATGGTGTTGTTAAGCGCGTCGGACATCAGAAGGGTAAATTCCATAAAGCTTGGTTGCCAAAGGCAAGTACCGAGAACGAGCGTTCGTTGGTGGTTATAGAGACTCCCGACGGAACAGAAATTCTTGTAAGACAGATTGCCGGTGCAATGGCGCGTCGCATCGTTACTTATGCCGAGGCAGGCGAAGAGTGTTTCATCGACCAGCATATGGGATTCATCAAATTCGGTTCTCGCGTGGATGTGTATCTGCCGCTCGATGCCGAGATTTGTGTGGAACTTGAGCAGAAAACTGTAGGCGATGAGACTATAATTGCAAAACTAAAATAATCAATAGTCACTATATGGGCTTCAAAAAACATATTCCCAATACAATTACTTGTTGTAATCTTTTGTCAGGATGCGTTTCATGCGTAATGGCCATGCAAGGCGATTTTGTGATGGCATTGACTTTTATCGTGTTGGGAGCGGTGTTCGACTTCTTCGATGGAATGACAGCGCGTCTGCTCAAGGTCAGCTCTCCTTTGGGTGTGCAGCTCGACTCGTTGGCCGATGATGTTACATTCGGTTTTGCACCCTCGTTTATGGTATTCATGTTCATGCGCGGTCTTGCAATTCCAGAAGCTGTAGCCGATTATGTTCCCTATGTGGCATTCCTTATCGCTGCTTTTTCGGCATTGCGTTTGGCGAAATTCAATATTGACAAGCGCCAGACTACCACATTTATTGGTTTGCCTACTCCTGCCAATGCTCTGTTTTGGGCATCGCTGGTAGTTGGCTTCGGAGATTTTATTGGTTCTTTGCCTTATGGTTGGGCGTTGATGGTAGCAATGGTATTGTTGTCGTGCTACCTTTTGATTGCTGAAATTCCCATGTTCTCCCTGAAAATAAAATATTTGGCGTGGAGAGCGAACAAAATCAGATATAGTTTTCTTTTAGTTTCAGCTCCTATGTTGCTCTTAGGCTTTGGTGCAGCTGTTCCTATCATATCATTGTATGTTGCAATATCTGTAATAAAGTCTATGGTAAAGAAGCGTTAACTCTTTATCGGATATAACAATGAAATTTATCTTATTCATTTTACTTATTATATTTGCCCTTATCATTATTGTTCCCTCGTTGATAGTGGGTATACTGCGCTCTATAATCTCAATGCTGGGCGGAGGTTCTACTTATAATACAGGACGTTCGCAGCAGCAACGACGCACTGATGACGACAGCAAAGCGTCATTCAAACGTACTGAGACTGCGGACGGCGCCCGCAAAAAGGTTTTCGATAAGAATGAGGGTGAGTATGTCAGTTTCGAGGAGATAAAGCCTTCGGACGGCGATAAGAAGTAGTCGTTCGTTATCTTCTCTCTTTAAAGAATCTTTTCATCAGTTCAGCAGCTTCGTCGGCACATACGCCGTCTGTGACTTTTGTCTTTGGATGCAGTACATCCGGAGCGAATTTTCTGTATCCCTTTTTCTCGTCCGCAGCACCATAGACCACTCTGCCTAAATGTGCCCAACCTATTGCGCCGGCACACATGGGGCAAGGTTCAACTGTTACATAGAGTGTGCAGTCGTCAAGATATTTGCCGCCTATGCTCTCTGCTGCTGATGTTATTGCCTGCATTTCGGCGTGTGCCGTAACGTCGTTGAGTGTTTCGGTGAGGTTGTGACAACGGGCTACTATGGTGTCGTTGCACACGACGATGGCTCCAATTGGAATCTCGCCTTTAGTATACGCTTTCTGTGCTTCGGCGAGTGCCTGCTTCATGTATTTTATGTCAGTGTCGGTGGTTGCTTTCATCGGCGCATGTCGTGTTCGTTGAAAAGAGTGGGATAGTCCTCGTCAAGATTTTTGTATATGAATGCGAGCAGTGTCTCGCGCATCCAATTGCTCTTGTTGCTTATCTTGTATTTTTTCAGATAATTGTCAATCAAGCGCTCCTCTTCGTCGCTGACAAGGGCTACTATGCGCTTTTTGCGTATCTGCTGTATTCTGGTTGTTGTAGGTTTCTTCTTGTTTTCCATTGTCGCTGATTTTGTTGCGCGTAGTGCAAATATAATTCTAAATTTTGTATATTTCATTCGTTTGTATATGAATTTGCACTAAACGTCACATATTTATGCTTCACTGTGAATATATTCACGCTCGCATGGAAAAATCTTGGAGCATGCTTTATATTTCTTACTAGCTTATCCCTATAATTGCAGTAAACCATCAAGATAGGATGCGCTTCGGAAGAAAAATTCAGTGAACTTGATTTTCTTCTCTCACCTTTCACTATATTTGCAGGAAAGAAAAGTATTATGGCTCGACACAATCTTTTAGGCAATAAAGGTGAGATGCTTGCGGCGCGCTATTTGGCCGACAAGGGCTATGCCGTGCTTGAGTATAACTGGCGCAGCGGACACAAAGAGATTGACCTTATTGCAAAAGAACGTGATGTTCTGGTGTTTGTCGAAGTCAAGACGCGCAGCAATGAGTCCTTTGGCGATGCTCGTGAGGCTGTAACGCCCCGCAAGATGCGTAATGTTATTTTGGCTGCCGAGGCTTATATGGAACTTAAGAAAATAGACCTTCCTGTGCGTTTCGATGTTGTTACCGTGGTTCCTGTCGGCGATACTCACCGAATAGAACATATAAGAGAGGCATTTTATCCCGAATTAGAATAATAGTACTATATGAATATAGAGGATGCACGTATCTATTGTTTGAGCAAACCCTCGGCAACCGAGGATTTTCCTTTCGATGAAACCACGCTTGCTTTTCGCGTGGAAAACAAGATTTTTGCCATTGTCGACCTCGAAAATACCGAGTGGTTCTGCGTGAAATGCGATGCGGAGCGTGCAATCGACCTTCGTGACAAATATTCCACCATCAAGCCTGCATGGCACATGAACAAACGCTATTGGAATATGATGGACATAGTGCGCATGGAGAGTGCTCTGGTAAAGGAACTTATAGACCATTCATACGAGGAGGTGCTGAAAAAACTCCCCAAAAAAGTGCGTGTGAAATATGGATATTGAGAATATTCACGGATTTACGGTTGGTCGTATTCATCTGCCGGAGGTGGACTCTACAAATAGTTTTCTCAGGCGCGACTCCTCTTCACTCTTTCGCTCTTTCCCCGCTTGCGGCCTTTTTGTTGTTACTGCGGACATGCAGAGTGCCGGACGGGGGCAGCGTGGCTCGGTGTGGCAGTCGGCGGTGGGTGAAAACCTGCTTCTTTCCATTCTGTTGCGCCCTTCGGCAGTGAAGGCTTCGCGCAGTTTCTCTCTTTCGGTGGTGGCTGCTCTTGCGCTTAAGAAATGTGTAGCTCGCTATGGCATTGATGCGTTTCTCAAATGGCCCAACGATTTATATTTCAATAACGCAAAATTGGCGGGAATACTGCTTGAGGCAGACTTTGAAGGCGCTAACCTGTCGCAGGCAATAGTGGGGATAGGCCTGAATGTGAATCAGAAACAGTTTGCATCCATGGAGCGCAATCCTGTTTCAATGTCGCTTATACAAGGGATTGATTACTCTGTGAGCGAGGTTGGACAAGTGCTCGTCGATGAGTTTCTGAAACTCTATGATGTGCTTTTGCAAGGTGGCGACGATGCTCTGTTTGCCGAATATGAGGAGCAGCTCATGGGGCGCCACGCAACGATGCTCTACCGTGACTCTTCCGGATTTTTCGATGCAACGGTGCATGGTGTTGAAAAGGATGGCCGCATAAGGCTTCTACGCTGCGATGGAGGGGTCTCTTACTACTCTTTTAAAGAGGTTCAAATGGTTAATCTTGGCTATTGAACTCTTTTTCTCTCTTGTTGCGCAGTTTGTCGCGATGCTTCAGCACGAACCACAATATCACCAGCAATGCGTAGGATACTCCAACTATCGCCCACTTTTCGGTGTTGCTCATCTCTGTGTTGCGTGGAAAGAAGTAGACGAACATTCCTGTCATATACACAAACAGCAGTCCGACAATCAGTTTATGTTTTTTATAGGGTATCATAATTATGTTTCTTTGTTCTATCGGCGGCAAAGGTAAGCCTTTGTCTGTAAAAATGCAAACTTCTGCTTACTGCGCACTTTAGTGTTTAAACAATGTTGCCCTCTCCGATGTTGATATTGTGATATTAATTTAACCGTACAACATTATGGGTAAAGAGAGTGTACAGATATTGAAAAAGCGCATTGATGTTCCGCGTCTGTTGGATAATCTTAATGCTGCGTTGAGTGAGGAGTGGTTGGCCTATTACCAATATTGGATAGGCAGCCTTGTGGTGGAGGGTGCGATGCGTGCCGACCTTCAGCGGGAATTCGAGGAGCATGCTATGGAGGAGTTCGAGCATGCCAAAATGCTTGCCGACCGTATAATACAGCTCGAGGGAACACCGGTACTCGATCCTGCACAATGGGTGACTCTTGCGCGTTGCAAGTATGCAGTCCCCATGCAATCGGACGTGCTCAGTCTGCTGAAGCAGAATATAACATCGGAGCGTTGTGCCATAATCCGTTACGAGGAGATAGCTTCATATACCAACGGACTCGATTTTACAACTTGTGACATTGCCAAAAGAATTATGGCCGAGGAGGAAGAACACGAGCAGGAGTTGCAGGATTTTCTGCGTGACGTCGAGTGGGTCATGCAGGCTGTTGCATGCAAGTGTTAGTGCTTATTATAAAACAAATAACATCGCCCTGGTCGGGGCGATGTTATTTGTTTTATTCCTGTGAGTATTATTCAAGTTTGTAGGGTTTGCGATATTCGTAGTGCAGTTTGGAATTAGCCTCTGTGTCGTTGTTCATGAACTTCTGTACAATGGGGTTCCAAACAAGAGGACGGTTCAGTTCGTATGCGATGTTGCCCAATGTACACATTGTGCATGAACTGTGTCCAACCTCGATGGGTACGCTCGGGTCGCGGCGTGAGCGAACGCTGTCGATAAAGCTCTGATAGTGGGGAACGTTTGTCTCGTATACCTTCTGCTCATCAACTTTTGTGGGCATGAATTCGGGTGACGATGCAAGGAACTTGCCGCGTCCTACGATAATCCAACCATTTTCTCCATAAACCTTTACTGCCTGACCATGACCGAAGTTCATCTGGGCAACCTCAATGCCATTGTCGTAACGGAATGTGAGGCAGTCGTAGGGGCTTGCCGAGGGAGGAAGAATCTCTGAAGGACCGCTTCCATCCTTGCCTATACACCATTGTGCAATGTCGAACATGTGTGCGCCCCAGTCTGTGGTGAAACCACCGCCCATGCCCTGGTACCAGCGCCAAGCACCCCAACATTCGTCGTGCCCGTTCTGTGTGAGCAGCGGATTAAGCTGGTGGTTGTAGTAGAATTTTTCAGAGAGAGGGCCTAACCACAAGTCCCAGTCGAGTCCTGCAGGTACCTCCTGCTTGGGCAAATCGTAAGGCTTGGGACCGTCGCCAACGAATGCTTTGATCAATGAAACTTTACCCAGGCGGCCTTCGCGTACAACATTTGCTGCGTGGATGAATTCTCGCATTGAACGCTGCATGCTTCCTACCTGAAGAATACGTGTATTCTCGCGTACGGCTTTTATCAGTTGCTGTCCTTCGTAGATGGTGAATGTGATAGGTTTTTCAAGATAGATGTCCTTGCCGGCACGACAGGCTGCAATAGCCATGATTGCGTGCTGGTGGTCGGGGGTTGCAATTACTACTGCGTCGATGTCCTTGCGGGCGAGCAGCTCCTCGTAGCGGACATACATGGTAAACTTGTTCTTTATCTTCTTTTCTGCGTAATATTTGTTTACGCGCTCTTCGAATCTGTTACGTTTGATGTCGTAAACGTCACATCCGGCTACAATTCGTACACCGGGAATGGTGATAAAGCCGTTGAGCAGATAGATGGCCTGTTGTCCAAGACCGATAAAGCCCAAATTGATGTTGTCGTTTGCACTGCCTTTCTTGTTGCTTTTCTCTGCCGGTATCATGGCTTCTGCTGCTGTGGGAATCATCATAGCCGATGCTCCGAGTGCCGAGAAGCGCAGGAAGTTTCTACGTGATATACTCATGGTGTGTAATTTTATGTAAGTTTATTTAAAAAACACTTGTTTATTCTGTAATTGCAAAGATAATGGTAATTTTGAAATAGCATGCATATAGTTGTAAAAATTGATGCATAATGTTTGTTTTGTGGCGATAGCTCTCTTCTGTCACTGCTTTTCTATAATCGTGGATTATAAAATATAATCCCATTTTTTGCAGAAAACTATTCTATTTGTGTTATCTTTGCTTCTATAAAGCAATCAATTGCTTTTTGCGGTGACTGACACCGTATTTGCACTGGTAGAATCTAATGAAAGACATATAAATATGAGTGAAAAAGCAAAAGGTTATATTTATGGCATTATTGCAGCTGCTGCATACGGCCTGAATCCGATTTTTGCCGTTCCTCTGTACGATGCAGGGATGGATGTAGACTCGGTGTTGTTCTTCAGGTATTTGTTTGCAATTCCCATAGTAGCTGTTGTGCTGATGTTGCGTGGACGCAGTTTCAGAGTTCATAGCCGCGAGGTGTTGCCTTTGATAATAATGGGCATACTTATGGCATTTTCGTCGCTGACGCTCTTTGCCAGCTATAAATACATGGATGCAAGCATCTCCTCTACTTTGCTGTTTATATATCCCATTATGGTTGCAATCCTGATGGCGATATATTACAAAGAGAAGATAACAATGCACACTTTGTTGTGTCTGTTGATGGCTGTTGGCGGTGTTGCGATGTTGTACGACCCGCAGGTCTCTACCAGTCTTAATCTGGTAGGTGCATTGTTGGTTTTTGCGGCAGCATTCTGCTATGCTGTGTATATAGTGGGTATTAACACAACTCGTCTTAAAGGACTTGCTACGCTGAAGGTGACTTTCTATGTGCTTCTCTTTGGTACGGTTGTTTTTGGTACAAGACTTTATCTCAATGGCAATGTTACGCTGCCGGCGGAATGGCATCAATGGGGAAACATACTTGGACTCGCATTCTTCCCCACAGTTGTATCATTGGCATGCACCACACGTGCCATACGATACATCGGTTCCACATCTACCGCCATTCTCGGTGCATTTGAACCGGTGACTGCCATCATCTTGTGCGTGCTGCTGCTTGGCGAGAAACTGACGGTTCAGGAAGTGGGCGGAATGATGCTCATAATTTTGGCGGTAACTCTTGTGGTTGCAGGTGGTAAACGTATCGGCAATGTGTTCAATTTCAGAAGAATGTTTCCCAAATTACCTTTGGGAAGAAATAAAAAGTAAAAGATAAATAACGAATGATTATGAAAAAAAGTACAATTTTGACAGCAGCGGTAGTGCTGTTATCAATAATGGGCGGTGTATATCTGGCTGCGGATACTGCACCCGAGCAGTCTCTCACTCCGACTGCTCAGATGGCTGAGATTGTTGGTGTAAGCGGTTGTGCAGACTGCCACACTGCGGAACCTTCACTGCCATTCTACGCAGAGTTTCCTGTTGCAGGCGACCTCGTGAAGAAGGATGCTGCCGATGGCTATCGTGCTTTCGATGTTCAACCGATGATGCAGGCGTTGGCAGATGACAGCAAAGTCTCTGAAGTTGACCTTGCAAAGGTTGAAAAGGTGATTCTCGACGGCACAATGCCCCCTGCAAAGTACTATATGGTGCAGTGGGGTGCAAATGTAAACGGCGAGGAGCAGCAGATGGCACTCGCATGGGCCAAAGAGGCGCGTGCGAAATATTATCCCAACAAACTTGCCGCTCCCGAATTTGCCAACGAGACTGTACGTCCCATCGAAGATGCAGTGGAGGTTAATCCTCTGAAGGCTACTCTTGGCGAACTGCTCTATCACGATACACGTCTTTCTGTGGATAACACAGTGTCGTGTGCAAGCTGTCATGGCCTGAACACCGGTGGTGTCGACAATAAGCAGTACTCCGAGGGTGTTAACGGACAGAAGGGTGGTGTAAATGCTCCGACAGTGTTCAATGCACACTACAATTTCGTTCAGTTCTGGGATGGACGTGCCGAAACATTGGCAGCTCAGGCTGCAGGTCCTCCTCTTAATCCCGTTGAAATGGCATCTGCAAGCTTCGACGAAATTTGTGGAAAATTGAAGGCCGATGCAGCTTTTGATAAAGCCTTTACAGCTGTTTATCCTGATGGAATAACAGAGCAGAATATAACAGATGCCATACAGGAGTTCGAGCGTACTTTGCTTACCCCCAATTCCTCTTTCGACAAATATCTTAAAGGTGACAAGGCGGCTATCAGCGCTGAGGCAGTCGAGGGTTATAATCTCTTCAAGAAGTATGATTGCGCTACCTGCCACATAGGTGAGAATCTTGGTGGACGTTCGTACGAGCTTATGGGTATCATGGCTGACTATTTTGCCGACCGTGGTTCTGAGCTTACAAACGAGGATAATGGCCGTAACAAAGAGACTAAACTTGAACGTGACATTCATCGTTTCAAGGTTCCCGGCCTTCGCAATGTGGCTTTGACCGCTCCCTATTTCCACGATGGAACACAGGCTACTCTTGATGCTGCTGTTGCTGCAATGGGAAAATATGAGGTTGGTGTCGAAATTCCTGCATCAGAGGTTTCAAAGATTGTGACTTTCCTGAATAGTTTGACCGGTGAATATAAGGGCAAGATTTTGACTAACGATAATATAAAGTAGACTTTGAGTCTTTCGTTAACATAAATAGGGCAGTGCTGTTTTTTTGCACTGCCTTATTTGTATTAAAGTGAGTTTGTTATATCAATTTACACTGATTTATATATTGCTATAATTCTGTAGATTAAGGGTGGAAAATCTTTTTATCTATGGTCTATTTTACCCTTAACCTTTGGTTGCAATAGTTTAAGGTAGTTATTGCTGTTATGTTCTTTTGCCGGGCAAAAGAACCAAAAGCCCCGGCACACGGGACGCAGCAGGCGGCTCTGCCTTTGTTCAGAAGTTGCCTTTCGGCAACGTTCTTCAGTCGGTGGCGAGCCTTGTCGCTTG